>NZ_FMUW01000011.1:0-100193 GCF_900101315.1 Blautia sp. SF-50
ACAGAGTATTGTGCTCTGTGAAATTTACTAACTATAATCTAAATAAATAAGCCGTTTTTTAAGCAAAAAAACTCCCTCACATATCAGTTTTTTTCTGATATATGAGGGAGTTTCTGATCTTATATTTTATTTCTGTTCTTCAAGCTTTCTTTTTAACATCTGAATTTCTTTTTCCTGAGCTGCAATTTTCTCCTTTTGATTATCAATCTGCTCCTGCATCTGATCAACCATATACTTCACTGTGTTTCTGTCAAGAATCTTTAATTCCTCTGAATACATTTCCATCATCCCTTCCACATTCCGGCATATATTATATATGTGCTCGTACATGACCGTAAACTCCGGATATTTTTTTATTAATTTCACGATTACTTCCGGAGAATCCATACTCAAAAATGCCAGCCATGCATCCAGTTTATCTGTGATACCTTTATTGTGCATATTCTCACGAAAGATGTCAAGCGGAAGAAATACATATTTCTGAAGCAGATTAAGTTCCAATCCTGTATCTGATCTCTGTTGAAAAATATGGCAGTATCTATCTTTATATTTATGAAAATCTCCTGTACTTTTATCAATCAGTACAATTGTATATACACTTTTTATATCCTTATAGGAAAAATTCTCTTTTCTGGTACTTCGGGCATTTTTATATTGCCTTAATAATAGATCAGAAGAATAACATGCGCATCTTTCCCCAGGAAAAGCGTAACCTATTTTTTGCACTTCCACGTTACAATATGAACCATCATCAAATCGTACCAGAATATCCATGATCAAAAGAGACTGCTCATCTGCCAGTCTTGTAGAATCTCCTGGTAAAACTTCGATAATTTTCACCTTTCTCTGAAGCAATACTTCAAGAAAATCCTCTAATCTTTCCGGTACTGTTTCCGGATTCATAATTTCCTTAAAAAATGCATCATACAGCATTTTCACCCCCTTCACTCCCGTACAGAAATCCATAAATTCCTCTCTCTGTTCTTCTTTCCAGCTATAAAATCTCTCTGTCAGATTTATGTTCTGCTGAATGTCCCGCAAAATCTCCTCGCGGGTTCTTATCATTGGAAAATAAGCCTTTAATTTCGTATTCAATTAATCTTCTCCTTGTCTGATAAAAAATGGAAATTCCGTTTCAGATCTGAAACATCTGTGAATGCCATACGGCTAGAATAAGTCTTATAAGATACTTATAGAATATCATATTTTTATCTTTCATCCAAGATTTTTCCTTCCTGTTGTTTCTCTGTATTTCGACACAATATTTTATGGCAATCAACCAGATACGGCGCAGACTACAAATATCCTTCTGCAAAAAAACTCCCTCACATATCAGTTTTTTCTGATACATGAGGGAGTTTCTGATTTATGACTGTGATTTATGACTGATCTATGATCTATTTTGCTTTATAACGGTAAACGGTTTTTACTGCTGTGCTGTCTTTACCGGTTGTCCAATCACTTTCGGAGGTTGTGGTCTGAGTCTGGAGTTTTTTGTTCTGGTACTGGTTCATGCGGTACCAGGCCTGGCCTCTGGCTCCGTGGCTTCCGTAGGCGCCGTTACAGGTAGTTCCGCTGGAGCACCATACCCGGCTGCCGTTCCCGTTCCAGTTCAGCAGATAATAGGTAATACTCGGGTCATCTCCATCTGCGCCGGAAGCAGCTACGGTTACCTGACTGGCTGCCACACTGTCAAAATGTACATAAGATCCCGTCTGTGCGAAGTTTACATTCTTTCCGGTATTCGGTCCGCAGAAATGATAGTAATAATAGCCCACCAGCTGTCTGGAAGCAGATGTCTCCAGTGGTCTTACAGACTCATAAACACCACCATCGTTGACATAGCTGGAGGTTGTTTTCTGATAGGTGTGTTTATACTGGATCGTATATTTATCGGAAGTAATATTCTTGGGAAGCGTATCCACATAAACCCAGTTTTTAGGTTTCGCCTTGATCTTAAAGGTCTTTGTTACGGTTCCGCTGTAATTCCCCTTAAACTTCACCGTTACCTTATAAGTACCAACATTTTTTCTTCCACGGGAATATGACACCTTATAATTGCCGGAACTGATGGTTTTATTATTCGCACCAGTCACTTTTACCTTCGGTGTTTTTACTTTTCCGTCGTATGTATAGCTTGTTGCAGAAAGCTTTATTGTCTTCGGATAATAGATTGTTTTCTTTCCGGTCACCGCACCGCAGGAGCAAAGATACTGGACATATCCGTTCCTGGATGTAGTTGCTTTCTTCACCTGTTTTTTGTAGCTGTGTTTATGAGCTTTTCCGGTGATCTTAAAGGTTTTTGTAACGGTTCCCGAGTAATTGCCTTTAAACCGAACTGTTACCCGATAAGTTCCAACATATTTTCTTCCGGCAGAATAGGTAACTGTATAATTGTCTGCACTGATCACCTTATTATTGCTGTCTGTAACCTTTACTGTTGGCTTTTTTACTTTTCCATTATAAGTATAGCTTGTTCTGGAAAGCTGTATTTTTTTCGGATAATAGATGATCTGTTTATTCTGTATACTTCCGCAGCTGCACTGCTCCTGTGTATATCCGTTGGCAGTGGTGGTTGCCTTTACTGTTACTCTCTGATAGTTATGTGTATGTGTGACCGGAGCTGCCTGGACAGTGAAATTCACAGAATCCGAAAATGTATATGCATACTGTGCATGATTCACAGATGCCACCGCTACCCTGTAATTCCCCGCCGGCAATGTGCAGGACCAGCTTGTTCCATTCACTCCATACTGAAATTGCGTCGGATTGGATTCTCCTGCTTTATACACATATACATCATAATATCTGGCATAGCTTGTTGCATTCCAGGAAAACGTTGTGGTCTGATTCGCTTTTCCCGGATTCACGCTCACATATGGCTTGCCCGGTACACGAACGCCCGGATAGATAAAGCCAAGCAGCACCTTGTTAGAATCATAAGGGCGCCTTCCTCCGACTGCATTGGTCAGTGTATATCCATATGCAACTCCATGAGAGGATGTCTGATCTTTGTCCGTTCTTCCTCCCTCATCTACCGTAAATCTGTTGTTTCCAAGATTAGCTGTTACATAAGCAACATGTCCGTAATAATCTCCGCTCCATACAGCAATAGAACCGGGAACAGGCTCATTTCCTACTGCATAGCCCTGATTGATAGCATTTTGCCACCAGCTTACCGCATTTCCCCACGAAGGCAATGCGATTCCCTGTCTGTCATACACGCACTGCCATGCAAAGCGTGTGCAGGGGATCTCGTATAAGCCATCTCGATCCACATCCTGTGTTGTAGGATAAGGATTACCTGCTGCTGTTACCGTTGCCGCCGGTACCGCACTGAAGGCAGTTACTGCGGACAGCGCAAGGACCATCAATTTTTTCAGAAGCTTCTTTTTCATAGCTTTCTCCTTTCCTGCGGTTTCATCCTTCTTAACAGACAAGTCTGGTCTGGCATGTCTGCTACGATGAAAATGTTCTGCATGTTTATTACTCTTGTTTCATATTTTATCTCTGTCCGGCAAATTTATGATACCTTTATTGTGCATACTCTCACGGAAGATGTCAAGGTAAAGAGATCCAGTCAAGTGGATATTCGCATCGGTAATTTTTTTCGGCCACTTACTGCAAACTTAGCCTTTCCTCCCAGCTATCCAGCGTAGCGCTGATAGCCCATCCAACTCCCGAGCAGCCACATCCCGCAGCCAGTTCAGCTCACCCCATACAACTACAAACTCACTCACCATCAACCCAGGCAAGCAGCTTCCCGGTAAAAACCCTATTAAAGAAATGGATCACCGGTCCCAGCCCAAAAGCCGTCACCAGCGTACCAATACCCACAACACCACCAGTCAGATAACAGATCAGCGCACAAAGCACATCATTAGACATCCTGTGCCAGAAATAAGGAATCTTCGGCCATCTCTCTGTCATGATCAGCGAAAGACTATCATAAGGCGCAACCCCCTCATCCGGCATCTGATACATCGACAGTCCCAGACAGCAGATCACAACACCCACACACAGTGCCACCAAACGTACCGGCAGCGCCACAAGCTCCAATCCAAAAACACCAGTATAAATATTATAAAAGAAAGTAGTAATATAAGCCAGACAAACCGCATTCACAACCGTACCGATCCCAAGGAACCTTCTGCCAAAAGCAATCTCAATGATCAGCAGCACAATATTTACAATCAGCTGGAAATTACCATACGCCATACCAATCATATCCGCAACCGCCATATTCATTCCACTGAACGGATCCGTTCCAAGCCCGGCAAGCTTGAAAATTCCAATCCCCATACCTGCAAAAACATTTCCGATACACATGATCAGAACATGCTTCCAGTTAATATTCTTCAAAAAATCCCCCATAAACCTCATACCTCATCCTCTCTGAAAATATTGTCAGGCAGATATCCACGATCCACCTTCACTGCGCAAGATCCATACCAGATAATACCTTAATAACCAGCCTGCTGCAACGCTTATATTCTATCACACCCCCTCACCCCTGTAAAACACAAAAACCCCAAGAAACAACAAAAAGCAACAAAAAAAGACATCCTGCAGACCACATTATATGATCTGCAG
Source organism: Blautia sp. SF-50 (assembly GCF_900101315.1). Taxonomy (NCBI): domain Bacteria; kingdom Bacillati; phylum Bacillota; class Clostridia; order Lachnospirales; family Lachnospiraceae; genus Blautia; species Blautia sp. SF-50. The sequence continues at coordinate 4,594 of NZ_FMUW01000011.1, forward strand.
GACATCTCTCTTTTTTATATCACGCTGTTAATTCAATTTCACAATCACCAGTCAATCCCGAAGCTCTCATGGCAGAGCCTCGTTATTTCAGATATCCCGAAAAATTTTTTCCAATATCCAATATTATTTAATGAACTTAACCTCAGGATAAATTGCCTGCTTGGCAGCCTCTTTACGCTCATTAAATACAACCTTGTTCTCCTCAAACAGGTTACGTCCCTGTGCATCGATAGATACGATCAGCGGCCCAAATTCTTTAACCTTGTTGCACCATAAAGTCTCAGGCATTCCAAGCTCATCCCAGTGATGCTCAGCAATCTTCTCAACCTCTGTAGCAGCTACAACTGCACAGCCGGCCGGGAAAACACAGTGGATCGCACCGAACTCTTTGCAGGCACGCTCCGTGTTCGGACCCATACCACCCTTACCAACGATCACTCTGACACCAGTAAGCTTGGTAAACTCATACTCGAATTTCTCCATACGCATAGAGGTTGTCGGTCCTACAGAAACCATTTCATAATCATCCTCTGTACCCTCGATCTTGCGAACGATCGGGCCGGCATGGAAAATAGCTTTGTTGCGGATATCATACGGAAGCTCTCTTCCATACTCAACCAGACGACGGTGAGCAACGTCACGACAGGTCATCAGATCTCCGTCCAGCCATACAATATCACCGATTTTGATATCAGCCAGGTCTTCTGCGCTTACAGGTGTAATAAGAACTTTTTTATCTCCTCTGATTTCGATCATGATTTTTCCCTCCGTTTATATTATGCATTAAATTTCCATGTGGAATGAGTATCACAGGTTACTGTAAGATCCGGATTTACAACCAGATGTCCACGACGGTGGGACCAGCATCCAACATTTACTGCAACACCGATGGTAGATGGATGTCGTGCAGTATTCTCAATGTTAACACCCATTACAGAATACTTTCCGCCCATACCCTGCGGTCCAAGGCCGATGGCATTGATACCATCCTCGAGAAGCTTCTCCATTTTTGCTGCGTTTGCGTTATCGTTGTGAGAACCGATCGGACGCATCAGCGCTTTCTTGGAGTTCAGAGCAGCTGTCTCTACAGATGTTCCTACACCAACACCAACAAGAAGTGGAGGACACGCATTCAGTCCGTAAGTTGTCATCTGATCAAGAACGAAATCTGTAATACCTTCATATCCTGCCCCCGGCATCAGAACCATTGCTTTTCCCGGAAGGGTACATCCGCCGCCTGCCATATATGCGTAGATCTCACATTTATCGCTGTTAGGAACAATATCCCACCATACAGTCGGGGTTCCTTTACCAACGTTTTTCTTTGTGTTGTACTCATCAAAAGTCTCAACGGAATTATGTCTTAACGGTGCTGCAAAAGTAGCCTGAACAACAGCATCTTTCAGAAGTGCTTCCAGCTCATTGATATACGGGAAATTTGTTCCGCATTTCAGCCAGAACTGAAGAACACCTGTATCCTGACAGCTTGGACGGTTCAGCTCTACAGCAAGACCCTGGTTCTTTGTCATTGTCTCATAAAGAACCTTTGGAAGTGCAGCTGTTTCCTGTGAACCAAGCTCTTCAAGTTTATTAACTACGTCATCCGGTAATTTTTTTCCAATATGGGCAACAAAATCTGCTACCATGTCTGTTAATACTTTAACTCCATTTTCCTTAGTCATGATTTACCTCCTGATATGGTTCGATGGTTTAATGTTTTTTAGTTACATAGGTTTTTGTTGGTTGTTTCATCATTAATTTTGGCTGATTAATGGTTAAGATGGCTTTTTTGGCTTATTTATCATTTCTCCTTCACTGTATGGTCAGTGCAGAAGGGAATGAACTTAATTAAAAGTGTTGCTGGTCACAAAGTGAACAGTAACTCAAAAGTTTCTCTCCTTACGGATAGAACGGAAACAGGATCGGTAACAGAATCATACAGATCACAAAGGATACCAGGATCAGCGGCAGACCGGATTTCACATAGTCCTTGAATTTGTATCCTCCAAGACCGACTACCATGGTGTTTGCCGGCATACCGATCGGTGTTGCATATGCACAGGAACCTGCGATAACAGTTGCGATAACAACGGCTCTCGGATCTGCTCCGAGGTTGTTTGCAAGAGATACCGCAATTGGAATCATCAGTGCTGTGGTTGCTGTATTTGACATGAAATTTGTCAGCACACAGGTTACAATAAAAATCACCAGAAGAAGAAGGATCGGACTCGGATCTGCTCCAAGAAGTCCTACGATCTTATCTGCGATCAGTTCTCCGGCTCCGGTTGTATCCAATGCTTTTGCAAGTGTCAGAGAACCGCCGAAAAGAAATACAACCTTCAGGTCAATGGAATTCAGTGCGTCTTTCTCGGAAATAACTCCTGTCAGAACCAGGAGGATCGCTCCGATACATGCGGAAACCTCAATGCTGATGCCGATCTCTTTCTCAAAGATCATTGCAAGGATCACAAGGATCAGTACTACCAGGGAAACAGTCTGTTTCCACTTCGGTACATGACTGAAATCCTGCTGATCTTCAAGAGCTGCACCGGATGCATTCTTTCCATCCGGAAGGAATTTATATCCGATAAGGACAAAGTAAAGGATTCCGATCAGAAGCATCGGAACTCCAACCGGCGCATACATAAAGAAGCTTGTGGAAAGCCCCATCTCCTGAAGTGCATTCACACCCATCAGGTTTCCGGGTGCACCGATAATAGAAAGGTTTCCGCCAAGTGCTGCGGCAAATACCAGCGGCATCAGAAGACGGCTTCTGGAATAACCGGACTCATCGGCGATTCCACAGACTACCGGGATCAGCACTGCTGCAGTACCTGTATTGGATAAGAATCCGGACATTACACCTACGATCACCATGATCGCAATGATCAGTGTTTTTTCTGTTCTGGCAAATTTCGTGACCAGTCCTCCGATCTTATTTGCCATTCCTGTTTCGAACAATGCCTGGCCTACTACAAACATGCCAACGCAAAGGATTACGTTACTGTTTACATACTGTGAAAATGTTGTTGTTGCATCCACAACTCCTGTAAGGGTCAGACCGATCGCACAGATCGAAGCCGTCAGACCAAGAGGAATTTTTTCAAGGATGAAACTGATAATGGTGAACACAAGAAACAGCAATGTGATAGTTGTCTGAGACATTTCTGTACTCTCCTTCCATTTGGTTTTTTCCTGAAAAGTATAGGCCGTACACGTTTCTTTTGATGGTTCCATTATAACCGGTGTACATATAAAAAAACAAATTAATGAAACATATATCCGCATAAAAAATATTTATAGTATCAGTTTTTAATGATATTTTTTGTACATTACTAACATAAAATCAGCGTATCAGCAAATGAATCTGGCAAAAATTATATTTCTATGCTATTTTTATGTAGACACCAAAATACTCTGTCACATCTTTTCCGGACAGAAATGAAAAACTTTACTAAAAAATTTAATCTGACAATTCATCGAGAGAAGGTTTATCATGACACTGAATCAACTACGCTATTTCTGCACAGCCAGCCGCTGCCACAGCATCACAAAGGCAGCCGAAGAATTATATGTGACCCAGCCCACCATTTCCATGGCTATCCGCGATCTGGAGATTGAATTCGGGATCAGCCTTTTTTCCAGAAAAGGAAATCAGCTGAGTCTGACCCAGGAGGGAGAGTCCTTCTACAAAAAAGCTACCTATATCCTTCAATATTGTAATGAGCTTCAGGCCGATTACTCCAGCATGTCCAGGATAAAACCGCCTCTTCGCATCGGGATCCCTCCCATGCTGAGTACCGTATTTTTTCCGGAGCTGCTTACGGCGTTTCACGAAAAGCACCCGGAAATTGCCGTAGTACTGGAAGAATACGGATCTGTCCGTGCCTGCAATCTGGTACAGGATGACACCCTGGATGTAGCTTTGGTCAATATGGAACAGTATAATATAGATAAATTTCACAACACCGTCCTGGCCAACGACCAGGTGGTTTTCTGTGTGAGCAACGACCACAGGCTGGCAGAAAAAAAATCAGTCACAACAAAAGATATGGCGAAAGAGCAGCTGATCTTTTTCAATGCTGACTCCGTCCAGAATCAGATCCTGAAAATGCGTTTTGAGATGGATGGCCACACACCCAATATCGTTATGCGGAGCAGCCAGATCTACACCACCCTGCAATTTGTAAAAACCGGAAAATATGGCTGCTTTCTCTACTCCAGCATGACCGATAACTTTTCCACTTCCAATGTTACCGGTATCCCGCTCAATCCACCTGTCCGCATAAAAATCGGCATGGTATGGAAAAAAAGCAAATATATCAGCGGCGATATGCTGACATTTCTGCATTTCACCCGCATGTATTACAAAGAACATCCGCTGATAGAAAAGTAAATCCCAAAACTTCCAATTATATGTCGATTAATTTTTCTAATAAATGCAATTTTTTTTAAAAAACCATTGAAATCCATCAATTCATGTGATACTCTGTGTTACAGTGTTTTTCTACACGAAACGAATGACCGCCACCACCGCACACAAAAGATCCTGGCATCATTCAAAAATAAAAAAACTCAGGAGAGTCTCTTCAAATCAAAAGGGAAGAGCGCCGAAGGTGTACGCAGCACACAAAATGCTGTAAATCTCTCAGGCAAAAGGATGGAGGAAAGAGTAATGTTTACACAAATCAACAACTTTATCACATGGTTTGACGGAGTCGTTTGGGGACTTCCGCTGATCATTCTGATCCTGTTCACAGGAATTCTGTTAACCACTCGGTTAGGTCTTTTACAGGTAAGGCACCTCGGAAAGGCACTGAAATTCATGGTAAAAAATGAAGAAGGCGGCGATGGTGAGGTCACAAGCTTCGGAGCTCTGTGTACTGCGCTTTCAGCAACCATCGGAACCGGAAATATCGTAGGTGTCGCAACTGCTATCGCAGCCGGCGGACCAGGAGCACTTTTCTGGATGATCGTAGCCGCATTCTTCGGAATGGCAACCAAATACGCAGAAGGACTTCTGGCGATCAAGTACCGTACCATTGACAAAGAAGGCCACGTTCTCGGCGGACCTTTCTACTACATCGAAAACGGTATGGGAAAACAGTGGAGATGGCTTGCCAAGATCTTCGCATTTTTCGGAGCAGGTGTGGGACTTTTCGGTATCGGAACCTTTACACAGGTAAACGGTATCTCATCTGCAGTTACCAATTTCTTTGACCCGGATAAAGCACACACAGTAGCACTTTTCGGAAATACATATTCCTGGGCAACTGTAGTTGCATGTCTGATACTTACCGTATGTGTAGGACTTGTCGTTCTCGGCGGAATCCAGAGAATCGCAAAGGTATCCCAGGTCGTTGTACCGTTTATGGCAGTTCTCTATGTTGCACTGGCACTGATCATCGTGATCACAAACATCACTGCAGTACCTACAGCGATCGTAACTATCGTAAAATCTGCTTTCACAGGAAGTGCACTTGCAGGTGGCGCAATGGGAACCATGGTCGTAGCTATGCAGAAGGGTATCGCCCGCGGTATCTTCTCCAATGAGTCCGGTCTTGGTAGTGCCCCGATCGCAGCCGCTGCAGCTCAGACAAAGGAGCCGGTACGTCAGGGTCTTGTATCCATGACAGGTACATTCATTGATACTATCGTTATCTGTACAATGACAGGTCTTTCCATCGTCATTACAGAAACATGGAACACAGGTCTTGAGGGTGTTGCCATCACAACAGCCGCATTCCAGAAAGGACTTCCTTTCCCGCCGGTTGTAGCATCCTTCTCACTGATGCTGTGCCTGGTATTCTTTGCATTCACAACAATCCTTGGATGGGATTACTACGGTGAAAGATGTCTGGAATACCTGTTCAACAGAAACAAAGCCGCAGTTACAACATACCGCTGGCTGTACATCATCTGCGTATTCATCGGACCATATATGACTGTAGCAGCTGTATGGAACATCGCAGATATCTTCAATGCCCTGATGGCATTCCCGAACCTGATCGCTCTTCTTGCCCTGAGCGGTGTGGTTGTAAAGGAAACTAAGGATTTCTTCAAAAGACATAAAAATTACGAATTCTGATCCCAAATATCGTAATCAAATGTAAACACACGCAAACCCATGATGATCCCCTAATATCATATAAAAAAAGACACGAACCTTTTTATCCTCCGATAAAAGGCCGCGTCTTTTTTATTTAAAAGCTTTCTATGCCAGCGTCAGGATCTCCATCTGCTGTGTCAGATCCGCTGCATCCAGAATCTCTCCATTTCGGATATCTTTCTTATCAAGCCGGACACACATTTCCTCTCCATCTGTCATATGGAAAAAATTATCCTCCAGAGTAACATCCGCATCAGTAAATCCAATAGCTGTAAACGGACTGAAGCAGCTGCTTTTTAAATGGATCACAAATGCATCACCTTGCTCCTCCACCTCGGCAGTGATCTCCGGTTTATCCAGCTCCAGATATTTATACGGAACAAGGGTCTCCACATCACAGAGCACATCTCCGTCAGCAAGTGTCACTTCCGCCTCAAGAAAGATCTCATACTTCTTGTCTTCCCATCCGGAAACATCCACCGCCAGGATCGGAGCGGACTCCTGCACACCCACAGTGCCCGTTCCGGTAAGCTTCTCAAGAATCTCACATTCCATATTTTTCACATAAAAGGCAACCTGATATGACTGTGCGTCCATACTTTCATTTGCCAGATACACCTGCATGATATCCCCATCCATGCACATACTCACCGCCTGTGGCCCATAGAATTTTTTTGCCATATAATGAAGTGCCTTCCAACGGCCAAAGTAGTCGATACTTGCCCAGGATGCCACCGGCCAGTTGTCATTGATCTGCCAGTAAAGGGTACCCATACAGCGGCCTCTGTGACGTCTCCAGTGGTCTACTCCATACTTCATGGCCATTCCCTGAAGGATCTGGCTCACATAGAGAAGCTTGCGGAAATTCTCCGGATAACGGAAATTCTCGGAAAGATAATACAGGATCTTTCCGTTAGCTGCAGGATTTTTCTGGTGGTTCTCCATCACCCTGGAAAAAATATTCCTATCTTTCTCTTCCGTAAAGCTCTCCACAGTTTTCAGGCACGGAAAAGACTGGAAGCCAAACTCCGAGCAAAAACGAAAATAATGCTTCTGATAATCTGTAAAAGGCTTCTGACCATGCCATACATCCCAGTAGTGACAGTCTCCTCTGTTCTCATCGTCCGGATCATCAAAGCAGCCTCCGGAGCTTGGGGAAGACTGCCAGAAAAAGGTCTCGCTGTCTGCCGCCCTCACTGCTTTCGGAATCACATACTCAAACATTTTTATGTAGTCCGCACGGAGATATTTCGACTCACTCTGTACCTCCGGCCAGTGATCCCAGGCAGACTCCATCTCATTGTTTCCGCACCACAGGCCAAGGGATGCATGATGACGGAGACGTTTTACATTTTCCGTGATCTCCTTCGTGATATTATCTTCAAATTCTTCTGTAAGATCATAAACATTACATGCGAACATCAGATCCTGCCATACGATCAGTCCCATCTCATCACAAAGATCATAGAAATGATCCGAAGGATAATAACCGCCGCCCCACACACGGACACAGTTAAAATTGGCACGTTTGCAGGATTCCAGAAGATACTTCTGGACCTCCGGTGTGATCCTGGAATAGATGCAGTCCTCCGGAATATAATTTCCCCCCATGGCAAAAATTTTCACGCCATTGACACAGAACGCGAACTCTTTTCCCCAGAGATCTTTTTCCTGGCTGATGGTAAGGGTACGGAGACCGATGCGCTTCGTTATGGTTTCCAGAACTGTGCCATACTCGTCCAGAAGTTCCACCTGAACTTTATATAACGGCTGATCGCCGTAGCCGTTTGGCCACCAGAGCTTCGGGTTGTGGATCGAGGATGTCAGCACTGCTGGATTATTATTCGCTGATACAGTCTCCCCCACTTTGCATACATGGGCTTCCGTTTTTCGGTCGTTAGCACCTGTTCTATGTCCACAGACGCTCTCTGCATCCTCCTGGATCGTCACTCTCACCTGACACTTATCCACAGCATCTCCGCTTACAGCCACAGTTGTACACACATCCACAGCATTATCCCCATGCACCTGTGTGATCTTCACATCCTCAATTCTCGGATGACTGTATGCTTCCAGATAAATATCCCGAAAAATCCCGGCATCAATGGTCTGGGGGCCCCAGTCCCATCCAAACATACAATGAGCCTTCCGGATCAGCTGGTTTCCTTTCATTCCACCGCAGGGAACATAGTGGATCTCTTTATTATCTTCATACTCATAAGCTTCGATATACTTGAATACCGACCGGAATACGATCCGGATCTGATTCTCCCCGGAATGAAGAAATTCTTTCACATCCAGCTTCCAGGTACGATGCATGTTATCTGCAGATCCGGCTTTTTGCCCATTGATATAAATATCTGCAAGAGTATCCAGCCCCTCACAGACCAGAATTATTTTTTCTTCTTTCAGGATATCCTCTGCAGCCACAAATGTTCTGCTGAATTCATAATCCTTCCGGAACAGTTCCCTTGTCACATCCTCATTTGTCCGATAAAAAGGATCTTCGATCTTCCCGGCACCATAGAGCCCGGAAAGCACAGATCCCGGAACCTGTACCTCACATAATCTGTCATTTCCTGCTTCTGCCAGCTCCCACTGGCCATTTAACATTATTTTCCTCATAAAATATATCTTCTCCTGTAAAAATCCCCTTCGCACGATCTTATATACAGGGCTGTTGTATCAGCCGTACTGTATTTTATTTATAGCCTTCCCCCATAATTCCGGTAATTCTCAATATAATCCAGGATCTCCTCCGGGTCTTTCATGAACCGGCACATACCCACAACATCTCTGGACATAAATTTTTCCCCGGCTGTGTATTCCAGGAGTGCCTGCATGCTGTCGTAATATCCCTGAATATTATAAAGAACGATCGGCCTGTCGATCCGTCCCAGACTCTTCAATGTCAGAATCTCAAAAAACTCCTCATAAGTACCAATTCCCCCAGGTACCACGATAGTCGCATCCGAGCGGCTTTCCAGCAGGTGCTTCCTCTCACGCATATTTTCAGTAAAAATAAACTCTGTACAATGCTCATACAACACTCCCGGCTGGTCAAAAAATCTCGGTGCGATACCCAGGATATAGCCTTTTTCTCTGTCAACACCCCGGGCTGCCGCCCCCATCAGCCCCTCTTTTCCACCTCCGAAAACAAGGCCGTGTCCTCGCTTTCCCATCAGCTGTCCCAGCTCTTCCGTTTTCTCATAATAGATCTTTTTCAGCTCTGCGCTGGACGCTCCATAGATACAAATATTCATGCTTCCGTCTCCTTCCCTGCTGCCTCCACAAATGCCCGGAGAAGCTTCAGCTGTTCTGAAGAATCATACATCATCTCCGGATGCCACTGCACAGCTACTGCAAATGGATGATCGTTTATCTCTGAATATAACTTTTGCCGGCCTCTGCACATGATACTGGCAAAGACCGGCTTTCCGTCATTTCCGATACATCTGGAATGCATCCGGAAATGCCTGTTATTTTATTATAATCTGACATACACATGGGGTCAAGCAATTGCCGCTGCCTAAAGCTCCCGTTTTGTTGCTGCTCACTCTGTGATCAGCAACACCTTTTTTATATTGAGAAATTTTTATGCTTATACAAGAACTTTTTCTACTGCGTCTTTCCATCCGCTGTATTTCTGGTTTCTTTCCTGCGGATTCATGGAGGGGATGAACTGATTGCGGTTCTTCACCTCGAAAATGCTCTCCATCTATAATTTAGGACTGATCAGTCATACAAGCCATTCTGCTCAAAATCTCTAAACAGGCTGGCTTCTCCATCATCAGCAAATGCATCTGCATCCCCCTGATCGGAGTCATCCTGTCCTCCCTGGATATCTGGGATATCTGCATCCTGGGAATCCTGGGACGTGCTATCCTCAGAGCTGTCCTTGCTATCCTTGCTGGAACTGTCATCTTTACCAAGTTTTACAGAGAGTGTCTTCTCCTTATATTCATTACCATCCAGAACTGCAACCGTCACATCGATCTTTTCCTTCGGCTCATAATACTGAAGCAGCTCAATCAGCTGATCGATACTGGTGATCGTTTTACCATCAAACTCTGTAATGACCATATTCTTGGTAATACCTGCATCATCGGCAGGGCCGCCCTCGGTTACCTTCGAAACAAATACACCCTGCGGGATACCATAAATCTGTACTGCCTCCGTACTTACTGTACTGCCTGTGATACCAAGGATACCATGATTATCCACTTTATCTCTTGCCTTGGCATTCATCATGTTCTCAAGAGAATCCGCAACATCAGAAATTGCAATGGCATACCCCATACCTTCAACCTCAGTAGAAGCAAGCTTGGAAGAGTTAATACCAACAACCTCACCATCCATATTCAGAAGCGCACCGCCACTGTTACCGGGATTGATAGCCGCATCTGTCTGGATCAGGTTCACGCCCTTGTTGATACTGCTGCTGTTATCTGTAGAATCACCCTCGATCTGTCCTGATGCATCTGTCTTACGGTTCTTAGCACTGACAATACCAGTAGTAACGGACTGGCCATAGCCAAGTGCATTACCGATGGCAACAACCTGCTCACCGATCTTCAGATCATCAGAGCTTCCGATCTTTGCAACAGAAATTGCATCCATTGTATCATCCGAAACATCCTTCGTTGCAACAGAAACAACTGCAAGATCCTCGCTTTCATCAAAGCCCTTTACCGTAGCCTCATAAGCATTACCATCTGCAAAGGCAACGGACAAGGTATCGGCACCATCCACAACATGATAGTTTGTGGCGATCAGCAGCTCAGAATCTGTTTTTCCGATGATAATACCGGAACCGCTTCCTTCAACTTCCTGCTCCTGGCTCGGCGCATACTGGGAACCAAACATGCTGTAATAATCCTGAACCTCCTGAACGGACTTGGTTGTGATGGCAACTACAGAAGGCATTGCCTTCTCAGCAACATCTGATACATCCAGACTGCCCTTTGTATCGGAGGATTTTGTATCCTCTGTATCTTCGCTGTCTTTATTTGATTTTTTATCAGACTTCATAAGAGTCAGATTCTCGGAGCTGTCGGTTGCCGCCTGTACGGACTGTGCACCGGAGAAATAATTTATACCTTCATATGCACCAACTCCAATGCCGCCGGCAAGTACTGCACACAGGCTGATGGTTGCACCCTTTTTCATCATTTTCTTTATTTTTAATTTTCTGTTATTGTTCATGGTTAAGTCCTCCCTAGGAAAAAATTCTTCTCTGTTTCCTTTTGATGCTTCAAAGTATATGGGTTAATTGTGTTTACTTTGTGGGAAAAATGTGTTTTATTTGTTAAAACTTTTCACTGTCATCACAACTACAAACCACGCAACCTCAAGAAGAACGATCATTCCACCTGGTTTCAGTCCGGCATAATAGGAAAGAAACAGTCCGGCAATGGTGGTACATACCGCCACGATAATGGCACAGATCAGTGTACCCTTATAGCTTTTTGCCATCTGCATCCCACACGCCACCGGAACTACCAGCATGGAGGAAACGATCAGGGTTCCTACTGTACGGGACGCAATGGAAACTGTCAGAGCCGTCAGAATAGTAAAAAGAAAATTAATATTCCGCACGGAAACACCGGAGATCCTTGCCGCATTTTCATCAAAGCCGATATAAAACAGTTCCCTGTAAAAAAACAGCACTGCTGCCAGTACCAGCACACTGATCACAACTACCAGCGCCAGCTCTCCTTCACTGATGGACACAATACTTCCGAACAAAAAGCTGTTCAGACTGGCACCGTTTTCCACAAAGCCGGACAGCACACCGGCCAGTCCGATCCCGGCAGACATGACGATGGAGATCGCCACCTCCGAATAACGCGGGATTTTTTTGCGGATAGCCTCAATTCCAAGAGCAGCTACGATGCACATCACTACTGCACCGGCTACCGGATTCACTCCAAGTATCAGTCCCAGCACAACACCGGCCAGTGAAGAATGGGAAAGCGCATCTCCGATCATGGACATCCGTTTCAGAACAATGGTGATCCCGATGCAGGGCGTGATCACAGCCAGAAGGATTCCCACCAGAAAAGCCCTCTGCATAAATCCATACTGTAAAATACTCATACTTCGTCGATCCTCCCCTCTTCCGCTTTAAAGAACCGGTTTGCTCCTTTAAACTCACCGGAATTTCCATGAGTAACCATAAGGATCGTCAGCCCCTGTTCCTCATTCCGCTTCCTCAGAACTTCTGCAAGTGTTTTCACAGAAACCATATCCATTCCTGTGGTAGGCTCATCCAGGATCAGGATCTTCGGTTTTCCCGCCAGTGCACGTGCCAGCATAACCCTCTGCTGCTGTCCTCCCGAAAGATCTCCGATCCTTCTTTTCCAGAACTCTTCCATTTCCATTTCCGCAAGTGCGGCTTTCAAACGCGGGATCTCTTTTTTTGCCCGGAAACGTGCCTTCCAGGAAGAGGAATACACACCTGTCATCATGATCTCTTCCACAGTCGCCGGAAAATTCTGGTTTCTGCTGATACTGTTCTGTGGAACATATCCCAGATCTCCCTTTCCGAATGTGGCAGAAATATCTTTTCCATTTACAGTGATACTTCCCTCCTGCGCCTTCAGTTCGCCCAGAAGAAGCTTCAGAAATGTACTTTTTCCACTTCCGTTTTCACCGGTAAGGATGGCATAATCGCCATCCTTCACCTCCAGGTTCACCTGATCCAGCACAGGTGTCCCTGTATAGTGAAACGAAAGATTTTCTATCAAAATTCCCATAATTTCTCCTTTTTTGTTACAGCTGCTGTCCTGCACCTTCAGTTCAATGCCTTCCTGAGTGCCTCCAGATTCTTCCTCATCACAGAAAAATAATCCTCTCCGGCCTTGATATCCTCCTCACTTAATCCCTCGATCGGATTCAACACAGCAGTCACCGCATCCACTTCCTTCGCCACTGTCTTCGCCACCTTGGGACTTGCCAGCTCCTCAAAAAATATGGTATGAATGTCGTATTTTTTCGCATACTCGATCACTTCCTGCATCTTGGCAGGATCAGGCTCTGAATCCGGTGTCAGCCCTTCGATAGCCAGCTGCTTCAGATCATAGGCATTGCACAGATATCCAAAAGCCTCATGCGCCACTATAATATCCCGGCTCTTCGTACCTTTCAGACCATCTCTGAACTCCTGATCCAGCTCATCAAATTCACCGGCATATTTCTCATAATTTGCTTCATAATAATCACCGTTCCCAGGATCAGCCTTTACCAAAGCATCCCTGATATTCTTCATTTCCTGCTTTGCACGCATAGGATCAAGCCAGACATGAGGATCTTTTCCTTCATCACCATGAGCATGATCATGTCCTCCATCCAGAAGCTCCACACCATCCGATGCCTCAGACACAACCAGATCCTGATTCTCCAGAGTATCCAGTACATCCTCCGCCCAGTGCTCCAGATCCGCACCATTATAGACAAACACATCTGCATCCTCAAGATTCCGGATATCCGTTGCCGCCGGCTCCCAGTCATGAGGCTCCGTTCCCGCCGGAACCATATCCTTTACCTGGATCCTGTCGCCTCCTACCTTCCGGGCAAAATCATACATGGGATAAAAGCTGGCCATCACCTTCAGTCGGCCATCCTCCACAAATGGCTGTCCCACCGTTCCGGCCCTGTGCAAACCATATCCGGTCACACCGCCCACAACAAGAAGCGTCACCGCCAGAACTGCTGCCGCTGTCATCTTCCCTCTGTTAACATTCATTTTTTAAGCCTCCTGCAGCTGTCACAATATCCATAAAAGATCGTCCGGCTCTGATCGATCTCAAATCCGTGTTCATCCAGCACATGTCCCACAAAATGATCGATACATCCACACTGCAGAGGAATCGTATGCCCACATTCCAGGCACACAAGTTTACCGTAATTCTTCCGCTCCTCATCACGTATAAAACGATACTGGGCAGGCGCTCCCTCCACAGACGGAACCTTCAGCACCGCTCCCTCCTTCTGCAGCCGCTCCAGTCCTCTGTATACCGTTGTCCTTCCGATCTGGATCTCTTTTCCACGAAGGAGCTCCATAAACTGATCTATGGTATAAAATGTATCTCCATATTCCTGCAGGCATTCCAGAATTATTTTCTGCTGCCTGGTGCTGTATTTCATTTTTTCTTCCATTATATTTCCTACTCTCTTCTATCAACTGCACCTTACATGGCAGATTTGAATTTGAAAACCGTTTTCATATTACATTCAAATAAGAATTTCGTCAAGATATTTTTGAAGGGAAATAATTTTTGGTATGTTCTTATAAAAGCACTTTATCTCTACCTTCTTTTATGATAAAATATAACCAAGACTTAACCAATAGAAAGAAGGTAGACCTCTATGAAATCACAGCGACTGGACATGATCGAAGAATATGTGCTGGAGCATAAGAACGCTTCTCTCGATACATTATGTGAGAAATTCAACGTATCCAAAAACACCATCAGAAGAGATGTCGATATCCTTCTGAAACGTGGCAGTATCATGAAAGTATATGGCGGTGTCGCAGCACTCGAAACTCCACAGACTCTTCCCCTTCTGTCTTACGAAGAGCGTGGCGGACGTTTTCCTGACGAAAAGAAAGAAATCTGCCGCCGTGCCGCAGAGCTTGTGGCAGAAGACGATACCATCTATATCGATACAGGTACAACCTGCCTGAACCTGGTTGATTTTATTGCAGATAAGCACTGTACGATCCTGACCAACAGCCTGCTTATCTTCAACAAGGCAGCATCCTATCCGAACCTGGATATCATTTCCGTTCCCGGAAAGCTGAACCGCAAGACCCTATCCTTCACAGGACCGGATATCAATGATTATCTGCAGACCTACAACATTTCCATGGCTTTTATGGCCTGCACAGGTGTAACCATGAAGAGCGGACTTACCAATGCCAGCGCCGAGGAATACATCACCAAAAAAGCCATCGCAGAGAATGCCAACAGCATGATTCTTCTTGCAGACCATTCCAAATTCGGCCGGATCTCGCTTATGACCTATTCTTCCATGGAAAAACTGGACGCCATCGTAACCGACCAGCCACTTCCTGAAGAATACGACAGCTTCTGCCAGGAGCACGGCATCCGTGTTATGACGATCGATTAAATCGGATATTGATCCTAAAAAACGGTGCATCTGCCGGAAATCCAGCAGATGCACCGTTTTTGAATATGCTCATTTCATTAGAGGATTTTATCTGAAAGGCAGATCTTACCCGATCTGCCTTTCAGTGTCATAAATTTATTTATGAAGCTTTCTTAAGCCTCAGTACTTCCTTCCCATGTGCCGACCTTTCTCTTTCCGGCAGCTTCATCGAACCAGTGTGTTGTAACTGTTTTTGCTCTTGTGAAGAAACGATAGCCATCTTTTCCGAGAACGTGCAGATCACCGAAGAAGGAATCCTTGTTTCCGGAGAATGGGAAGTATGCTGTCGGAACCGGGATACCGACGTTGATTCCTACCATACCGCCGTCTGTCTCCATTGCGAATTTACGGCTGTAATATCCGCTCTGTGTAAAGATACAGGAACCATTTGCAAATGGATTGGCATTCATGACTGCGATGCCTTCCTCGTAATCCTTTACTCGTTTGATACAGGTTACCGGTCCGAAGATCTCACGGTTTCCAACTGTCATCTCCGGTGTTACATGATCAAGAATTGTCGGTCCTACGAAGAATCCGTTCTCATATCCCGGAACTACTACATTACGTCCGTCAAGTACAAGCTCCGCACCCTCATCGATACCCTTCTGGATCCAGTTGCAGATCTTCTCCTTATGGCCTGCATTTACAACCGGGCCGAGATCGGTATCTTCATCATATGCACAGCCAAGCTTCATAGCCTCTGCTTTTTTCTTAAGAAGTGAAACAAATTCGTCTGCAATACTATCCTGTACGCATACAACCGGAAGAGCCATACATCTCATACCTGCGCATCCGTATGTAGAGTTGATGATCGCATTAACAGTAGCCTCAAGGTTGCAGTCCTCAAGTACAAGTGCATGGTTCTTTGCCTCACACTGTGCCTGAACTCGTTTGCCATGAGCTGCTGCCTTGGAATATACCTGTTTACCAACACCTGTTGTTCCTACGAATGTAACAGCCTTTACTCTCTCATCTGTAAGAAGGATATCAGCCTCTACACGGCTGCAGGTCACAAGGTTTACAACACCCTTCGGGAATCCGACCTCTGTATAGAAGAGCTCCATGATCCTCATAGCTGTAAGTGGTGTCTGGGAGCTTGCTTTCAGTACTACTGTATTTCCACATGCAATGGAAAGCGGAACCATCCAGCCCCATGGGATCATTGCCGGGAAGTTCATCGGAACAATACCAGCAGTTACTCCAAGTGGTTTGCGATATGTAGCTGTATCATATCCTGTAGTTACCTGCATTGCAGCATCGCCCTGGATCATTGTCGGAAGTGCACATGCCTCTTCTGTAGGCTCAATTGCTTTCTGAACATCTCCTCTTGCCTCTTTGATGTTCTTTCCGAGTTCTTTTGCACAAAGTACGGAAAGCTCTTCCTTATGAGCATAAAGAACATCTCTCCATCTGAACATATACTGCTGTCTCTTTGCAAGAGAAAGTGAGGACCATTCCGGGAATGCAGCCTGTGCGGAAGCGATCGCCTCTTCTACCTCATCCGGTGTACAGCAGGGAACCTGCGCGATCACCTCACCTGTACTGGAATCTGTAACATCCATGTATTTCTCTGCCTTTGACTCTTTCCACTCACCGTTTACACAGTAACCCATTTTTTTGATCTCGGCCATTTTAAGATACTCCTTTCGTGCTTACCTTTTTATTCTTAACTTTATAAAAATTTTAGTCATTCTCGTTTTGTTCTGGTCACAGATTATCATTTATTTTTAATTTTGTCAATATAGTATGGTTATATTTTGAGTATATTTTCCAAAATTATGTGTTAATTTATTCACATTTCATGGTATTCCATGTTCCCTGTATAAACTTTTGAAACGTATGCATTTACAGCCATAAAGCCGCATAGTGTCTTGTCGTTTTTTATTCCATTGTGAGAGCAAAAGTTACTCATTTTTGTTATTTTCATAACACACCATTCCACACACACTATTTATTGCCTCCAGCTACGCTGAGGCTTTTAGACCTGTGCAATCGGATTCACAGACAAGTAAGGGGTATCGTTGTTCTGTTACAATTACAGATTCCTCTGATCCCGGCATATTTCCTCTGTATTTTCCAGGAACAAGGAAATACATCTGTGCGTTCTTCGCGGACGCGCTCATTTTCGCGACCGCTCGCTTCTTTTCACGGCTTATTGCACCTTTACATACAATCCTGTGCCTGCTTATCTGATCTACAGCATTTTCATAAATTACTGCAGCAATCAAAAAAACAGGATACGGTTATCGTATCCTGCCTTAGCTTTTCATTTTCTGTTTTTCGCATATTTCTGCCTAACCAAATATGGTCTGCACCAGCACCATATAAAACACCGTTCCCCCTCCTATGCTGAGCAATGTACTCTTCTTCCATTTATGTAATACCACAATGAACAGTATTGCGATCATCTCCGGCAGTCCGTAATGCGTACTTTCCGGCTATATCCCAACTGTCATGCCTGATATTCTCCTGACTTCTGTATACGTTCTTTTTTTCTCTTCTCCTCATGCTTCTTCATTCCCAGGAAGCATAAAACGATCGATGCCATTGACGGAAGGATAAACTTCCCTCTTCCAAAGATCACCAGGCAGATCACAGAGCATACAATTCCGACCAGCGCCGGCTTATGATCTTGTGCATCTTCCCACTGATCAATGAACATAACCACAAACAGTGCGGTCATGACAAAATCCAATGATGTACGTCCCTTCTGTTTTACAATTTCCACAGCTGATGCTGCCCGTCCATGGTAACAAGATCTCCCTCATTGATATCTCTTTCATAAAGGAGACCGTCATCATGTCGCAGACTTGTTTCATTTCCATTTTCATCTTCCATCAGCACTACTGACATAAGTGCTTCACCCGGCTGCCGCTCTTCACAGCCGAAATCCATGTCTTCTTCTATCTTCAGAACCTTATACTGCATGATCAGATTTCCTCAAGCAGCACATCGTTAACAGCCTCATAAGCGTCCTCAAGCGCATCCAGTGCCTCTGTCAGCGTGTCCATCTTCCGGCTGTCCGCATTTTCTTCCTCATAGGCTTCTATCACTTCAGCCATTACATCCTTCAGCTCCTCCAGTGAATTTGCTATATCCTGCAGCTTCTGATCTTTGTCCTCTTTTGATGTGATATTTACGATCTTACTCATGATCCTTCCTCCTGTCACTTTACTCTCATTCTTTATTCTGATCCTTTATCCTGCATATATCATGCTTTGCATGTCATACTCCACATTTACCCATTGTACCATATCCTGCACGCAGATGCATCGGATATGTTTTCTATCTGCTTTATATAATACCATCGAAATCATAAAAAAATTGGTAAAATCTTACCAAATTACCCGTCTTAGTCTGTTTATACTGATTTTTCCACTCCGGTCTGGTATAATCGATCTAAAGGAGTTTTTCAATTTACAAACCACTCCTTTCCCATTACAAGGAGGCATATTGCCATGAAAGAAAAAACCGAAACCTTTAACCAGGGAAAAAGATATTTCTTTTATATTCTGATGTTCGCCATCCTTGGCTGGTTCATTTTTATGCAGATCTTTGGTGCGGATGAACGTTCTTCCGACACCTCAGCAGCCTCTGTGATCTATTCCGGTACCGTTACCTGGCAGAAACCGGATGGAACCCCCCAGGAAATCTCCGTTCCGGGCACCTACAAGGTTCCCGTCGGTGACACGATGGTCCTCACCATCCAGCTTCCCGATGATCTTACAGATACCTGCTTTGCCATCCGTTCTTCCCTGCAGGATGTGGATTTTTATGTAGGGGACGACCTCAGGACCAGCTACTCCACGCATAAAACAAGGCTTGTGGGCAAAAACTCCGCCAGCCGTTATGTTTTCTGCCCGGTTTATGCTTCCGATGCCGGCAAAGAGCTCCGTATTGAACTGACCACCTACACCTCCAATTACACCGGAGTTGTCAATCCTGTTTACTGCGGAAACAAGGCAGATATCTGGATATATATTTTCAGCAGATACGGACTGGAAACCTACATTGCTTTTTTTATCCTGTTTGCCGGAATCGTCACGATCCTGTTCAGTTTCGCTCTGGGATTGGTCTATCATACACGATTTGACATGGAATATCTTGGATGGTGCATGGTTATGGGCGCCGTCTGGATGCTGGGTGAATCCAAGCTCCGTCAGTTCCTGGTCCCCAACGCTTCCGCTCTCGGATCTCTGTGCTTCGTTATGATCCTTTTGTGTCCGCTCCCGATCCTGTTTTTTGCGGACAGTCTCCAGAAAGGGCTGCATCACAGATTTTATGTCTGTCTTGGAAGCATCGCAATGATAAACTTTGCAGTCTGTACGATCCTCACTGCTGCAGGTATCGCAGATTATATCGAAACCATGCCTGTAAGTCACGGAATCCTGGCGATTACCGTTGCCACAATATTTGTACACCTTTTCCAATATATACGCACCGAAAAAAACAAGGCCGACCGGCTTTTGCTCATTGGTCTGCTGGCAGCGATCCTGTGTATTGCCGTTGAGGCAACCTCCGTATACTTTGTCACATTAATGTCCGGACTGTTTGTGGGCGCCGGCATGCTGATCCTGCTCTTTGTCAATATTGTAAGAGCCATCAAAAATGTCCAGGATATAGAACTGAAACGCCAGCAGAGCGAAATCCGCAAAAACCAGGAACAGAATGAAAAAATGTCTCTGCAGATGATACAGACCCTTTCCACCACCATTGAGGCAAAGGATGCGTACACCCGCGGTCATTCCTACCGGGTTGCACAATATGCAGCCTTGATTGCAGAGGAGCTGGGCTGGACACCGGAGGAGATCCTGAATCTGAAACGTGCTACTCACCTTCACGACATCGGTAAGATCGGTATCCCGGATCCGTTCCTGAACAAACCTGCACAGCTGACCGATGATGAATACAACCTTATAAAAAAACACACCGTCATCGGCGCCGAGATCCTGAAGGATATAACCTTGATCCCGCATGCGGCAGAAATCGCAAGAAGTCACCATGAGCGTTATGACGGAAAAGGCTATCCGGACGGGCTGGCCGGAACAGAAATCCCCATCCATGCCCGGATCGTGGCTGTTGCCGACTGCTACGATGCCATGAACTCCCGCCGAATCTACCGTAATGCGCTTCCACCGGAGGTTGTTTACGAAGAATTCCGCAAAAACCGTGGTACACAGTTCGACCCGGAGATCACAGACATTTTTCTGAAACTGCTCAATGAAAAACGGCTGCCTCAGTGGGATCCTTCCCAGGAAGAACCGGACGCCTATAACCTTCCGGATATGCAGCTTACCGTCAGCAAATTCATCTCGGACATAATGGCTACCATAAAAAGCCAGGAAGACGCAAAAAGCTATGATTTCCTTACTGGTCTTCCCATGCGTAACCTGGGCGAACGTCTTACCGCGGAATTTATGCAGACACATGATGGATGTCTGGTATTCCTTGATATGGACAACCTGAAAAAGATCAACGACATCTATGGCCACAAAGCCGGCGACCGTGCACTGAAATGTCTTGGAAAGCTGCTTCAGAAACGGGCAGATCAGGGAATTTCCTGCAGACTTGGCGGAGATGAATTCCTGATGTTCCTTCCGGACACAGATCCTGATTCCCTGTCTCTGCAGATGGACGATCTGTTCCAGAAATTTCATACCATCACTACCGATGATCCGGAGCTCCGGTTTGCCACACTGTCCGCAGGCCTGTGTCTGTGCAGCACCGATGATTCCTTTGAAGACTGCTATTCCAAAGCAGATAAAGCTCTGTATTACGTAAAACAAAACGGCAAAAACCAGTTCTTTTTCTACCAGCAGATCGACCGCAGCACTCTTGCGGCATCCGGTTCCGGAAAGGATCTGGAGCTTGTGGCAGAGTCCCTTCAGAAAAGCGGCATCTATGTAGGTGCTCTTGATCTGAATTACCGGGATTTCGCACGCCAGTATGAATACATGAGCCAGCTTGTCACACGCAGCCAGTGCAGATGTTATCTGGCGATGATCACCATCGAGACACTTGTGGATACAGTTCCTGATATCGAATCCATTGAGCAGGCTCTGGAGTATATGGAACAGGCCATTCGGCAGAATATCCGCCGTGTGGATATCTGTACACGCTACAGCTCCCTGCAGTATCTCATCATACTGTTTGAGCCTGACGAAACGCATATCCCGGACATCATAGAACGTATTTTTACCCAATATTACCGTCAGTGTGACAGCAATGATTTCCAGCCATCCTATGAATACCTGGAAATATCTCCACAGGAGTTATAAATACTCCCATGACATGATAAAGCCATAACAAAAAAGAGGTCGTACTTGACGGCCTCTTTTTTGTTAAAGTTTTGCAAAATATCATTAAGACGTGGCTCTGGAATTTTCCTGCATGAAACTTTTTCCGTATGTTCGATACAGATAAACCGCCATGAAAATAGTCACGGCTTCTGCCAGCGGCATCGTCATCCAGATGCCTGCAACCCCTATAAGCTTTGGCAGGATCAATATGAACACAGCCACCAGGATCAAAGAACGCATTGATGAGATCAATGCCGAAATAAAACCTTTTCCCAGGGCAGTAAAATATCCGGAAAGAAATACATTTAAACCAATAAACAGGAAAACCGGACTAAACAGCTTCAGGCCATCCCATGTCAATGTAAATACATTTCCGTTCCCGACGAATAAATGGATGATCTGTTTTCCAAATACAAGAGATACTGTAAGGATCAATACTGAACTGATGGCAATCGTAATAAAACTATATCGTGTTATTTCTCTGATCTTATCATGATTTTCAGAGCCATAATTATAGCTTATGATCGGAGCTGCTGCAACGGCAATTCCCATATAAAAAGCGATGAAGAAATAGTAAATATACATAATGATCGTCACAGCCGCAACTCCATCTTCACCAAAATATTGCATGATAATAAGATTAAATAAAAATGTAGTGATCCCGGTAGACATCTCCGTCAGCATTTCACTGCTTCCATTGGTGCAGGATTTCAGAAGAACACTCATGTCGGTCTTCGGTCTGCAAAACCTTATATGGCTGTATTTCAGAAAATAGATAAAGCCAATCAACATGCTTACTGTAATGGAGAGAAATGTTCCCCATGCAGCTCCAA
Source organism: Blautia sp. SF-50 (assembly GCF_900101315.1). Lineage (NCBI taxonomy): Bacteria > Bacillati > Bacillota > Clostridia > Lachnospirales > Lachnospiraceae > Blautia > Blautia sp. SF-50. The sequence continues at coordinate 27,009 of NZ_FMUW01000011.1, forward strand.
GCGTTCCCAGTCTGAATACAGCCACAAAAATATAGTCGAAAACAATATTAAAAGCCAGACCTGTCAGAGACATGATCATTCCGATGTACGATCTCCCATCCGTCCTCACAAGATATTCAAAAAACAGCTTGAATGACATCGAAACTGATCCTAAAAATATGACAAATGCGTATGGCACCACATGCTCCATCAGGCGCTCACTGCTTCCTAAAAAAATACAGATCGGTTTCAGAAAAAGGATTCCCACAGCTGTAAAAGCAACTGAAAGTACGAACAGCACGATCGTGATAAAAGTAAATATCTCATTTGCTTCCTGTTCTCTTTTTTGTCCCATCCGCTCTCCTATGATGGCACCTGATCCCGTTGCAAGCATGACAGATGTTCCGAAAATAACACAGGTGATCGGAATAACAATATTAATTCCTGCAAGCGCGTCAGAGCCTGCATACCGTGATACAAAAAATCCATCTATCGTTGTATAAAATGATAAAAAGATCATGGTCAGCACTGATGGAACCAGATATTTTAAAAATTGAGGATAAGACATTTTTGCCTCAAAGTATTTCATTTCTATAAAAACCTCCTGCTTAGTTACATAATCAGTCAAAATCTCTGGTAATGTTCGTAAGCCATTTATTTCTGAAATAGTGGATGAACACCACAGGCATTTTTTCGAACTCATCCAGGGTCATTATAAAATATACCCAGACAGGCGGCAGTTTTAAAACATATGCTGCAAGGAAGGTGAGAGGAACTGCAACAAGCCACATAAATATGGAATCTACGATCATTCCGAACCTGGAATCGCCACCTCCTCTGAAGCATCCGCATATAAGACAGGTATTGATACCCTCTCCTACAAGACGCCAGGTTGTCATGATTATAAAAATACCAAGATAATAAATGGCTGTCTCTGTCAGTTTATCCCGGTAGAAGTCCAGTATCATAGGGCGGACTGCCAGAATAATGGCACATCCGATGAGACTTACGATAATTGTTATTCTCAGCATACGTTTCCCATATTCTCTGGCTGTGTCCTTGTGATCTTTACCAAGCTCCTGGCTGATAATGATGGTAGTAGCATTGGCAAAACCGCGACAGGCGATGGCACCAATGTTTACCACCATAACAGCAACGGCATTTGCGGCAACCATATCATCGCCAATGTGGCCAAGGATCGCTGCGAACGCTGAACTGGCAAAGCTCCAGACAACATCATTTATCACAGCCGGAGAAGCAATTTTCATAAAGTCCCTGAACAGAATACCGGATTTCGCACAGAAATATTTTATCCGAAATCTGACATCGGAGCTGTTTAATGAATAGATGAGACAGATCAATACCTCTGCGATCCTGGCAATAACAGTACCAAGGGCAACACCGGTAACACCAAGCTTTGGAAGTCCAAACAGGCCAAAGATAAAGGTGGCATTACAAAATACATTGACGCAAAGCGATACAATGTATGTAACAGAAGGCAGCATTATTTTTCCGACACTTCGAAGGGCACTCATGAAAACCTGAGAGAAGCCCATAAACATAAAGGAAAATGAGACCACCTTCAAATACTCGCTGCCGGCAGCAATCGTATCCGGACTGTTTGTAAAAATCTTCATGATCGTAGTCGGCATGGAAAAGGAGATAACGAAAAATACAAGAGAAACGATCAGTGAGATCCGCTCCGCCAGGCCGAGAATCTTTTCTACTGTCTTTTTATCACCCTTTCCCCAGTACTGGGCACATAAAACCGAAGTACCTGTAGCCATGCCATAATACAAACAGAAAAGAATAAATGTGTACTGGTTGGCAAGAGATGAAGCTGACATGGCAGTCTGGCTTACATATCCCAGCATTACAGTATCCGCAACATTTACCAATGTTCCGATCAGATTTTGGATCATGATCGGAAATGCTAATTTTGATGCATATTTTAAAAAATCTTTTTTATTCAGCATCGGTCAGATCCTCCGTGAATTCCGATAAGATATTTACTTATAAAGAACAGTATATCATATACCCTACAAAACCGCGAGGTTTTTTCAGTATTCTTTCCAATATAATTCTCAATTGTATACTATATTTTACCCTCTGGTCATATTTCCATTGTACATAAAAAAACAATATCACTTTAACGCAAAAAATCATTCTATTTTTTCACTTCTATGATATAATATTTTATTGTGAAACTAATAAAACGAGGTGAACCAGGTGAAGAAAAAAACAATTGTACCTCTTATCGTTTTTTTACTGGGCATATGCCTTGTTGGTTTAATTGTATACAAAATAGACTCACATGAAACTGAACAACAACACATAAAAGCACAATTAAATGCAACAACCTACGGCGAACGTATAAAAAATGAAATTACAAATGGAATTGCGATCACAGATACGCTAAAGCAGGTCCTGATCAGTGAAAACGGAAAGATCAGTCAGTTTGACACAATTGCGGAAAATATTATGTCTGACGTTATTGAAAGCATACAGCTTGCTCCGGATGGTAATGTAACAGATATTTATCCTTCTGAGGGAACGGAAGCGAGTAAGATCGATCTGCTCCAGGATAAAGATTGCAGCAAAATTTCCTGTTACGCAAGAGACAATCACGTGATCATTACACAAGGTCCTTTCGATTTAAAACGGGGCGGCTGTGGAATTGCTGTCCGCAATCCAATCTACCTGAAAGATGAAAACAACCAGGAATATTTCTGGGGATTTACCATTGTTATCCTGCGTGTTCCTGACATTTTTTCAGATGCGATCAGTGCACTTTCGGATTTCGGATATGAATACAGGCTCTCAAAAACCGACGCTCCCTGGAGCGATACTTATAAAGTTGTTTATCAGTCAGACGACCAATTAACTCATACTGTCTCTTATGGTTTTACGATAGGGGAAGAGCACTGGACATTAGAAGTAGCTCCTGAAAGCGGATGGAGAGACCTTAGATTACTGGTAATCGTCGGCGGAATGTTTACTGCTGTCGTTTTACTTTTCTCAGGTCTTACCCGGGTATGGTTAGTATCGAAAGAAAATAAAAACAAATTTCAAATACTGGCACACACAGATTCTCTCACCGATATTTACAACCGCTATGGATTTGATGAATTAGCCGAAAAGATGATCACTAAAAATCCAAAAGCGCATTTTGTGGCCGCACTCCTTGATATTGATGACTTTAAGTTTATTAATGATATTTACGGACATGTCTATGGAGACAGGGCACTAAAGAGTCTTACAGATAGCATGAAGGCTTTTTTCCCAAAAAACACATTACTGGGAAGAAACGGTGGCGATGAGTTCTGCATTCTTCTGCCGGATCATACCTATAAAGAAGCGGGAGAACTGCTGCTGCAATTTACCAAGCTTCCAAAGACATTTTCATGCAAGGGAAAAGAATATCCGTTTTTTATTTCTCTCGGATATGCAGAATATCCAACCTTTGCATCCGGCCGTTCACAGCTTATGCGCTGTGCAGATGCAGCACTTTATGAAATAAAGCTTCACGGAAAAAACGGATGTATGGCTTACAGGGAGGGGCTCCGGTCAGGAGTCCGCAAACAGCTCGGATTTGCATTCAAGGATATCTCTGAACACCTTCCGGGTGCATTTATCATATACAGAGCGGACAAAGATGATGATGAACTCCTGTATGCAAACCATGAGTTCCTTCAAATGACCGGATATAAAAATATAGATGAACTCTTCAGCCTTACAAGGAAAAGCTTCCACAACCTGATCAGGGAAGATGAACAACAGCAGATAGAAACAAGCATCTGGAAACAGATCGATGCCGGCAATAACAATGACTATATCCACTTTCATCTTCGAAAAGCAGACGGCACTTACCTTTCTGTTCTTGATCACGGAAGGATTGTGGACAGCCAGCAATACGGAAGAGTATTTTATGTATTGTTTATGGACTGGGAAGCTATGCATGTTCATTACAGTGATAAATTTTCCGGCTAAGGTACAGACATCTCAGTCTGTATCTTAGCCGGCTGTTTTTTTCCTGAACAATTCAACATCTTATAATATGTATTCCATCTGCCTTTCTTTTGTCCGCATTCCCATTTTTTCATAAAATTTTTCTGCTGAAGTATTTCCTGCCCACACATTCAATGTCACTTCATAGCATCCCAGCTGCTTTGCTTCTTTTTTTACATATTCAAACAGGCTTTCCCCAATATGCTGTCCTCGTGTCTCCTGATCGACACACAGGTCATCTATAAAAAGAGATTTAAACGGTACCATATTGTTTGAAAAAGGCTGCTCCTTTAATTGACAAAATGCATACCCCACACAAACATCAGCCTCATCCGCTGCAACATATACTGGCTTTTCTTCATTTTTCAAAAGCTCTGTCAATTCGTCTGTCGTATATTTTGTTGTGCCCGGAATAAAAATATCAGGCCTTATATCTGCATGGATCTGCAGCACCTGTCCTAACAATTCCAGGATCCTCGGAATATCTTTTTCTTCTGCTTTTCTGATGAACATTTTTTTCCTCCTGTTTTTCAATAACTGATTTCATAGATTCTTTATACATACACCATAATACCATCGTATGAACGCTTATAACAATAAAATCTCTTTAAGCAGTCTCACTTTCCTTTTGCATTATAATGAAAAAGTTTATCGTTTTCCGTGATGTATATCACATTTTTATTCCTGGATCCGTATCATTACAGACAGTCAGCTCAAAATGGTTTCTGTTTGTTTTTATAAGCCCTTCTTTTTGCAGCTTTGATATCTCCGAAGACATTGCCGCACGGTCAATGCAAAGATAATCTGCCAGCTGCTGCCGGTCAAAAGGAATATCAAAGGATAACGATGCCTGTCTGATAGATACCGACGACAGATAGGACAACAGCTTATCCCTTGTCGTTCGCTTGCCAACATGTGTGATCTTATCGTTGAGGATCAGGATCTTATTTGCCAGGACCCCGACCAGGTTACGGATCAGCTTCTGATGATGGTCACATACTGTTGGGCAGGAAACCAGAAGCCTTTGAACATTTAATAAAATAATCTCACAATCTTCGTCTGCTACCACACTGACATTCAGAACAGCTCCCGGACTTGCTGCATATGGTTCACCAAAAAAATCTCCTGCATGACATTTTGACAGAATATTCCGATGTCCCCACAGGTCTTCCTGAATAACAAGAACACAGCCTGACACCACAAGTCCCATTACTTCAGTAGAGTCTCCGGCTCTGAAAATATAAGAATCCCGTTTTCTGGAGATCGTTGCTGCATTTACACAATGCAGTATGGATAATATCTCATTATCAGTAAGACCTTTAAAGAAAGGGCTCGTTCTTAGAATGGGTAAATATTTTTTCAAAATTAATCCTCCTGTTGGAAATCAAACATACACGTTGTAATTATTATACTATACTCCTAACAGAAACCAAGGATAAATACTACTAGTCGAGGATAAAATAATAAGAAAGATCCTTCGAAAAAATCACAGAATAAAAGGAGAATACAATAATGGATAAAAAAATGTTTTGTTTTCAGTGTGAACAGACTGTCGGGTGTACCGGCTGCACCGGAAATGCCGGTGTCTGTGGAAAAAAAGCAGATACAGCGAAATTACAGGATGAACTGACAGGTGCGTTGATCAGTCTGGCTAAAGCTGCCGACAGCACGGAAACTATTTCAAAAAGAACCGGACAGATCATAATCGAAGGACTGTTTACTACAGTTACAAATGTAAGTTTTGACAATGCAGCAATCGAAAACATGATACAAAAAGTCAGAGCTGAAAAAGAAAGACTGGCTCCTGACTGCAGAACAGAGGAATATGATCTTCAGCAGCTGTGGAATGCCAACGAAGATATCCGCTCCTTGAAATCTCTTATTCTCTTTGGTATCCGTGGAATGGCTGCCTATGCCTATCATGCAAATGTTCTGAATTATGAAGATGCCGAAGTGAATCAGTTCTTCTGCGAGGCATTATCTAAGATCGGTTATGAAGAAAGCACAGAAGCACTGCTTTCCACAGTACTCAAAACAGGAGAGATCAATCTGAAGTGCATGGCACTTCTTGATAAGGCAAATACAGAAACCTATGGAACACCAGAGCCAACTGATGTTACACTTACGGTAGAAAAAGGGCCTTTTATTGTCGTAACCGGACATGATCTGAAAGATCTGCAGCTTTTACTTGAACAGACTGAGGGAAAAGGAATCAATATCTATACACATGGTGAAATGCTCCCTGCCCATGCCTATCCATGCTTAAAGAAATACGCTCACCTGAAAGGCAATTTCGGAACTGCATGGCAGAATCAGCAGAAAGAGTTTGACCATCTTCCGGCCCCGATCCTCTACACTACCAACTGTCTGATGCCTCCAAAAAGCAGCTACGCTGACAGAGTATTTACAACAGAAGTGGTTGCATTCCCGGGAGCTGTCCATATTGACGAGAAGAAAGATTTCACACCGCTTATTGAAAAAGCACTGGAGCTGGGCGGTTACAAAGAAGATCGTATGTTCTCCGGTATCAACGGCGGAAAAAAAGTAACAACCGGTTTTGGTCATGCAGCCATCCTGTCCCATGCAGGTACTGTAGTAGAGGCTGTAAAATCAGGTGCGATCCGCCATTTCTTCCTGGTTGCCGGCTGTGATGGTGCCAAACCAGGTCGAAACTATTATACGGAATTTGTAAAGCAGACACCTTCTGACAGTATCGTTCTCACCCTGGCATGTGGAAAATTCCGTTTCAATGATCTCGATCTGGGAGAGATCGGTGGTCTTCCACGACTGATGGATATGGGTCAGTGTAATGATGCTTATGGTGCGATCCAGGTTGCTGTGGCACTTGCAGATGCATTTGGATGTTCTGTAAATGAGCTTCCGCTTTCCTTCGTACTCTCCTGGTATGAACAGAAAGCAGTCTGTATCCTGTTAACCCTCCTGCATCTGGGTATCAAAAATATCCGTCTTGGTCCTTCTCTTCCGGCGTTCCTTTCTCCTAATATTCTGAACTTCCTGGTTGAAAATTATGGTATTGCACCTATCACCACACCGGAAGAAGATATCAAAGCACTGATGAACCAGTAAAATAAATTTTTCAAAGCCTTTACAAAATCAACAAAGCCGATACAGGATTCCAAAAGTCCTGCATCGGCTTTATTTACAGGTCTGAAGACTCGGATCAGCCGCCAACACTTTTAAACATGTGCAGCGATATTCTGATGGAGTTAAATGATAACGTTTTTTAAACAATCTGCAAAAATAATCAACGTTATGAAATCCGCTTTCATAAGCGATCGTTTTTACTTTTTTATTCGTATTTTTCAATAACCAGGAAGCTGCCTGAAGTCGATATCCTATCAGATAATTAACCGGTGTAGTATGTAAAAAACGGTGGAACAAATTAAGTGCAGTACTTTTGCTGATTCCTATATACGAAGCAATTTCATCCAGAGACAAATTGCGATTATAGTTTTCATGTATATATTGCATGATCAACTGCACTCTTTTCTGTGCAACTTCATCCACTGTCTGTACATCTCCTTTATCAGATAACTTTACATTTTCATAAAAAGTCAGCCATAAATCCTGCAGCAATGCCAAAGTAGCAAGTTCTCTTATTTTCTCATTCCTCTGTATTTCCATTATTTTTATCATAGTTTGTATGATCTTTGTTTGCCATAGTTCATCAGGCTGAAAACGCTGGAAATATATATTCGATGAAATGATTGGCAAGATATATTTCTTATAGATCAGGCTGTTCTCCGGCGCAATAAATTCCGGCATACATACAAAGTTAGGAATGATACCACCTGATGATGCGTAAAAGCGGTGCAATATTTTAGAATTAATAAAAATTGCTTCTCCTTCTGACAATATAATCTGTTTTTCTCCTATTCCGCATGTAACTTGTCCGGACTCGACATATAAAAACTCAAATTCTCTGTGCCAGTGCCACTCAATACAATGAAAATCAAACAATTCCAGATTATCATAATAATACTGGAATGGATAATCACTGCTTCCATGCTGTTTAATTTCCATGAACTCCTCGTCTGTAAGTATTTTATTATAATCCATCCCATATCACGTTCTTTCTTTTTTACGATATTATACAGTATTTCTACAATTTAATTCAATGTATATATCTGATATTTGCTATATAATCAAGTAAAAAAGAAAAGAGGTATTCTTATGATTTTTAAATGGATGAATGAAAGTGAGATCAACATTGAGGGCGACAAAATTGAAATAACCGCACCACCCAGAACAGACTTTTTTGTGGAAGTATTGATGAATGTGAAGATTGAACATAAAACTGTTAAAAACATTCGGAGAGGAAAATAAAAAATGAATGCTGTAAAAAAAACTAACTACCATAAGACAAAAATAGCCTGTTATATGGGATTTATCACACAGGCTATTGCGGCAAACTTCGCACCGCTTCTTTTTTTGAAATTTCACAGTGACTACCATATTTCTCTCGGTAACATTGCTCTGATATCCACTTTCTTCTTTTTCACACAGCTTCTGGTTGATCTGTTCTGTGCCAAATTCGTAGATCATATCGGATATCGTGTGTGCATTGTTGCATCAGAAATATTTGCTGCATTGGGTCTGCTTGGACTGGCATTTTTACCTGATTTTTTACCTGATCCTTTTATTGGAATTATATGTAGTGTTATTGTTTATGCCATCGGAAGCGGTTTAATAGAAGTACTTTGCAGTCCTATTATCGAGGCCTGTCCGTTTGAAAACAAAGAAGCAACTATGAGTCTGCTCCATTCGTTTTACTGTTGGGGAGCTGTTGGGACAATTTTGATTTCCAGCTTATTTTTCCTGATATTTGGAATAGACAGTTGGAAGTGGCTCGCCGTAATATGGGCAATCATTCCTGCAATTAATACTTATAACTTCATGACCTGTCCCATTGAATCTCTGGTTGACAATGGTTCTGGAATGGGAATTAAGGATCTGTTTTCCAAGCCATTTTTCTGGGTTGCAATATGTCTGATGATCTGTTCCGGAGCTTCTGAACTTGCAATGGCTCAATGGGCATCTGCTTATGCAGAATCAGCACTGGGATTATCAAAAGCTCTGGGAGATCTAACAGGTCCCTGCATGTTTGCAGTAACAATGGGAATCAGCCGTATAATTTTTGGTAAATATGGAGAGCAGTTAGATTTAATGAAGTTTATGAGTGGTTCAGGCATATTATGCGTTGTCTGTTATCTGCTTACTGCTTTGTCATCCAACCCGATCATCGGACTGATCGGTTGTATTGCATGTGGATTTTCAGTTGGAATCATGTGGCCTGGAACCATCAGTATTTCCTCAAAAACTTTTCCAACAGGTGGAACGGCTATGTTCTCTCTTCTTGCCATGGCAGGAGATTTAGGTGGCAGCATTGGACCTGGAATTGTTGGTCGTATCACTCAGAATGCTGGAAATAATATTAAGATCGGCATGGGATTCGGACTTATTTTTCCAGTAATTCTATTGTTTATGTTATTCCTGCTGTATCGGAAGAAGATATCAAAGCACTGACTTATTGATTGTAATTATATTTTTTCACTCTGCAAACCCGGAAGCTGTATCATCACTTTGCTGCCAGATACTATAGACCTGATACAGCATTGAGCGGAACCTGAAGATTTCTGGTAAAATTGTCATGATTTCCGCATGCCAGCATCTTCATCTGTACCCGCATTGCAGAACTCAGATTTAATATCATCATGATCGCAGTACGTGCCACACGTTCTGTGCTGTATGCCAGGATATTACAAACTGTAATCCCCTTCTTCCGTGCTGCTATCAGTCGGCCATGATCTCCGAAGAGCCACATAGGATATTAAAAAGTTCGCAAACCAACCAGCTGGTACAGCAAGCCAGACAAATACAATGCCAAAACGCGGTGCACAGATCAAAGCAACAGACAGGCGGATCGCCAGGTTCACCATATTTGCAATGAGGAACGGGCGCATGATCCCAAGACCACGAAGAACCCCATCGGTTGCCATTTTGATTCCCATAAAGATGAAAAAGTAACCAAGCCATCTCATATAGCCCTCGGATACCTGATAGGCCAGGGCAGTTCCATCTTTACCAAGGAATAGCGAGGAAATCTGCGTGTGCAGTGTTTCAATGACTATAAAAGCAAGAACTGCAAAACATACATCTAACACCAGTGCAGCGTGATATCCTTTTTTGATCCGTTCAATTTTCTTTGCGCCAAGATTCTGGGAAACATATGGGGAAACCGCATTGCCAATGGATACAAAAATCAATGAAAAAACATTCTCTACCCGCATCGTCGCCGCATACCCCGCAAGTGCCTGTGTACCGAAGGGATTTACAACAGCCTGTACGATCATCATACCGATGGACACTGTAGACTGCTGAAGAACCGAAGGTACAGCAATTTGAAGCATGGAATGTAACTCCTGCCTGTCAAACCAGTCAAAGCGACTTTTATATCGACGCATCCGGCTAAGGAAAAGCAAAAGTGAAAACACCGCAGAAATTCCCTGTGCTATAAGAGTCGCAAGGGCTGCACCAAACACACCGAGACCAAGTCCGGCCACCATCCAGAGATCCATAAAAATATTTAAGATTGACGAAAATATCAGGAGCCCCAGCGGGATTTTTGATTCGCCTATGGAGGTAAACATATTGGAAAGAATGTTATACATAAACAGAAAAGGAAATCCCACGAAATAGACCCGCAGATATAACACTGCATCATCCAGTATATCGCCAGGGGTTTGTAACACACTCATCATCCAGTGGGAAAAGCAAAATCCAAAAACCCCAAGGACTATACTTAGAATTAAAAAGCTAAACAAGGATGTTGACACGATGGTCTTCATTTTTCCATACTTCCTGGCACCGAAATAACGGCTCACCAGCACACCGGCACCGACACCTGCTCCCAGTGCCACACAAATAAAAACATTGGTCAGCGCTGCACAGGCCCCGACAGCTGCAAGTGCGGAGGAACCAACAAATTGGCCGACGATGATAGAGTCAGCCATATTGTATATTTGCTGAAAAAAGCTGCCCAAAATCATTGGCATTGCAAAAACCGTCAGCGCTTTAAGAGGCGCATCTGTGATCAAATATTCATCTTTTGACATTATCATATTCCTCCACAGGTTTCATAATTTCACTTATTGCTACACTGCCCGGCGTTATCAGCTGCAATACGATCTTATCACGTATTAAAGATATTAAAGGATTACGGCTATAGAAATCAGACCCCAAAGCCGAAACGTTCTCTCAATGAATTTCCCGACCGATCCATTCCATGATCACATTTACAATATATTCCTGCTCCGCTTCTGTCAATTCCCGTCCTTTCGGAATACGATGCCATTTTTCCAGACATCCCCTGCAACAGGTAGCTGTGGCATGCTGGGCTACAAAAACCGGATGCCCTCTCATCGGTGTCTGTTTTCCATCATTTGGTATTTCTGCCGGTGCAAGACGCTTTCTGATAAAATCACAGGCATGCTCACGTACTTTCTCCATTCCCTTTTCTGATACATAACTCCGATCGTTTGCCTTCAGGGAAAAACTGCTTCTGAACTTTGACTGCGACAGGCGTTTCCAGAGATTTCCCTTATAAACTGCCGGTGTCTCACATACCATAGAAGGCTGGATGCTGCCCTTATAGACGATCATCTTCTTACTGTCGCTTCCGTTCTCATTTGCGGTCTCGTCTACTGCTTCTTTCAAAAGCTGTGCCTTCACTTCCTGTGCTTCTTTGCTGTCCGGCTGCAGACGTCTTGCCAGACATGTATTTCTGCCAGTTGTCGTTTCATTTTTTATCGCATAATACACAGCTTTCTTCTCTCCGACAAGTACCAGGATCTTTTTCGCCCTGGTCACACCTGTATAAAGGAGATTTCTCTGCAGCATGACAAAATGACTCATAGTAAATGGCATGACAACGATTGGATATTCGCTTCCCTGGGATTTGTGAATCGTTACTGCATAGGCAAGCGCCAGTTCGTCCAGCTCTGTCACATCATAGACTACTTCCCGTTCATCAAACAGAACTGTCAGTTCCCGTTCTTCCACGTCAACTTTTGTGATAGTCCCAATATCTCCGTTGAATACTTCCTTATCGTAATCATTCCGGATCTGCATCACCTTATCCTTCAGCCGGTACTGTGTGCCGCCTCTCCGCAGAAAGATCTTTGACGGATTCATGGCTTCCTGCAGCACCTGGTTCAGATTTACTGCCCCACATTCGCCTCTCTGCATCGGAGTCAGCACCTGAATATCCTGCAGTGGATCTACATGATAGTATCTCGGCAGGTTCGTCTTACAATATTGGACGATAGTATCCACCACTTCCTGATTACTCTCTTTGCTAGCAAAGAAAAAGTCGGCATCTTTCCCGCCTCTCATATCAATGCCTTCCCCTCTATTAATCCGGTGTGCATTCATGATGATCCGGCTTCCCTGTGCCTGACGGAAAATCCTGGTCAGACGAACTACAGGAACACATCCGGAATCAATGATATCTCTGAGAACATTGCCCGCTCCGACACTTGGCAGCTGATCAATGTCGCCTACCAGAATCAGAGACATCTGCTGCGGCAATGCTTTTAAAAGATTATACATCAGCATGATATCGATCATGGAACATTCATCCAGTATCAGCACATCTCCTTCCAGCGGATGTTCTTCATTTTTCTGATAGCCTTCCGGAGGTTTATATTCCAATAACCGGTGAATCGTTTTTGCTTCCATTCCAGTTGCTTCTGACATTCTCTTTGCTGCTCTTCCAGTCGGTGCAGCAAGAATGATCTGACATCCAGCCTGCTTATATGCAGAAATAATTCCCAGAGTTGTTGTAGTCTTTCCGGTTCCAGGTCCACCGGTCAGCACCATGACCTTAGAAGAAACCGCTGTCTTTACCGCCTGCCACTGAATCTCGTCATAAGTAATTTCTGATGAAGCTGCTACTTTCTTCAATATTTCTTCCGTATCCTCAGATTTCTTCTTTCCACAGGACATCAACCGAAGCAGCCGTTTTGCACAGCCACTTTCTGAAAAATAATATGGGGGCAGATAGATTGCTTCCCGATCTTCTGCTTCATCTCTGATCACATCATTCGTGCGGATCATCTCATCCAAGGTGATCTCCAGCTCCGGTTCTTCCACTTCCAGAAGTTCCTTTGCCCTTCCAGTCAGCTGTTCTCTTGTTGTATAACAATGACCTGCTTCTGCCAGCTTATTCAATGTATAAAAAATACCACTGCGCAGACGGACAAATTTACCTTTGTCAATCCCCATCTTCTGTGCAATGGAATCCGCTGTCTTAAATCCAATTCCCCAGATGTCATCTGCAAGCCGGTATGGGTTCTCCTTTACGATCGCAATGCTCTCACTTCCATACGTCTTGAAAATCTTTGTCGCATGAGAGGTGCTGACCTCATGACTCTGCAGAAAAAGCATGATATTCTTGATCTCTTTCTGCTCCTGCCAGCTTGTTTTGATCCGGTCTACACGTACTTTTCCTATACCTGATACTTTGAGCAGTTCATCTGGTGTCTCTTCAATAACATCCAGTGTATCCTTCCCAAATTTTTCCACAATTCTTTTTGCAAACTTTGGACCAACGCCCTTCACCAGACCAGAACCAAGATATTTTTCGATTCCATATACTGTAGCAGGAAGTGTCTCCTCAAATTTCTCCACCAAAAACTGCCGCCCATATTTGGCATCCATCTTCCACATACCTTCCAGAGACAGCACAGAACCAACATGGGTATCCGGCATCGTGCCAACTACTGTGACAAGATCACTGTAATTCTTCACCGCACATTTCAGAACCGTGTAGCCATTGTCGGCATTCTGATATGTAATTCTCTCAACTACACAACGTAAGTGCTCCATGCCCGTCTCCTTCTCTCATAATTCATCATAAATGACCACAGAGTAAAATGCTCTGATCCATAAAAGATCACCAACATACATCCGCTTTACGGCAGAATCTCAAGCCAGTAGCCATCTGGGTCTACGATGAAATTTCTTCTCCTTTTGTACATTCTGTGTTTCTAATGCGTGACTTATATTGCGGATATTCAGTAATAAACCGCTTAATTACATTGGCATCATTCCAGTAATGCATTGGAAAAATGACATTGCAATCTACATTTTTAAGGAAATACAGGATCCCGTCAGCATAGTGATCTCCCTGTCTCGGATCCAAGGGAACAAATGCAGCGTCAAAATGCATACCCTTGATTTTCCTGATCGCCGCGCGATATGCTGAAGTAAGTCTCTGGTTATCAGCTTTCGACCCACCATCCCAATACCAGTCGTTTAAATCACCGGCATGATAAATGGTACCTTCCTTTGTTTTGACAATAAATGCGACACCACTATCGTTAGATAGCAATGTATCAACTTTGGTTTCATTATCCAAACTATAAGCTTGATCATGATAAACATATGTGATCTTCATATCCGACAAATGATTCCTTTTTCGTATATCATTCGCCAGGATTGCCTGATAAGTCATTCCCATATCATCAAGGATCCCAAAAATTTGTGGGTTAAAATGATCCTTATGGAAGTGACTGCAAAAAACGATCACGTCTTTCTCCTTGTCAAGATTCGGTAATTCACCCTTGTAATAATCAAAAATATAGTAGCAGTCTCTGGTCTCAACCAAAAATCCACTATGGTTAATGTAAGTAATTTTCATAATATCACCTGTATAAATTAACGCCGGTACCGGATAGCAAATCTTTCTTTGCCATGTTTATTTTTCCTTTTTCGAGCGTTTGTAAATTTCACGACAGCAGCATTTCTAATGCAGATTTTATCGTATTTTTTAGATTCCGTCCATCCTTTATCCACAGCTGGTAGAAAAATGTGAAATGATACTTTTACAAATTCTATTACTTGTTGTTAGTTCATAATTTATGTATAATCCTGTCTTTGACAGTCCTCTTTCACAGTGTTAATATCCTGCACCAGTGTCCGTATTTTTCAGAATCTTAATAAGACGGCTTGTTCCAAGACGCTCTGCGCCAAGACTGATAAATTTTTCTGCATCATCGAAGGATGAAATTCCACCTGCTGCCTTAACTTTTACATTTTTTCCAATATATTTCTTCATCAGCTCTACATCTGCAAAAGTTGCTCCCGCTGTAGAAAATCCGGTAGAAGTTTTGATAAATTCTGCTCCTGCATTTGTAACGATCTCACACATTTTAATTTTCTCTTCTTCTGTAAGAAGGCATGTCTCAATGATGACTTTGAGGATTCTTCCATCACAAGCTTCATGGATCGCACGAATCTCATTCTCTACTTCCTCATATTTTCCATCCTTTAAAAATCCGATGTTAATAACCATATCGATTTCTGAAGCACCATTTGCAATGGCGTCTTTCGTCTCAAATACCTTTACAGCAGTTGTATTATATCCGTTCGGGAAACCGATCACTGTACAAATCGGAAGTTTTCCCGCTACATATTCCGCTGCCTGTTTTACATAAGCAGCCGGAATACATGCAGATGCAGCCTCATATTTCATGGCATCATCCAGGATTCCTCGAATATCATCCCATGTTGCAGTCTGTCCAAGTAATGTGTGATCCACCTTTTTTAATATATCTTTTTTATCCATTTTACGTTCCTTTTACTTCAGTTCATCCAGAAGAGAACTTCCAATTGTTCCCTCCGGCATCTTAACTTCAAAATTATCTGCGATCGTTGCACCGATTACTGCAAAAGTATTCTGATCTTCCAGTTTTCCGTATCCCCCCATAGATGGAGAATAAGCAAAAAATGGTACTTTTTCTCTTGTGTGATCAGTTCCTGTATGTGTCGGATCATTTCCGTGGTCAGCTGTAATGATCAGAAGGTCATCCTCACGAAGCTCATCAAGAAGTTCACCAAGTTTTACATCAAATCTTTCAAGTTCCTCTGCGTATCCCTTTACATTGCGTCGATGTCCCCAAAGAGCATCGAAATCTACAAGATTTACAAAACAAAGCCCCTCAAACTCTCTTTTCGCAATGTCAATTGTCTGCTCCATTCCATGAACAGAGCTTTTTGACTTATTAGACTCTGTCAGTCCCTCGCCGTCAAAAATATCAAAAATCTTTCCAACGGAGATCACATCATAACCTGCATCCTTCAATGCATTAAGCGCAGTTTTTCCGTAAGGCTTCAGTGCATAATCATGGCGGTTGCTGGTACGTTTGAACTCACCTTTTTTCTTGCCAAGGTAAGGTCTTGCAATAACACGTCCGACTTTCCACTCATCCCTCATGGTGATATCACGGGCGATCTCACAGCAGCGATACAGTTCATCCAGTCCGAAAGTCTCCTCGTTTCCGCAGATCTGCAATACAGAATCAGCAGATGTGTAAACGATCATATGACCGGTAGCGATTTCTTCCTCAGCCAGTTCATCCAGGATCTCTGTTCCGCTGGAGCTCTTGTTTCCAATTACTTTATGTCCCGTTCTCTTCTCAAGCTCATCGATCAGCTCTTTTGGAAATCCGGTCTCTGTAAAAGTCTTAAACGGTTTTGTGATGTGAAGCCCCATCATTTCCCAGTGTCCTGTCATAGTATCTTTTCCGGTACTGGCTTCTTTTAAAAATGTATAATAACCCATTGGTCGCTCCACTGCTGCAACCTGTTTCAACGGATGAAGATTTGCAATTCCAAGCTTCTGAAGGTTTGGAATCGTAAATTCATCTACATTCTGGGAAATATGTCCCATAGTATCTGTTCCTTCATCCCCGTACTGGGCTGCGTCCGGCATTTCTCCTGCCCCAAAGGAGTCTATTACAATAGTAAATATTCTCTTATATTTCTTCATAATTTTTGTCTCCTTTCTGCTGTCTTACTTATGGATCTTACATATTTACAACAACTTTTGTTACTAATTCCTTGAAGGATTTCGCTACGCGGTCTGCTGTTTCCTGCACTTCTTTATGGTTAAGCTCTTTTTGGGAAATTCCTGCTGCCATATTTGTGATACAGGAAATTCCACAGATTTCCATTCCCATGTGTCGGGCAGCCATAGCTTCGCATGCGGTGCTCATTCCAACTGCATCTCCACCCCATCTCTGTGCAAGTCTTACTTCTGCAGGAGTCTCATAATTCGGTCCTGTAAACTGTACATAAACACCTTCCTGAAGTTTGATGTCACATTCTTTTGCACATTTGCGGATCACATCCTGAAGACGGCGGCTGTATACCTCACTCATATCCGGAAATCTGGTTCCCAGCTCATCCATGTTCGGTCCTATCAGAGGGCTTGGAACTCCCGTTGTAATGTGATCTGTGATCATCATGAAATCTCCCGGTTTATAGGAAGGATTAGCTCCTCCTGCAGCATTAGTGAGAAGGATTTTTTTCGCACCGAGCATTCCCATAAGACGCGTTGGAAGAACAACATCTGACATTGCGTATCCTTCATAATAATGAACACGTCCCTGCATGATTACAACCGGTGTTTTCTCCACATACCCAAACACAAAACGTCCCTTATGTCCTTTTACAGTAGAAACCGGAAATCCCTCGATGTCCGTATAGTCGATGGTCTGTTCAATCTGAATTCCATCTGCAAAATCTCCAAGTCCGGATCCAAGGATCAGTGCAACTTCTGGTTTGAAATCAATTTTCTTTCTTACGCTTTCCAGGCATGTCATTAATTTTTTATACATGATTACTTCTTCCTTTCTTTTGGGTGTTGTCATTATATTTATGCTTTTTTCATAAAGGCAATTCCTCTGCAATGGTCTTTCCAAGGCCCTGCACGCCTCCCGTCACAATCACTACTTTATTGTTAAACTCCATATAAAATCCTCCCCAAAAATCCGCTTTCTATTTCTGTTGCCACAACATTGTGTATTCTTTTTCACCAGTAGCATCATCGAATCCTTCGCATTGAATATCGAACCCTTCTCTTTGGTAAAAAGAGATGGCTCTGGCATTCTTCTGGTATACGTTTAATCGCAATCTAACTTTTTTATTCTTGATATACTCTAATAAAAGTTTACCTATACCACATGACTGCATTTCATCAGAAACAAAAATACCTTCCATGTATTCGTTACTTAATCCGACAAATCCTTGAATCATTTTATCATCTTCATACACATAGACTTCCGCTTGTGACATCATTTCTTTCACTAATTCATAATTACTTGTCCAATATTGCTCAGGAATAAAATAATGTGCTTTTAAATTAGTCTTTAACCATATGTCAGCGACTCTATCAATATCTATGTTCTGCATCTTTCTGATCATAACAAATATTCTCCACCAACTTTGATTTCTCTGTAACAACCAATCAGCTATATCGTGAATCTCAACCAGAACCACAACCAAAATCTAATATCCTTGAACCTACCGGAAGCATTTTAGTGAACCGCTCCTGTACAACCGTAAAATCTACCAAACGAGTCCCCTGGACAAACATATCCGCATTTTGATTATAATATTCTATTGTTTTGTCCAGGAAGTTTCTCCTCGATCTTAGCTTATTTCATGTACCTTCGGATTTTATCTATCAAAGTGACGTCTGCCGGTAACCAGGCAACACTATTTAACTGATCCTTTGTAAGCCATTTTGCCGCTTCTGCTTCCTTTAGTTCAAGATGGCCTTTTGTAACCTCCGCCCAAAAACAATCCATCGAAAGGTGAAAGGTTGGATAATCAAACTCTATCGTATCAATCAACTCACCCACCTTAATTTCCGTATCCAGTTCTTCCATAATTTCTCTTACAAGCGCCTGCTGTGGTGTTTCTCCTGGTTCTACTTTTCCGCCTGGAAATTCCCATCCTCCTTTTAATTCACCATAGCCTCGTGCTGTTGCAAATATTTTATTCTTCTCTTTTATATTGTCGCAGATAATCGCTGCAACTACTTTTATTGTCTTCATGTATTTCATACCTCCAACCATTTATGCCGTAATATTTGACTGTAAATATCTTAATAAATCCTCCCGCACTGCATGATGCATTTTCATAGTGACCTTCGTAATTGGCTGCATACGACCACGATTGTCTTCTTTATGCGCATTTCTGGCTTCTAATACATCAAATTGCCCCATATAGTAGAAGCTTGTCTCCGCATCTGATTTTTTTACAAATAAATGCTTTCTTTGTGCTTCAAGTACATCCTTCATATAAGAACTATCCAGGCCTTTCCCAATTTGAGAATCCCATTTGAAAATCAGATCATCCTCAAAAGTATCCGCATAATCAGGTTTTCCTTCTACATAGTTTTTTTCATCCTGACTTTCTTCTTTGTGATATGTAATAAAGATGAAAACATCATCTTCAATTCGTTTCATACCATACATAATAGAAGATAAATCCTTGCCACAATTCATAAGAAAGCTTACATCTCTTCTGGAATACTTTTCATATAATACAAACGGACTATCCACAATTCGTCCCGAAAAATATTTATCCTTATATCTGGCAATACCGACTTTTATAATATCTTCCACCTGTGTGTAGAAATGAATATGTGCAAGTCTTTCTGTGTAACTTTGCAATCTTCGGATCATTCCTGATTGATCATTTTCCAGAATATCAATCTGACAAAATTTCTGATATTCTGCTTCTTTACTCACGAAATGTCCCTGCAGCACCTGAATTGCTTCATTAACCTGTGATATGCTGATCTCAATTCCATAGGTCTTTTGATATTCTTTTATAAAATCTGCAGTCCCGATATAATCTCTATAAAGCAATTGATTCAATATTGCAAGTTCATCAGGACGCACTCCTGAGAGAACCGTTTTGGATAAATACTCCAGTGTTAATTTCTCCTGTTCGTTTAAATCATTCTTGTATTTATCCTTTTCCATTGCCTGCATAAAGGCATAATATGTTTTATATTCTCTAATAATTACCAGTGGATCAATTTCCTGATTTTCATAAAAATCATACAGAAGTGGAACCCGTCCTAACCGATTTTTCAAAGAGACATAGCTTTCTTTGATCAGCGTTTTCATCCCCTTGATTTTGTCAATAGACTTAAATATCTTATCCTTGGAAATCTCATCAAAATGAACCGTTGAAGCACCTGGTATTGTACTATTTCCACTGATTACATATTTGCGGATCACATCAGCGTTATAAGAACGATCTCCTGATAAAGCTACCGGAATCATAAAGTTATTATTATAGTTTCCAATAAAATCCAAAATAACAACATATTCTTTTCCGGGCGCCTTTCTAAGACCTCGTCCCAACTGCTGAATAAATACAATCGGAGACTGCGTCGGTCTAAGCATAATGACCTGATTTACCTCAACAATATCCACACCTTCATTTAATATATCTCGTAAAAAAATATAATCCAAAGGCTGCATCTCTTCCGTTGTATCCGCTTCATCCATTGCCAGTCTCTCAAATGCCTTCTGTCGTTTTTCTTCGCTATCAGAACCACTAAGAGCAATTGTACGATATCCCAGAGCATTAAACTTTCTCGATAATTCTTCACACTCCTTAACACGACTACAGAAAATAAGTCCTCTTACACGATCACCGCTATAGCCATAATATTCCGACTGTTCAATCACATGCCTCACTCTCTCATCACTGGTAAGCTGATTGAACTCATCATCTGTCAGCTTCGTAGCCTGCAATGTTTTGTCATCCAGAGAAACAACCTCACTGATGCCAAAATAATGAAATGGACAAAGCAGATTGTCTTCCATTGCCTGCTGCAAACGGATTTCATGAGCGATCTGATAATGGAAAATCTCATATATATTTTTACCTTCCTGATTATCATCTCTTTTATCCGGTGTCGCAGTCATCCCTAGAAACAACTTCGGGTTGAAATAATCAATGACCTTTGTATAAATATTGTTGGAACTATGGTGAGCCTCATCCAAAATGATGCAGTCAAAAGCATCCGGCTGGTACTGAAACAAATGAGTATCCCTATTCAAGGTTTCTACTGTGGCAAAAACATAATCTTTCTCATATTCATAAGACCCTGCTCCCACCAATCCCATTGTCACCTTCTTATCAAAAACTTTTTCAAAAGATTTTTTAGCCTGCTTCGCAAGTGTTACACGGTGAACCAAAAATAACACTCTTTTGAAACCAAGCTCACGCATAGCAAATGCGGATGCATATGTCTTTCCAGTTCCAGTCGCGGAGATCAGCAATGCCCGCTCTTCTCCCTGCTCCAGAATCTTTCGCAAATTCGCAATAAATCTCTCCTGCATAGAGTTTGGCTTTAATCTATATTTTTCCAGCGACGGGATTTTTTCACTTTTCGCGATTTCCCGCTGATGTTTTATGATATTGTAGCGTTTTTTGTAGACTTCATAAAAATCATCGTACGGCAATGCATACTCACTGTTCCAGAGATTATGAAATTCTTCTACAATTTCTTCTGCGACTTCTCCGTTTTCTGTGGATATCAGTTTCGTATTCCACTCTTTATTAACCGTAAGCGCCGCACTTGTCATATTGGAACTTCCGATGATGATTCGATAAATCTCTTTCTTCTTAAAAATGTATCCCTTCGTGTGGAAACCATTTCCAGCAGCTTCCACATCGTACATTTTCAACGTAATGTTTTTCAATCCATTGAGTTTCTCAAGTGCTCTCGGTTCGCTGAAATTCAGATAATTGGTCGTAAGAATCTGTCCTTTAATGCCCTTTTCCTCAAGCCCTTTTAACGTCTGCAGGAGCGGTGTCACACCACCCATCGTGATAAATGCAACACTAATCTGAAACTGATCACAGCGCAGCAATTCATCCTCCACAGATGAAATAACTTTCTTCCCATCTTCCGGATTATTCGACACAAATGCTGGCTTATACGCCAGATTTGCTGCCACAGAACCATTTATATAAGCGGCATTTAAGCCTCTTTTCAATTCATTGATCACATTCGCATCCATTAATGTAGATCTCCCTCTCGTTTCGTGGTGAGCAAAACAAAATACTCTGCTTTATTATACCTTATGGGAGAGGGTTTGTCATTGAAATCTCCAGGAAGCAAGCGTGGCAAAGACACCCGAAAGTAACGATAGCAACAAAAAAACAGTTCCGGACATACTGAGGTTAATCAGTGTATCTGAACCTGGCTTTTCTATGGTCTTTCCAATGAATAACTGCGCTGGCTTTTCCTTGGAATGGATTATTTAATTGTAAAAAATTCCCGTGAAATGATTTATAAAATAGGTAATTTTACAAAGTCTATTACTTGTTGTTAATTCATAATTTATGTATAATAAAATTAATATAAGAAATACACGCTCAGCATGCGGCCTGGAACATAAATAATCCGCAAGTTTAGCGATATACGAGGAGGAAATTCTCATGGGTAAACAATCCACCAGGGAAAACAAAACAATTTACCAGCTTTGCCGCGAAGCGGCAGGACTTACAAGAGCAGAAGCCAGTGAAAGAATGGATGCTGTCTCTGATTCAAAAATTGAAAAATTTGAATATGAAACACAAGAACCTACGCCTTATGATATCCTCCAGATGGCAGATGCCTATAAAAGACCAGATCTTTGCAATTATTATTGCTCTCACAAATGCGAAATCGGCTATCGTTATGTTCCAGAAATAGAAATGACCGATCTGTCAAATATCATTTTGGAGACAATTGCCAGTTTAAATGAAATCAATCCTCTTACCGGTCGTCTGATCCAGATTGCCCGTGACGGTAAGATCAGCGATGATGAAATGAAAGATTTTGCTTATATCAGTAAAAAACTTGATGAAATTTCTTTAGCCATAGACTCTTTGAATCTTTGGGTAGATAAAACAGCTGGAGAACAAGGGCTCAATCTTGAACTCTTAAATGCCGAAAAAGAAAAATTAAAATAATCCATAACACCACGAAAGGATTACGACTATAGAATAACACCAACCGCAATCAGTGTCTTTAAAGTTGAATTAATCTATAGAAACTGCTATCATATTTTTATCAGAATTTTCCAAGTAAAGGAGGACATGAGTGAATCATGAACGTAATGCCAATTTCCGAAATCATCGAAAAAGTAACCATGATTTGCAAAAAAAATAACGTAAAGCGCCTTGATTTATTCGGTTCCTTCGCCACAGGCACTGCGACCCCTACCAGTGATATTGATTTTGTAGTATACGGCTGTGATAATCTAATGCAGTTAGAAGATGATCTTCAGCAGATTGAAACGCTAAGGAAAATTGATATTTTTGACTTTGACAGTATAAAAAATGAGTATTTATTGGAGGATATAAAAAAATATGGAAAACAAATT
This sequence comes from Blautia sp. SF-50, assembly GCF_900101315.1. NCBI lineage: Bacteria > Bacillati > Bacillota > Clostridia > Lachnospirales > Lachnospiraceae > Blautia > Blautia sp. SF-50. The sequence goes on from NZ_FMUW01000011.1 coordinate 50,264, forward strand.
TATTAACCGCTATAACACTTTCTGTAAAAGTCTCTCCAATCTTGCAAAAAGCAAAACAGCCGACCCCAAGACCGATTTTGTTCTCGAAGGAACTATTCTCAATTTCAGTCTTACTTTCGACATCTCCTGGAAAGTTATGAAAGATATTCTGATCAAAAAAATGGGAATTCTTGATTTTGCAGTTGGCTCTCCACGCGAAACTCTGCAGCAGGCATTTACCAATGGTATTATTGATGATGACACCTGGCTACAAATGCTGAAATCCAGAAATCATTTGTCTCATGATTACGATGGTACTTTCGCCGCAGAGAAATTTCAGGACATTATAAATATTTATTATCCTCTTTTTGAAAAATTCAAAAACGATGTTGCGAAATACTATAAACAGTAAATCAACACCAGTGAAACATTTTTCACATTTACCACTCTTCACATTTAATATCACTTATCTGCTCGATTGGAATAACCGTTTGATCCGTCATAATGATGGTATGCTCGTATTCGTCTATCTTTTTTACAATACCAGAGCACGTAACATAGGAGCCGCCTGCTTTTTTTGCATCGGGAATAAAATAAGTTATCGATACTTTCTGTTCTATACCGATATTATTTCTGATTATATTGATTCTTTCATTCAGCTGAGCAATCGCTTCCTCGCTCAGTTCCAATCTTTCATCGGTCAATCTTGCCGTTTCCTTTATCGCAGCATCATGTCCGGTCAGGGCTGCAAAAGGAGCAAATTGCGCTGCCCGATCCCGAAGTGGCATTTGCGGATGATTCTTAGAGACCGGATGCGGTAAATTAATGATATCGTCATAAGAATTATTTTTCATCCTCTTTCAACTCCTTTACGCCTTATGACCGCCAATCTGTTCATTTCTGTCCCTGGCGGTTGCACCTTCCTGAAGATTCATCCCCTTCAGTACAGCGTTTTTTCCAAATTTCTTTTTGATACTGAGCATTGCTTCCTGCATACGTTTTTCGCGATCCAGCGCAGCCTCCTCCTCTTCCTGCTTTTTCCTTTGCGCCTCATAATCCGTAAAAAGATCCAGCTGCTCATATACTTCTTCTTTCTTGACAGAACTTTCATCCACAAGCCTGTTCGCTGTGATATTGATTCTTCTGACAAGCAGGTTTCTGTCAACGATCCTGTCATATAACTCTATTACTGCATCCGTTATCATCTTGGTTGAGGCAGTCTGTCGTTTCAGATTGGTCGTTCCATGTGCATGTTTCGGAATTCTTCTTCCATAACGGTCGATCGTAACCTCTCCATGATACTGCTTTCTCCTGTCGGCATTGTTCAGATTCTCAATATCATAACCAACCGTCAACACGATCTGATCCGTTACAAGCTTCTTATCCACCAAATCCAAAACCATCTGGTCCGTCATCTCTTTGACGACTAATTTTGCTTTTTCAAAATCATAAGGGCAATGAAGTACCTGCCCGGAACAAACACTGTTCGTTTCCGGCTTATAAGCCTTGACCATTTCCATGGTACAGGGCTCATATCCCCAGGCATGGTCGATCAGCAGCTCTGCATTAACACCAAACAACCTATATAACAGGTCTTCATTATATAACTCATTTTCTTTTCCGATGGAACATCTGGCAATATCTCCCATTGTATAAAGCCCGTATTCTTCCAGCTTCTTTGCATATCCTTTTCCTACTCTCCAAAAATCAGTAAGTGGTCTGTGACCCCAGAGTTTCCTTCGGTATGACATTTCATCCAGTTCTGCAATTCGTACACCATCTTTATCTGCTTTAATGTGCTTCGCCACGATATCCATCGCAATCTTACACAGATACATATTCGTTCCGATTCCAGCAGTTGCCGTTATACCTGTCGTTTTCAGCACATCCTGTATCATGGTCATTGCAAGTTCTCTTGCTGTCATATTATAAGTATGCAGATAATCCGTTACATCCATAAATACTTCGTCGATCGAATACGGGAAAATATCTTCCGGCGCAATATATTTCAGATAAATACTGTAAATTCTGGTGCTGTATTCCAGATAGAGAGCCATCCGGGGAGGAGCAACAATATAATCAATCTCCAGTTCCGGATTGGTATCTAATTCTGTGCTGTCATCAGAGGCTCCGATAAAAATTCTGTTCGGCACTTTCCATCTGCGGGCGCTGTTGGCTTCTTTTACTTTTTGAACAACCTCAAATAAACGAGCCCTTCCTGGTATCCCATAACACTTTAATGCTGGCGATACCGCAAGACAGATTGTCTTTTCTGTTCTGCTTTTATCTGCAACCACAAGATTGGTCGTCAAAGGATCCCGATTTCGTTCTTTACATTCCACAGACGCATAGAATGACTTAAGATCGATTGCAATATAGGTTCTTTCCTTTTCCATCATTCTACACCTCCCGATTCTCCTGTGTTCTGTTTCTAATTCTTATTTATCCTGCCCGGAAAACTTTCTCATCATAACAATCCGCTCAAGGATTTCCTACCTGAATTTTTCAACATCATTCGTCCGTTTGCGCACACCAGCTGCTGCAGCATGTCCACCTCCGCCAAACGTCTGCAGAAGTTCGTTTACATTGATCCATTTTCCATCAGACCGGAAGGAACAACGCCAGCGATTTTCTTCTTCCTCATACATGGTAAAACATCCTGTTTCTTACTTCCACGCCTTCCAGATATCCGGCTGATATCCAAGAGTGGATTGTTTTCCATTACGAACCACCGGTGTCTTAATCACCTGCGGGTTTTCCAGCACCTTCTTAAGTTTATCTTCCTCTGCAATGTACTTAATGAGCGCAAGCAGATCCTTGTCCTTGCCCTCCCAGTTGATCATATTTTCCAGTCCACCATTTACCTGGGCAACCGAATTGAATTCACCCTTACTCATGCCCTTTTCTTTCATATCAATAAACTGAAACTTGATCCCACGTTCCTTAAAGAAACGTTCTGCTTTCTTTGTATCATTGCACTTCTTTGTTCCAAAAATCTGTACGTTCAAATCAATTCTCCTTATCCATTGCCATATGTATCATTTTCTCAAAGGATTCTCTAAAATGCTCATCATCCTCCGATGTTCGTTTTCTTGGGCCTCTTAAGTGCTTCTTTCCGGATGCCCTTCGTGCTTTCTTATTCAGATGCCGTTCCATAAGCATCTGGTCAATATTCTCATTCGTATACCATTTCCCAGATTGATGAATCGCATACGCATTTTTTCCTAATGCCATTGCAGCCACACCGTAGTCCTGTGATACAACAATATCACCTTTATGGCAAATGCTGATCAGTTTATAATCCACGGCATCTGCTCCGGCTCCAACTACGATCACTTCACTGTAATCAGAAGATAACACATGATTGGTATCACACAACAACGTTACCGGAATACTGTTCTCTTTTGCAACTTTTTCAACAATACCGACTACCGGACAGGCATCTGCATCAACAAAAATCTGCATATCTTCTCCTTTAATTACACATAAATGGCGTACGAACCTCGATGAGATTACCACTCGGATCATACAGCCTTACAAGCTTCTGCCCACCTGCAAGTTCTGTTAGTTCAGTGGCATATCGGACGAAATACTTACCAGATTCATATTTTGCAAGCAATCCATCTATATCAAAATCCTCGAAATACAATTCCATCCTGTTATTGAATGGTGTAGAAGTTTCATTCAATGTTCTCCTCCATATGTCGGCATCCTGCAAAACAAGTCCCTCCGATAAGATCACATTACCTTCATTCTTAAGAATCACTTGCAGTCCAAATAAGTCTTTATAAAACTCTATGGATTTTTCTATATCATCCACCACGATCAGTACGTTTTTCAGCATATCCGTCACCTCACAATCCGCTTTGAGTCAAGCGAATATTCGCAATCCGCATGCGGTTAAATAATCTTTCCAGACAAATGATCAATTTCATGCTGGCAAATCTGTGCTGTCCATCCTGACAATTTCTGGCGCTGTTTTTTCCATTTGAAGTCATAATACTCTACTTCTATTTCCTGGTATCTGGTCGTCTTACGAACACCATCCAGCGACAGACAGCCTTCTTCTGTCTCATACATGTCACGTTTTGAAACAATCACCGGATTGAACATCACAACATTTATGAATCCCATATTCACAATGATGATATTCTTCTTTACACCAATCATGTTCGCCGCCATACCAACACAACGTTCTCTGTTCGCCTGCAGCGTATCCTGCAGATCCTTTCCAACCTGGATGTCAGCTTTCGTGGCCGGTTCAGATGGCTGGCCTAAGAAGAAAACATCTCTTACTATTTGTTTTACCATTTACTTTCTCCTGTACTCTAATTCTTATCTATCTTGACCAGAAATCTTTCTCGTCATAACAATTCGCTCAAATATTTCCTGTTCCTCTTTCATTGTTCCAATATTTTATTATCTAACACCACTTTACAACTTTTTCATAAAAAAATATCGTACAGGACTTTCTGATGTATAATGAATTTGACCCAAAACATTACAAAGGAAAGTGACCTTGTACGACAAAAACATTATACAACGAAAAAACACTGATTGGTAGACTTCATCAATATTTTTTGATTTATTTTGAAACTTTTTCTGTTCCGACAGCAGATACCTTATTTCTGCTGATATTATCCATACTGACCTTGTGTTATAACCTTTCATCTGCCAGTCCTCCTTGGATTTTTCTTCTTTTTTGATGTTATCATCTTACAATAAATGGCTGTGCGAAAATCCCGACAACCAACTGGTTCTATGGCGGAGATAATTGGGTCCTATGACAGATTAAACGCTGATTAAAGGCCTTTAATTGCCAACTAAACTACGAAGAATTCAAAAATCATGTTGCAGATTTGGAGGCTTCCATTCACGCTACCGATAATAAGATTCAGCAAACGAGGCTGGCAATTCAAAATCAACAAGTAATTCAGAAACACTTTGAAGTCTATCGGGCCTGTCGTGACATCATACGTGCTCAGAATTTGGTATTCACAAACTTCCGTCGACTGAAAAACTGCAGCGACAACAGATGGAACTAGAAGAAGAACTGTCCTCAGCAAAAAAAGAAAAGCAGGATCTCCAGAAGCAACAGAATACCCTGCATATAATTGAAAAAAATTTTGATGCTATGATCCGCAAAGCTGGTATCAAGGTTCCGGAGAAAGCGCCTTCACCAAGAATCTTGAGCTCTTAAATGCCAAAAAAGAAAAATTAAAATAAGCCATAACGCGACGAAAGGCAATGAACCATTTCTGACTCATTACCTTTTCCTTTACATACGCTGTAATTGATTGACGATACTTTCTGTTCTTCGAATAGCTTCTTCTACCTGTCTTTGTGCATTATTGATTCGATCCTGGACCACCCAGTCCACAACAAAACCATCAAAGAAATAATCCGCAAAAGAAAGAAAATCTCCAGTATCGATATTCAAGTTACATACCATATTTACATCATTTAATTCTCTACTGAAATTACGAAGATCATACTTTGCCTGTTCCATATTCCGTTTAGCCTGATCAATTCTAGAATGTTTTAGCATCGTAGTGAAAAAACCACCGCCAAACATATCTACCAGTCCCCAGTTCTTTGCACTGTTTAAATTTTCTTTTGCTGCCTGAAGACTGTTCAAAGCTCTACGTCCAGCTTCAATTGCTTCTCTTTTTTCTTTTTCAATATCATATCCCATTCGTTTTCTCCTCCTGATCGATTATGAATGTGACGTCACCAATGCTATAATGCCACCGACAATCAACAATGGAAAAGCAATGTACATCAGTCCACCTACAACCATACCAATCAATATCACCGGGAAGAAAATAACTGTGCAAAGTAATTTCATAATTCCCCAGGATGCTCTTAACCCAAAAACAAAAAATTTTCCAACAAACCAAATCATACAAATTGCAAATAATAACGATAACATTTTTTTACTCCTTCTGAAACTCATTCTGATATGTGTCTTTCATTTTTTCTGTTCTTTTTCTGCTAAATATTCAGATGTGTTCTTTATGCCAAGCTTATTACTGAATGCCGGATTTTTCTCCATCTTTTCTATTATCCGGATTAATCGAATTCTCTGTGCCGCTTCCATCTGATCACCCCATTTATATTCTGTTTTTTTGTTGATATTGTCACTATAACAAATTTATTTTTCATAATACACATCCACCATGAGGAATTGCATCTTTATATTTCTCGAATTTTGAGAATTCTGTCTTTATATTTCTCTGCACGAATTGTTTCCTATCTATGCTGCCTCTTTTATAATAAGCATATCCGAGCAACATCATAAATTATTATTAAAAGGGAGATTATGCTATGCGAATTGAAAACTTGCAAAATGAAAACAGAAAATATGCGAAAAGTATCGAAAACTTCCATGTGCTTGAATATGTGCAGGATGCCAGCGTTTCACCTATGAATGCAATGAATGAGTATTTCATGAGTAAAATGAATGTCAGAAGAAGACAGGTTGTTATTGATATTGATAAAGACCATTCAGCTGTTATCCAGGCTGGTGCCATGCAATGGATGGGTGGTAATGTACAAGCCACATCTGGTGTAAAAGGTATCGGAGATTTCCTTGGAAAGGCACTCAAGGGTGCGGTTACAAAAGAAACCGCAGTTAAACCGGAATATGTTGGTGAAGGCTGTCTGGTATTAGAACCGACATACAAATATATTATCCTTGCAGACATTGGCAAATGGGGACCAGCCGGAATGACAATTGAAGATGGCATGTTCCTGGCTTGTGATGCAAATGTAAAAAGTAAAGTTGTAGCCAGAAAGAACCTTTCATCAGCAGTATTAGGTAGCGAAGGTCTGTTTAATCTGAGTTTGCAGGGAAATGGTGTAGCTGCACTGGAGTCTAATGTTCCCGAAGATGAATTGATTGAAGTCATATTGGAAAATGATGAACTGAAAATTGATGGAAACCTTGCTGTATGCTGGTCATCAAATCTTGAATTTACCGTAGAAAGATCTACAAAAACACTTGTCGGATCTGCAGTTAGCGGAGAGGGTCTGGTAAATGTTTATCGTGGAACAGGACGGGTACTGATGTGTCCGGTCGCACCGACAACTTCCTTGTTTGAGTCCACTAACACCATGGCAGCTAAAGCTGCTGCTAAATCCAGCAATACATTTGGAAAATAAGTGTAAAATACATTCTCTTGTAACCAACAAACGCCGATATAGGATTATAAAAATCCTGCATCGGCGTTATTAATTGTGATCATTTTATTTTCTTTATTCAGATGAACTGCTTATCATCAATGCAAATTTTTAATTCTTTTCAATTCCATCCGGCATATGATCTTTCTCAGTTATTTTTCGAATGACCCGGCATGGATTTCCAACTGCCAAACTATACGGCGGAATATCTTTTGTTACAACACTCCCTGCACCAATTACACACCCTTCTCCTATGGTGACACCACCACAAACAACCACATTGGATGCCAGCCAGCAATTATCCTCTATAGTTATTGGCTTCGCATATTCAAGATTGTAAAAACTTCCATCTTCTCTTTTCCTAATATTGCGTTCTTCAGGTAATAATGGATGCATAGGAGTTGCCAATGTAACATTTGGACCAATCATCACATTATCGCCTATATGTATTTCACATACATCTAAACATGTAAAGTTAAAATTAGCAGAGCTGAATCTTCCAAAGAACGTATTACATCCGTAATCAAAATAAACAGGCGCCTGTAAATAGGGGAGTTCCTCTGTTGCTGGCAATAATTCCCTCAATATCTGTGCTTGTTCTTCTTGATCATCTTCATCTGTCGAATTGTATTTTCTTGCTAATTTACGTGCATTCACGCGTAATTGCTCCAATTCTTTATCCGTTGGATCGTACAACTCTCCACTTAGCATTTTTTCTCTTTCAGTCATTTCCGATAACCTCTAAATTCAAAGTTATAAATATCAGTTTCCCCACTCTCTCATGGTCTGCAATATTTTATCTAATGCTTTTGCACTTTCCGTCATCAAATACGGACATAGCCATAACCATATTATCTACTTTTAGATCACTGGAAAAAATATCCATCGCAGAAGGTATCTGTTTAAAATTAATTTCAATAATTTCTTCATAGTTCTCTTCTGCAAATCTTTCAACTATATATGTTTTTCCTGTTTGTCTGGCTCCCTGAATTACAAGACATTTTTTGTTTTTTGAATCTACCCATTTTTTATGTAATGCGTCACTTTTCTTTTTAACATAAAACATCTCCTGTTACCAAATAATATTTTTATCAAGAACAACTTTGTAACATTTTTAATTACTATATTTCTTTTATCATCAACATTTTAGAATATTATATCATTGATCAATATATATTAAATGACTTTTTCCATTTCATACAATCTCTTCTGAAGCTCCGGTTCAAAGAAATTCTACATTCCTTCATCAAAGCTTATGAAAGGCTTCTCCATATCTTCAGTTGTGAAAATCAGGGCATTTTCGTTACTTTTCTTAACCGCACAGTCTGTGAAATTTTTAAATTCCTTATCAGTGACCGGCTGCTGCATATGCTTAACATCAAACAATACTTCTGTGTCAACCAGACTGTTTCCTGTTCAGGGTTTATTTGAACTCCAATATTAATATTACCATCTGTGAATAATATTATTTCATTTTTCATCAATAAGACCTTACACATTCTACCCTATCACACTCGCACCAAATGGCATGAAAGAGAGTCTTGCCATCTTGAAGAACTGCTTTCCAAATGGAATTCCAACTATCGTAATGCACCAAATGCAACCCACTATCAGGTTTCCAAGTGCCATTTCCCATCCAAAAAATATAATCCATATAAGATTTACCAGAAATGAAAACATGCCATTTCCATACACGATTTCTTTTCCAAACGGCCAGAATGCCAGGGTTGCAAATTTAAAGCATTGCAGACCTACCGGAATTCCAATAATTGTAATACACCATATACATCCTGCAAAAATCCATGCCAGTCCGCCCAGTAATCCTCCAAATATAAACCAAAGGATATTACCTATAGTTTTCATGACAACATCTCCTCCTCATCCAATGTCTAATATTCTTTTGCAATTTCCTCTGTTATCTCATATATCTCTTTGAATTTTTCTAAGTCCTCTGGAGATCTGATCAGCATGATTTCTTCGATTTTTCCAGTCCGTATGTCTTTGAATCCTGCTACTTCTTCTAAATCGGTGTCGTTCTATCTGTATGCCCGCCTCTGTGCGGGCTATTCTCGTTCAATGATTCGCCAAAAATCGAACTTTCCTATAAAGGAACAAGAAGGCAAAACTGCACTGCCTTTCCTGGCCAGGTACAATTCCACCTCTTCGCATTCCTTTTTTGTTATTTAATGTATTCTTTTATTAACATCTGATCTTTCAGACAATGCTTAAATACTTTGTTATAGGGGATTCAGATACCGTCATATTTTTCTCACTAACGATGCGATTTTCCTGATGCTCCGACACTTATCTGTCATTTTGTTTCTACTTCAGTTCCTTTGCCAAACATGTGTCACGTTTAATGTATTTAGCGATTGTATCAGTTAATTCCTCCATGTTAATCGGCTTGGAAATATGGTCATTCATGCCTGAATCCAGGGATTCCTGAATATCATCTATAAAAGCATTTGCAGACAAAGCTATAATTGGAATCGTAACTGCATCGGATCGCTCTATACCTAGGGCTCGAATGGCTTTCGTTGCTTGGTGTCCATCCATGTTTGGCATCATAATATCCATCAAAATAAGATCGTATGTGTCTCGTGGATGATTTTTAAACAAATTCACGACTTCTTTTCCATCTGATGCGCGTGTTACGGTCATACCGGCATCTTCCAGCATTATCGTAGCAAGTTCAGCATTTAGATCATTATCCTCTGCCATAAGAACATGAACACCTGTCAAATCTCTATGTAGAGGTTGTTTTTGTTTTGATTGAATAACTTGTTCTGTCAACTCTAGTGGAATCTCCACAGTGAATGTAGTACCTACACCTTTTTTGCTCTCAACAGCAATTGAACCGCCCATCATATCTATATGTTTTTTTGTGATGGCCATGCCAAGACCGGTTCCCTTATATTTAGTTCTGGCATTAGCATCATCTTCTTGTGAAAACGGCTTGAATAATTCTTTCTGGAACTCTTCACTCATGCCAATCCCATTATCTTGAACAACATAACGAATTATGATATGTTTCTCATCCGTTCCGGGGTAACTGCTGATATCCAAAGTAATCTTTCCACCGTCCTTTGTGAATTTCACAGCATTGCCAAGAAGATTCACCAGGACTTCTCAAATACGCGTAACATCCGCAAGGACATATGGATTCTTTGGTCTTTCTCGATGTACTTCAAACTTAAGATCTCGGTTATAAAGAAGTCCATTCATAATCGCCTGGACGTTATCTGTCAATTGAGTAATGTCCACTGGCTCAGGCGAAATGATAACTTTTCCGCTTTCAATGCGACTGAAATCCAAAACGTCATTCAACAAAGAGAGAAGATGATTCGAACTTTTTTGAACTTTCTCCAAGCTATCATGAATATCTGAAACCGTGTTCTGGTGAAGCGCAATGTTTGTAAATCCAATAATGGCATTCATCGGCGTTCTGATGTCATGGCTAATATTAAGCAAAAACGCAGATTTTGCTTTGTTGGCAGCATCTGCTTTCTCAGCAGCGTTCATTAATAATTGTTTTTGTTTTTGCTCTTCTGCCTTGCTTTTCTGGTAAACATAATAGGTATATAGACAAATTAAAAGCAATACAGCTCCTGCGACTAAACCGCAGATGATGGAAATATGATTCGTCTCTTCAACCATTCCATAAGCTGATTGCATATCCATTTCAATGCAAAATGCGCCAATGATTTCTCCTGTCCCATCATGATTTGCGCTTACAGGATAGCAAGCCGTAAAAATCGGACCCCATGTTGTATCAATGATATCCTGAGAGTACACATTCTCCCCAGAAATAGCCCTATCAATATACGGAACCATTTCTTCCTCAATATAATCTCCAGGGTGTCTTACATCATCCGCATCCGGATCCAAACCGTCTACCACATAAACGAATTTTCCTTCTTCATTTTTTGTAGCGGTGTAAATATATCGAGTAGAATTCAATGTTCTGATTTCATTGAAATATGAAGAAATATCCTTATATAATTGCTTCTTTTCATCAGATTGATCTTTGATTTGATCAAAATCTTCTTTGCCGATTCTTCCATCCACAAGTTTGCGTACTGCATCTGCACTCGCTGTATCACGCGCAATTTCTGTTTCAAGGGCGGTCTTAGTGTAAGAACTTTGCAGGATAAATGTGTACAGTGCTATTACAAAAATTATCAAAAGCCCCATAAGCACAAGGATACTGCCTGTATTCTTCAGTCTAAGGAATTTCTTTTTCTTCAAATTAACTCCTTCTTTTGTTCTCTTCATGTCGTTCACTCATATCCTCCAAATTCCAATTTAACGCTTTCTTTCACTGAAACATATTTCGTCTGTTAAAACACTATGTTCCGTTTTTTCGGTTTTGTATTTACTAAGTGACTTTAAGTTTTCTGTTTTATTTTTAAAGTTTATCCACTTTTCATTCTCTTCCCAAAATCCGAATATACACATCAAATTATTTACTTTATCATATCACAGCAACATATTATTCCACAATCATTTTTCAAGACATATGTCCATGACATTTTTCCCAAAAAGGATAAAATATCTGATTGACAGTCTTGCAAACTTGAATTGTTCAAGCTTTTCAAATACTAACGTCCTTAATTCTGTTCAATAATTGATTTATAGTAGTTACCAAAGTCAGCAAGTGAATTAACAATTGGAAGCATTTTTGTTCCGAGTTCCGTTAAGCCGTATTCAACTCTCGGTGGCTGCTCATGGTAATCGTGGCGATATGCCAGCCCATCACTCATCATTTGTCTTAAACTATCTGTCAAAACCTTTTGTGAAATACCATCTATACTTCGTTGTAGCTCATTGAATCTCCATGGACGCTCTTTCAAGTTACGCAAAATCAGCAATTTCCATTTTCCTCCGATAAGAGATACTGCTGTTGCAACTGGGCATTCCGGTAATTCTTCTTTTGCTCGCATAATTCTCACCTCCGAGTCTATTGTAACACATTCATTTTTGAGTGCACAGTTACAAAAAGGTGCGTACTTGTTTTTGTATGTGTCTCACACTATACTAATACCAAGCAACCAGAAACTACAAATTAACTATGGAGGTTATTATGGCAAATTACACAAAAACAACTATTGGAAAGGAAAACCGAATTGAGCTGCATGAAAAGTTGTCTTTAACAGGTGCAGAAATCAGTTTAAACGAACTACCTGCAGGAGCAAATGTCCCATTTGTTCATTCTCATAAAGAAAATGAAGAAATCTATGGAATTCTTTCAGGTAACGGCAAGGCCATAATTGATGGAGAAGAAATCAGCCTTTCAACTGGAGACTGGCTAAAAATCGCACCTGCTGCAAAGCGTCAGTTTTTTGCATCCGATATTTCTGGAATTACTTATATCTGCATTCAGGTAAAAGAAAATTCTCTGGAACATTTTACAGCAGAGGATGCCGTAATCGGCTAATTAAAAGTATTTATTTACAAAAATGCACAGTTCACGATAAGCTAAGAACTGTGCATTTTTGTTCAATATTACGTTTTCTCAATTTTTCAAACAAGAAGTTATCAGTGATTATCTTTTAGAAAACAGCCAAATCCAAGAACACCTAGGACATATCCCCAAAAATTATTTGTTGTCACAGCAATTCCTAAAAGTATTATTGCAATCCCCAATAACTCAATCTTAATTCCTTTCATCGCAAATATCTTCGTTACAAACTGGAAGTTAGCGATTTCTTTTTCCGGTATTCTCTGTCCCACGGATTTCCTCATGATAGAAATAATCTACGATCACCGGATGTCCCTGCGGGACTCTGCCATAAGGCATTTCATTATCCACAAAGGCACAATCATACTTCTTAGCCATTTTCTCAGCTTTTACTTCAAGTGCTTCAAAGTAGCTGCGGTTATGCTTGTTATAGATCTCGTCGTAAAGTGGTACAAGATCAGGATATTTTCCGGCGATATAATTCATAATTGTCTTTTTGAAACCGCCTCGAAGATTGAGATTTTCGAGCCAGAACAGATCGCACTGATCCTTTACCCGCTCAAAGATTGCTTCAAAATCCGTGATACCGGGAAATACCGGGGATACGAAACAGACTGTACGGATACCTGCCTCATATACCTGCTTCATAGCAGCGATACGGTGCTCAATGCTCGAAGCAGAGTCCATATCGTTCTTGAAATTTTCATCTAGTGTGTTGATCGACCATGAAACGGTTACACGTCCAAGCTTCTTCAGTAAATCAATATCTCGTACCACAAGATCCGACTTTGTGCAGATCAGAATATCTGCGTCACTGCCGATCAGCTGCTCCAAAAGTTTTCTGGTATTCCCGAATTGCTCCTCCTGTGGATTGTAGCCATCTGTCACAGAACCGATGACCACCCGCTGTCCGGCATATTTCTTCGGATTTTTAATTTCCGTCCAATGCTTCACATCAAGGAAAGTGCCCCATTCCTCCTTGTGCCCGGTAAAGCGCTTCATAAAAGAAGCATAGCAATACTTGCAGGCATGTGTACAGCCCACATAGGGATTGACCGAGTAACCGCCTACCGGCAGACTAGACTTAGTCATGATGTTCTTTGTTTCCACCTCACGAATGAGGATTCCATTTATTACTTCTTCCATGATTTCTGTACCTCTAACACTTTATTAAATTCTTCCGGCATTTCCTGAATCATATTTTCATCCCCTATGATAGGGACAATGTCTTCCTTCATAAACACCGGAATGCCGAGCTTATGTGCCTGGTCCGCCAGAGACCATGCCCATTCCGGCTCCGTATGAATCTTCCTGCTCTGAGCTCCGGTCATGGTGCCCACAACGATCCAATTGATTCCGGAAAGGTCAACTGTGCCGGGATCGTCGAATAACGGCTCAAAGGTAACATGGTAATGTTTTGCTCTGACGTTTTTCCGAAGGGCGTCGATACGCCACAGTTCTGCTTTCCTCGTCACCGTAACGCCAAACCATGCGTTTTCCAAATCGGTATCAAAATCCAGCAAATCAGGTCGCTTGGTAAGGAACAGGAACTGATGCTGTGGATTTTCACGGATCTTTGCAAATACCTCGTCTCTCCATTCCGGCTTCCATCCGGAGAGATCGCTCATCCCGGTAAGAAGAAAGTTCTGCGGACGTTTCTTTTCCATCATCTTGAGCTTACCCGGAAAGAATTCAGGGTCAGCGAAGTCATCAATCATATGCCAGCGTTTCACGTTGTTGCGGGCATAGCAATATGTACACCCCACTGTGCAGCCAATGACGATATTCATGTTCTGAATCTGATCTTTGATACAAATACTCATGACTTCTGCCACTCCTCAAGATTCTTTCTGATGCGGTCGAGACATTTCTCAAACCGGGTAATTTCTTCCTCTGAAAAACCTTTGTAGTAAATACTGCCCATCTCATCAGATACAGAATCGTACTCGCCCTTTAAGGCATGTGCTTTCTCAGTCAGAAACAGGAGTGTTTTCCTTTTGTCCGTTTCAGACTGAACACGGCTTATCAGCCCTTGATTTTCCATTCTTTCCAGCATCGTAGTAAGAGATGTTATCGCTAATCCGCATTTAGTCGAGAGTGACCTGATTGAGATACCATCCTCCTGCCACAGCACATAAAGAATACGTCCCTGGGCTCCATTAAACGCATCAATATTCTTTTCACTGAGAATCTTCTCAAAAATCCGGTCTCCAAGCTGTTTTATTTTTGTGACAAGAAATCCTCCATTCATTTCCATGCAAAAGCTCCTATATAGTAGTTTATTAAAAACATACTATATAGGAGCTTTATTGTCAAGAGTTTATATGTCTTAATAGGTAAATTCCATTTTTTCAATTCTCCAAACTGGAATTTGACTTGCCTATTTTCTTAAAATCTCATGTGGAGCTTCTATTTCATTTGCCAAGGTATGCTCTGTTAACTCTGACATTCCATTGTGCATTGTTGATTCCAAAACATTGGAAATTTACTCACTACAAGATTACTGGAGATCATATTTTGTCCGAGATTATTATGTAGAAATGGATTTTGATGATAATATAGTAAGAACAGAAGTATTTTATTTGCCAGAACGTCAATAACAAATATGGGAAAGAGATGGTACTACATGGGAATAATTAAATATTTTAGAAAAAAGTACTGGGAAGCAGCCATTTTCAGAGGTGGGCGACGTATACCATTTACCTGTGATGGATTAACAACTGTTCCTGATAGCGCCTATGCATTGTTTACTGAAAAAGAGTTAGAAAAAATTTACGAAGAAAGAGATATTTTTCATGAGCGGCTAATGCATATGATTGATTCTTTTTAATCACATGTACATCAGAGTTTTATATATTACTTATGATATTATGCCGGCTTTGTCGCTTTGTATCAGCCGAATGAATACAAGAAAAGGAGCTGTCGGGAAATAGACAGCTCCTTCAAAGAAAATCTGCAGGATACCTTTCTTCTTTCCTTCTGTAAGTTCATTCCACCCACACTTTTCTCTGGATCTTTTCACCTGTTCACTTGTAAGCCCAGATTTCTTGCCATTCACCCTTTCAAGAACCTCTTCTACCGTCTGCTGATAAATTTCCTTCATCACTTCCGCCTCATCGTTTCTAAGTATTTACTACCTGAATTTCTTATGCAATGAAAGACCTCTTTGAAAAAAATATAAAAAAAAGACCTTCATTGCATAATAAAAAATGCAATAAAAGTCTCACCATTTCCTTATGATACCGGATGCTTCCACCGTACTGACAACATCACAAACGCAATTTGTTAAGCGCAGGTTACTCCCCTTTATTGGATCAAATCATATACCCAAAGTAACATGATTGTCAAGATACTTTATCATTACTTTTTCATTTTATGTTATACTTTTTACATCGTTAACACTATTAAAATAAATTCTCCGGAGGTGAATCAAATGGATCATACGAATAATTCCTGTTGTTGCGGTGAAGCGGAACATTTTTCCGGATGTCTGATTTGTGGTGCTTCTATTACGTATCGTGCTGAAAGCTCTATTCAGACGTGCAGCATCTGCCATAAAGAGCAATTAACCAATGCGGTCTGTGAAAATGGTCACTTTATCTGTGATGCCTGTCACAGCTATGGCACATATGCTCCGGTAATCACAACACTCAGAGACAGTACAGAAAAAGATGCTTTGCTTCTTCTGGAAAAAATTATGGATCTTCCATCTGTACATATGCATGGACCGGAGCATCATACAATTGTCCCATGTGTTCTTCTGACAGCGTTTCGCAATAATGGAGAACATATGGATTACGATGCTGCACTATCTGAAATCTGTAAAAGAGCGAAGCAGGTTCCGGGCGGTACCTGTGGTTACTGGGGTGTCTGTGGAGCTGCTGCCGGAGCCGGTATTTTCATGTCCGTTATGACTGGATCCAGTCCACTTCACAAAGATGCATGGCCGTTTCCTCAAAAACTTGTTTCCATTATTTTATCCAGACTGGCAGATGTTGGTGGACCTCGCTGCTGCAAACGTACCAGCAGAATTGCCATTGAAGAAGCCGTTCATTTTTACAGTCAGTTTTGTTCTGTAAACATTCCGTTGTCTTCTATAACGTGTAAATACTGCGAAGATAATCGCGAATGTATCCAGGAAGATTGTCCATACTATCCTGAATAACAGGCAAGGCAGTGATTCCATGATACCACGAAATCACTGCCTTGTAACTCGTTTGCCAGGATACAGCGCCCCATCTTCCCACTTTGCTTTTTTGCAGTTCCATGAACGAATATCCTTCTCTTCCAAAACACTCCTGATTCGTTCTTCTCCATTGTCCGATGTAAAAAGCGCTGTAATTTCCTTTTTTCCATCTACAATTTTCACACAATAATCTACCAGTTCCGGAATCTCAAACAGTAATTCATCCATCTCTCTGATACTTCCCAATGGATCCATCCGCTTTACAAAGTCCAGGCGTTTTATTTCACTTCCACAGAGGCATCTTCCTGGAATGATCCTTGACCAGTCACCGGTTCGATATCGAATCAACGGCTGTGCTTCCATTCCAATGGTTGTAATCACCAGTTCTCCCCATTTACCGTCCGGCAGCACATTTCCGTTCTCATCTATAATCTCTGTAATACAATGGTTTTCCCGCATATGCATGCCCTCATGCGCCGTGCAGCAAATGGCACCTCCAAGCCCCATCTCTCTGGAACCATAGTGCGGCCAAAGTCGTGTTTGCAGAATTTCTTCGATTGCTTTCATGACAGTTTTCGGACAGGCATCTCCGGATACCAGTGCTCTTTTTATACTGCCTTTTCCGCACATTCGAAGCATGGACAGCAATGCCGTCGGCATTCCCACATACGTATCCGGCTGCTCCTCTTCCAAAATCCTGTTCAGTTCGCCATAAGTTCTTCCTGTCCCGGTTGAAAGAGGTTTTGCTCCCAGACGTCTGATTGCCTCCGCGATCAGTTCTCCTAATCCAAAAGGACCTGAAAATGGCATAGCCACCATCGTTATACTTCCAGGATAAATAAATTCACCCAGACCTGCCATAAAAAGTTCTATGGTGTGTTCACAGTCTCCCTCTGTATAGAATACACGTTTACCGGCACCGGTAGTTCCGCTTGTCTGTTCTGATATCACTTTCTGTACTTCCCCCTGGGAGCAAAGCAGCATCCTGCCTCCATCTCGTGCCAGATCTGTTTCTGTCGTAAAAGGAAGGCTTCTCAAATCTATCAGGCTTTCCAGTCTTTCCGGCAAATCTCGGTAAAAACCCTCTCGTTTTTTCTCTCTCTTCAGTACAATATTTAATTTCTCCAGCTGTATTCTGTGTATTTCATCTCTTGTAATCTCTGTAATACCTTCCTGCTTACAGATCATTGCATCTATA
Source organism: Blautia sp. SF-50 (assembly GCF_900101315.1). Lineage (NCBI taxonomy): Bacteria > Bacillati > Bacillota > Clostridia > Lachnospirales > Lachnospiraceae > Blautia > Blautia sp. SF-50. The sequence continues at coordinate 68,270 of NZ_FMUW01000011.1, forward strand.
TTCGATCGTTTCACTTTCTGTATAAATATATTCCTTTCGAATTCGTCAGATTATATGCACAAAACGGCACCATTCCATAATCAGAATCCACCTCGCAGATATAACATCTTTTCAGACGTTCAAGATCCAGATTCCATGCATCCTGAAAAATCATCCCTGATACTGCAAAAGTTTCATTATGAACCCGGATCAGGAATTCATCCAGCGCATCTGTCTGTGTCATTTCTCCATCATCAAATTTTTTTGTGCTATAGCTCCACTGATTTTCCACATACTGTCTGGAATTATCGCTGGTAGTACAACAACATCCTCTGCCTGATTTCTTTTCCAAAAGTTTCAGTTCCCTCTCACCTTTTTTCAGATAACTTGCATGAAAAGAACAGTATGGATTCTCTGCTCCACCACCGGCGAAATCCTTGCTTTTCATAAGCCCGTCAGTCTGTTCCTCGATCAGCTTCAACATCTTTGGTATGGTAATCGGAGCTTGTGGACGCTGCTGAGAACATCTGCCAAAATAGCTGATCGGCTGGAAATGTACTCCTCTTACAAATGGCATATGATCCATCGCAAACTTCAGAATATCTCCAACCTGCATGTCATTTACTCCTGGCGCAATGACAGGTACCAGGGCAATTCCCAGTTCCGCTTCCGAACAGTTTAACACAGCCTTTTCTTTCAGTTCTATCATAGAGCGTCCGCGCAATGTCTGATACACATCATCTGTGACACCGTCAAACTGAAGAAATACTGTATTCAGTCCTGCTTTTTTTAGTTTTCTGGCATATCCTGCTTCCTGCGCAAGACGGATTCCATTGGTATTCAATTGAAAAAATGTAAACCCTTTTTCTCTACCCATATGTATGATCTCCGGAAGATCCTCCCGCATGGTTGGTTCTCCACCTGAGAGCTGAATATTGAATGGTCCTCCATGATCCATCAGAAAATCATATTGCTTTTCTATTTCATCAATTGAAAGATCACCGTTTTCCAGACATTCTCCTGCCGAAGCAAAGCAGACCGGGCAGTGCATATTGCAGCGCTTTGTCACTTCCAGTATCATACAACAGCCTTTTCGTTCGTGCTCCTCACAGAGTCCACAATTATCCGGGCAGGATTTCTCTTTGATTTTGGGATTTACCGGAGTCTCCGCAGACAGGTTTTCTCTTCCCCAGGAAAGATACTCTGCTGCCGTTCCTTCCCAGATCAGTGTCTGAAACTTTCCGTGGATATCACATTCTTTCACCAGATAAATGCCATCTTCACCAATACATTTTTTTGCCGTAAGTACTTTCATACATATCGGGCATACACTTTTTGTTTTACCCAGCGTAATCATAGTTCCAATATTCCCCGTTCTGTCAGTATTTCTATCACTTTCGTATAAGTATCTGCAATCAGCGCAGGACATTGCTCCATAATCACTCCCCAATCCAAATTAGAAGTGATATCCTTACAATAAAAAGCACCAAATTCTTCTTCGGTCTTCTTATGGAACCACTGATATAATTCCTGCACAGCCGGTTTCATCTGTATATCTTCTTTCTCCTGCGGAGCCAGATTGCCAAGGAACAAACCTATCGCACAGGCTCCTCCTGTCAGGCAGCCACAGGTATCTCCACAATAACCGATCCCGCCGCCAAGACCTCCCAAAGCCTTTACAAGCTGTGGATTTTCCTCACCTATGGCTTCCAGTGTCATAATCATAACCATTTGTGAGCAATGATAACCCATACTGCTAAGTTCTATGATTCTTTCATAAAGATCCATGTGCTACTCCTTTCTGCCAACCAACATGGTATAGCGCAGCTTCTTTCCTTTATACTCTTTCTGCAGGAGCTTATACTCGTCGCAGCAGAACGAATCATTCCAGATTGCTTCCAGATAATATTCCCGCCAAAGTAACGTCTGATCCTCCTGTCGGAGAATGGTAAACCCTGTCTGTTCTGCCATTTCCAAAAGATTTCCGGTATCCAGATCTGATAATAAAAGAAATCCTCCCTTTTTCAAAACACGCCAACATTCAGATAGTGCATTTTTCTGATCTCTGCTGACAAAAAATGCACACTGGCTGATGCAAAGATCTATACTGTCTGATGAATACTGCAAATGCAGAAAATCGCCTATTTCCACATCACTGCCCCGTGGGAAAAGATCCACGCCATGTGCTTCCAGCCCAAATGATTTCAGGATTCGTACCGTGTCTCCTTCTCCTGCTCCAAGATCCAGTGCTTTCATTTCTTTTTTCCATTCTATGTTCTCCAGAAGATGAAGCGTCTGCGCTTCCCCTCCCGGATGCCTGTTCATCTATTTATCCTCCAGTGCACGCTCCACCGCGAGCACTTTTCCAAGTGCGAGTTCTTCCGGAACATACACAAACCCACACTTTGGGCAGACAGGCATTTCCACAGGAAATCCATTTTCCAGATACATAAATTTTGCTTTTCCTTTTACAAGAGGAACCTTACATTTCATGCAGGTCAGCTTTCCTTCCGGATCAATCGTATAATATGTTCTCTCTACTGCCATTACTGTCCCACCCTTTTCATAATATTCATTCGATGACTGTATGCTCTGTGTACCAGATATCCGTCTTCTGTTTCCACAAACCGCACCCAGAATGTGACATTTCCCAGTCTGCTTCTTGTCACCAGTTCTTTTGTTTCTTCATCCAGGATTGCCTCCTGATTTTCTCTGTAATCTGATAACACACGTTCCACATCACTTTTCAGTATCATGCGCTCATCCATCATATGGATTGCCTCCTCTGTATAGGCAACAGTATAGTCTTTTTTCTCCATGACCGATTCCTCATTCCAGATGTTTTTTAAAAGTGTTTGTTTCAATATGAGCCTGTTGTAGCGTTTCTCACTGATATCAGGCATATTGCTGGCATTTGCCCCATACAGAAGTTCAAGTATATGTCGGGATTCTCTTCCCTCTCTGGCAAATCGGTCTCTGCATGCCATGCAGTATGTAATATATGGTGCATCGGAACGTTCCAGACACTTTTCTGTCATTTTCGCTGCCATATCTTTATTGGCATATGCCGTCAGACCTCCATATCCACAACATGGAGACAAATCTCTGGAATATTCTGTATCTTCAACGATACATCCCATATCCGACAAAAGTTGTCGTATCATATCTTGTGTCTGTGCATCCCCTCTGGCACCACAGGCATCATGTATGGCAACCGGTATCTCCAGTCCTTTCGCCTGCTGTGGAAGTCCGATTTTTCTCAAAATTTCCCAGATTCCTATAACATGTGCTCCAATACTTTCTTTTAGCTGCTTCATGCAGCTTGGACAGCCTGCAATGATGATCGGATCACCAAGCTTGGCCAGTTCCTGTTTCAGCTGCTCATTTACTTTTTCTGTCATTTCATAGCGACCCGCCCATTCGCTGATTGCACCACAGCATCCCAGCATCAGAGCAACGCCTCCAGCTACCCGATTACTTAAATCTTCGTATGCCTGTATAACCACATCCGGCGCTATCGCACCTGCCTGACAGCCCGGGAAAAATACATATCTGCAAGTTTCATATCCCGGCTGGAGTCTGCTCAAAAAAGCCTCTGAATTTGAAAATAACATGTCCATCAGTGCAAATTCATGTGGCGCCAGCGGCATCTTATCTGTGGATACCATATTTTCTCTTGCTGACTTACACACCTGACTCATATCAAATCCATTCGGACAGATCACCGTACACTGTCCACAGAGGGCACAGGCATTCATCGGTTTGTTCATCGGATGATCTCCCATGATAATCTGCGTATTATTATAGATCTCACGGGCTAATAAACCCGGATGTTTTTGATATTCACTTAAATACACACAGCCTTTCATGCATTCGTCACAATGACACTGAATACATCGTTTTGCTTCTTCTACAGCTTCTTCTTTTGAATACCCATCCTGACCACAGAAAATCTTATTCGATCCATGGATTCCTTCCATGTTCGTATAAAGCTTGGTAGTCACTGCTCCTTCACTGCCTCTGTTGCTGTGCGGCGATAAATTCTGTACCAGAAGATCCACTGTCAAAGCTGCCCGCTTTGCGGCAAAAGCCGCATCCATCACAGATTCCGCAGGTCCGCTGACAATCTTTGCCTGTTCTCTTAACATAATCTCGACATCTGCTGCTTCTTCCGGAGCTAACATTTTTGCCACTTCTTCTGATGCGCATACCACATCTGCCAGTTCCATTTTTTCTCTGATAAACGAAAGATTCAAACTGCATCCAAATTCAAAAGAAAGATCCATAGATTTCAGACGTTTCGCTTCATTGCTGCGGTCTGATTCCAAAAGATGTCCGGCTGCCGCTGCAATATAGCTTTCATAATCTTCTTCCTTACAATAAATTGTCGTAGGATACATTTTCTTTTCCAGTTCCCCTGCAAGAAACAGTGGAAATAATCCAGAACCAAAGATTGCTGCCCTTTTCTTCTTTCTCATGCGAAATACACTGCTTCGTCTTCCCGGTTCTCCATACCGGACAATCGCACGTTCTACTTCTCGTATGGAGACACCATCACCAAGTTCACAAAGCTTGCAATTATCTTCGCAAGGTGCCGTACATCCATCACAGAGAATCATTGGAAATGGTGTAATTTTCTCATAAATTGCCAACGCTTTCTTAAAATTTCCTTTTGCAGCATAATACAGCATCTCTTTTGTATCCATTTTGAAAGGACAGGCTGCAACACAGTAGGCCGGCTGTTCATGGACGCAGAGACTGATCATATGATCCATCTCTTCTTTTGACATTCGATTTACATGATAAACGTGAGTAGAACCCCTCTCCTGTATGTATGTCATAACCTGATACTCCTTTCGTCTGTAAAGGGGAGGCAGTTTCCCGTCTCCCCTGATTATATCGCAGTTGGCAGCTTTTACTCCAACCACATTATGAATTAAGCTTATTTCTCAAGTTCTTTTAATGCTGCAAGAACCCTTTCCGGACGGGCAGGGATACGTGTAATACGTGCACCTGTCGCATTAAAGATTGCATTCAGGATTGCAGGATGTGGAGCATCCAGTGGAGCCTCACCACAACCAGCCGCACCGTAAGGACCACTTGGACGATATGTTTCATTGAAGTGAAGTTCAATATCATCCGGAGCATCCTTTGGATATGGAATACCACAATTCTTCAAAGTGGTGTCATGGTTCAAATCTTCAAAATCTTCCGAAAGAGCAAGACCGATACCCTGTACAAGACCACCATAGAAATTACCTTCTACAAGAAGTCTGTTCATGATCGTACCTACGTCAGCTACGCAAGTAAATTTCTCAACGGTAACTTTACCTGTTTCTGTATTAACAGCAACTTCCGGCAGGAAGATAGTATACATATAAGTTGCAAATGGATCGCCCTGTGCGGTATCCTGATCGATCGGATGATCTGCACAGAATGTAGTTACCCAGTTACCTTCATATTTTGTTGCAAGCCCTTCTGCTACCATCTCATCATAAGTACGGAATGTTCCGTCTTCTTTCTTCATTGCTGCTACAAGATTTTCTGCAGCCAGACGACATGCATTACCTGACATAACCTGTGAGCGTGATCCTCCTGCAGGTCCTGCATTCGGACATGTCTTCGTATCATTCATAACCAGTTTAATCTGTTCCGGTCTGATTCCTGCCTGACGCAGTGTTTCATGAGATGATACAAGAACACCCATATCAGCCCCCTGTCCATGATCTTCCCATGCAGCATACATCGTAACGGTTCCATCCGGATTTAATTCTGCAAATGCATTTGATGTATCAACACCATCAAGACCACAACCGTATACTCCAAGAGATACACCGATACCATATTTCATCTTTCCGTCAGAAGCTGCATTCTTTTCGGCAACACGTTTTTTCGCCGCTTCATACAATGGACGTGCTTTCTTAAACAAATCTTCCTCACAATATACCTCCGGTGGATAACCTGTCGGGATGGTAGTGCCCTCTGATTCTTTATAGCAGTTCATTTCACGGATATCAAACGGATCGATTCCCATCTTAGCTGCCAGCACGTCAATCGCAATCTCAGATCCCATATAAGACTGTGGTGAACCATAAGCACGGAATGCGGAGCCCCATGCATGGTTTGTAAATACGGTTGTTGATTTATTACGAATAGAATTAATTCCATAACCTGCGCCTGTAAACTGAGAAAGTCTCATGGTAAGCAGATCGCCAAATTCTGAATATGGACCGTGATCTACATAGTTGTTACCCCAAAGTGCTAAGAGTTTACCATTTTCATCTGCTGCAAGCTTAATATTCATAAATGCAGGAGATCTCTTTCCTGTATAAGTAATGTTCTGGAACTGATTAAATACCAGCGATACCGGACGTTCCAGAATCTTAACAGCTGCACCAATCAGAGCCTCATTTGTCGGTGAGAACTTGTAACCAAATGTTCCGCCTGCATGGTTCTGAACAAGTCTTAAGTTTTCCATTGGTACACCGATACCATCTGCGATCATAGGCATATGAAGATGTATACCGATAGATTTGGAATGCACTGTTATCATACCGTCTTCATCAATATATCCATAACCACAGTCCGGCTCAAGATGAAGATGAGGCTGGCGTGAACAGTAGGACTCGATCTCAACCTGCTGTGAATCCGGAATGCTGTCCCAGTCAAAGTCCGGTCCCTTGATACAGTTTGTCTCAAAAAATGCGTTTGGAGTACCAGGATGGATCTCTGCTGCATCCGGTGCGATTGCATCCATTGCGTTCATATATGCAGGAAGTTCTTCGATCTCCATCTTAACTGCATCTGCTGCTGCACGTGCATGCTCTTCTGTGTCGGCAGCTACGATCGCAATCGCATCACCAAACTGAAAGATCTTTTCGTCGCAGAGTACAGGACGCTCAAATCCGTCTGTCTTATTGTGTTTCGGAAGCATTACAAGACCATTGATCTTGTTGGTTCCGCCTGCTGCCTTAATGTCCTTCGCTGTAATAACACGAACAACTCCCGGCATACTCTCTGCTTCTGTTGTATCGATACTGAGAATATTTGCGTGAGAAACCTTGGCCTGTGTAAGTGCAAGACGAAGAGTTCCCTCCGGCATCTTTAATGCATCATCTGCACCGAAATCCCAGGTACCTGTTACCTTCTGTGCTGCTGATGGACGGATATAGTTTGTACCGACGATAGAATCACCTGTCTGCTTGAATACGAGGTCTTCTTTAGTCATCTCGCCACGCATAACTGCTGCTGCCGCCATGGTCGCATCGATAAGCGGCTTGTAACCTGTACAACGACAGAGATTACGCTGCTTGTTAAACCAGTCCCTCACTTCTTCACGGGTAGGGCTCGGATTATTATCGAGAAGAACCTTTGCTGAAATAATAAAACCTGGTGAACAGAAACCACACTGTGCACATCCATATGCCATCCATGCAACCTGTATCGGATGCATATCAGAAATTGTTCCCACACCCTCGATTGTTGTGATCTCTGCATTGTCCGGAACACGGCTCATCTTGTAAATACAGGATCTTGTAACTTTTCCGTTCATAATAACATTACATGCTCCGCAATGACCTTCTCCACAACCGATCTTACATCCTGTAAGAAGAAGATGCTCACGAAGTACCTGAGCCAGTGTCTCATCCTTATCAAGAATAAGGATTCGCTCCACACCATTGATCTTCAATGTCTTTTTAATCATGTTTCATTCCTCCTTTAAAAAATACACGTTCCGATGTTACAAATCTTCTGACTTATGTGTTCCGCATGGATCATGATCGACTCCCTTACCCGTCAGATCTTTAAGTCTTTCCATTCCTCTGACAGAATAGAAAACAATGGAAGAGCTGCTTCCGTCCAGATTCTCACCGCTGAGTTTTAAAACATTCGCATTCTCATAATAATCAATCGGAAGTGTCCGACTGTATTGCTCTCCTGTGCGCTCATCTTTTACCTGTATCGTAACTTCTTTTGCGGTAATTTCAAAAATCTTATCCATGGAAACGTTCTCCTGTTTACATTATTTTGTATAATTTCATGTTATCATAATTTTGTACAGTTTTACAAATTGTAAATAATTATTAGTTGGCTATTTTCGTCCTTTTTTATATTGTTTTTATTACTTTATTTAAAAATTTTACTATTTATCCTCACTTTTCATGCTATAATAATATCAAATTTGTACAATGTTATTTTTAGGAGGTATCTATGATGCAGACAGGTGCTCTCATCGTAGCTGCAGGGAAATCGTCACGAATGGGAGACTTCAAGCCCATGCTTCAGCTTGGATCCATTTCCATCGCGCAGCGTGTGATTAATAACTTCCGGCAGGCCGGAATCTCTAAAATAGTGGTGGTAACCGGATATAATGCGGATGCTCTGGAACGCCACCTTGCTTCCAATCATGTTATTTTTCTTCGAAATGAGGACTATGAAACTACTCATATGTTTGATTCTGTCAGGATTGGACTGGAATATTTAAAAGACAAAGTGGATACGGTACTCTTTACACCTGTAGATGTTCCACTATTCACAGCACATACCGTTACACAAATGCTTTCTCTTGGACAGCCTCTTGTCACTCCGGTCTGTAACGGAACTCCAGGTCATCCGATCCTGATTCGTTCCTCATTAATTGAGTCCATTTTAAGCAATGATGGAAACACTGGTCTGAAGGGTGCTGTAGAACATTGTGGAACTCCCATGTATTGTTTAAATGTAGAAGATCCTGGAATCATTCATGATGCGGATACACCAGAGGATTATGTAGAACTTCTTCGTGCACACAATCAAAGTCTGATCCGTTCAGAGATTCAGATTCAGCTGGCACGGGAAAAGGTCTTCTTTGATGAACAGCTTTATTCGCTGCTTACACTGATTCATGAAACAGGATCTGTTCGTGATGCCTGCGAACGCATGCACATTTCCTACTCCACCAGCTGGAATCTGATCCATACATTAGAATCTCAGCTTCATGAACCGCTGATTATTCGAAGTCAGGGCGGTGTAAAGGGCAGTCACAGTGAGCTGACACCATACGGAGAAGAATTTTTGAAGCGATATGCCCGTTTTTCAGAGGAAACACGTACCTGTTCCGAAGCAATATTTGAAAAGTGTTTCAGAGGATTTTTCAATGCGTAATCTTTATCTTATTCGACACGGAAAACCACAATATCCAGATGAACATTCTTACTGTATCGGTCAGACTGATTTTTCTTTATCTATGCTTGGACATCTGCAGTCAGTCCTTCTTCACGGAGAACTGGATGATAAAATAACTGCTGTTTACTGCAGTCCTTTGTCAAGAGCTATGGAAACGGCTGCACATATCACACCTGATCTTCCACATATCACTATCTCAGATTTAACAGAACGAAATCTGGGAGAATGGGATGGTCTTTCATTTGATGAGATACGCAAAAGATGGCCGGACATATATGAAGCACGTGGAATGAATCCTGATTACCCGATTCCAGGAGCAGAAACTCCTTTCGCATCTGGCATGCGTTTTTCGCAGGCAATTTATGAGATTCTTCGTTCTTCTGAGGGTGATATTGCGATTGTTGCTCATACAGATGTAATTTCTTCTTATCTGTATTTTCTTGATTCAAAACAGCATGCCAGACAGTATTTTCGTCTTCCATGTGGTTCCTATTATCATCTGAACGCAGACGATAACGATCATGTTACCTTATCTGATTCGACTTACCTGCTGCCTCATCCTGACTTGCATGACGAACTATGCCGGATGCTTCGCGATTCGGTGTCTCTTCCTCATCATGTACAGGCGCACAGTGATGCAGTGACTGAATTGGCTTGCCATTTCTGCGATCTGCTGGAATCTCATGGTTACTTTTTTAATAAAAAACTGATTCGCTCCGGAGCACTCCTTCATGATATTGCCAGACTTCAAAAACATCACACCAAAACAGGTGGTGATCTTTTCTTACAATTAGGCTATACTGAAATCAGTCAGATTATTTCACAACATCATGGTTTGCAGAAGACAATTCTGAATGAAGCGGCTATCGTCTTTTTATCAGATAAACTGATTCAGGAAACCGAACGTGTAACCATCGAAAAACGATTTGCGGAAAGTCTGTGTAAATGTAACAGTCCCGAAGCTTTGAAATCTCATGAACGACAGCTTAAACAGGCTCTTGATCTGCAAAATATGATACAGACCATCTGTCACATGACGATATGACTTATAGAAAATTACAGGAGGTGTTTTATATATGAGAACTTTATTTCAGATCATACAACAAGAATTTCAAAAAGAAAACGACCTTGTGCTTGCATCCATCGTTGCTTCCTCAGGATCGACGCCAAGAGGTGCCGGTTCCCGTATGTTGGTTGGAAAAAAAGGCCGAGTTGCCGGAACCATAGGCGGAGGTTCTGTCGAATATCGTGCAGAGCTTATGGCGCTTGATATTCTTGAAAAGAAAGAATCCTGTGAACATGAATTCCGGTTGAATCGCAAAGATGTTGAGAATATCGGTATGATTTGTGGTGGTGATGTTACCGTATTTTTCCAGTATCTGGACCATAATGACCCTATTATTATGGAACTTGCAGTAACTGCTGAAACATTATATAAAGAACGAAAAGATTTCTGGCTGATCTGTGATCTTCATGCTACATCCGGTATGAGTCTTTACAGTGCATCCTATGGATTGACTGGAAATGCTGATGTTCCTTCTTCCATCTTATCTTCCTTATCTGCAAGACCATGCCGTCATCGCAATGAAACCTGTGACCTGTTTACAGAACAAATCGGTACATCCGGAACTGTCTATGTATTTGGAGGCGGGCATGTTTCACAAAAGCTGGTACCAATACTTGCAAGTGTTGACTTTCACTGCATCGTTCTGGATGACCGTCCGGAATTTACAGATCCTGCTCTTTTCCCGGATGCAGCGGAGACAATCCTTTGCGATTTTGATCATCTGGATCAGAGCATTTCTATCACAGATGCTGATTATTGCTGTGTCATGACACGAGGTCATGCCTATGATACGATTGTGCAGGCACAACTTCTTGCCACACCTGCATGCTATATCGGCGTCATTGGAAGTCTCGCCAAAAGAGCTGGTGTATTTCATCGTCTCGTAGAAGAGTATGGAATCGATGAGCGAGAATTAGACCGTATTATCACGCCTGTGGGACTTAATATTAAAGCAGAAACACCTGCTGAAATCGCAATATCTATCACAGGACAAATGATTCAGGTTCGAGCTGAAAGAAAGGCTGCTATGAAATGATGACAAAACATGTCTACAAAACTATTATATTCGGTGCCGGACAGATTGGGCAGATGACTGCCCGACTTCTTGGAAATTCCTATCAGATCATGTGCTTTGCCGATAATGATCCGCGCAAACATGGACAATTTATTGGTAATATCCCAATCTGTTCTCCATCAAAGGCCGCTGCTCTTCTTCCTGATCTGATTATTCTTGGTGTATTGGATGAAGAGCGGCGTGGTTCTATGATGCAGCAGATGGAGCACTTGGGCTATCACGGTTCATTTTGTGATCCTTCTGCACTTCGCATGTTTGATGCACGGGTTGCGGTTATGCGCCTTTTAGCCGAACAAATACATCAACAAAATATCCCTGGAGATGTGGCAGAACTTGGTGTTTTCCAGGGTGATTTTTCTTGCCTGATCAGTACGGCCTTTCCGGATCGAAAAATACATCTTTTTGATACTTTTGAAGGCTTTTCAGAAAAAGATATTGCCGTAGAAACCTCCAGGCATCTGTCTCGCGCTAAAACAGGTGACTTTTCTTCCACAGATGTAGACTCTGTTCTTCGCATCATGCCTGATCCATCACATGTGATCATCCATAAAGGATGGTTTCCGGATACTTTTTCCGATATTACCGATGAAACTTTCTGTTTCGTATCATTAGATGCAGATCTCTATGCTCCAACTGCTGCTGCATTACCTCTATTTTATGAACGTCTGTCTATCGGCGGAGTTCTCCTGATCCATGACGTATACAGTACCCAGTTTTCCGGATGTAACAAAGCTGTAGACGAATTCTGCCTGAAACACCACCTGTTTGCAGATCCTGTATGCGATCTGCATGGAAGTGCTATTATCCGAAAAATCATTTAAAACCTAATCGAAAGCCTTTCATAATCCTATACGCCTTCTGTATTATGCTATTTTACGAGATACCCTCCATCCACCGGAATGATTGCTCCGTTGAGATAGTCGGATGCATCTGATGCCAGAAAAACACAAGGACCTTTCATATCTTCCAGAGTTCCCCAGACGTGAGCATGAATACGTCCGGTAATTTCTGCATATCGTGGATTCGATGGATCTGTCAGTGCCGTGTTCATCTCTGTATCCATATACCCAGGTGCGAGAGCATTCACATTAATTTTTTTGATGCCCACTCATTACAAAATGCTTTTGTGAGCTGAGCTACTGCCCCTTTCGATGCTGCGTAAGCCGGAACAGTATAACCACCAAAGAAAGATAACATAGATGCAATATTTATAATCTTGCCCTTGCTATCCTGTGCAATAAACTTTTTGGCAGCTCTCTGACACCAGTCAAATACTGCATTCTGATTCACTTCAATGACATACTGATAATCTTCCATTGGAAATTTCTTCACTTGGATGACGGCGCTGTACTCCCGCTGCATTTACCAGAATATCCAGAGGATTTCCCAACTTTTCCACAGCTTCTTCAAATCCTCTTGCACGATCTTTGGCATCTGCCAGATTTGCAATTACTCCATGACACAAAAATCCTTTTTTTGTAAATTCGTCCGCAACTGCTTCTGCTTTTTCAGATGATCCTACAATGACAACTTCTGCTCCTGCTTCCATCAAGCCTTCTGCCATGCCATATCCCAGTCCTCGCGTTCCACCTGTAACGATTGCTTTTCTTCCTGTTAAATCTGTAAAATTTTTCATCTTCTCCTCCATTCTGTGCAGTAATTACACGTTACGCAATCGATTGCGTAATTAATAATACCACAGAACAATTACTCCACTCTTTAAAAGACATAAAATTTACGGATATAGAAGAACAGGGCTTCATGCCGGTATATGAACGTCAGGAAATCACTGACGATCTCCATGAAACCTGCGGATTCAGAACGGTCTATCAATTCATAACAAAACGGAAAATGAAAGGAATTCAGAAAAAAAGTAAGCAGAGATAAAACATTACTATATTTCGTGTATGCAGATAAAAGTGCCACACCCCTTGTACAGGGATTGTGGCACTTTTTTAACTAATCAACTGTCAAAGATGAGATTATATAATCATTTTAGTATCTTGTCAATTGTTAACAATTGACAAGATACCCTTCAGTCTTTAAATATGTATCAGAATCGTTAATATTCTAAAAATATCCCTCATTGGATTCCGTATAACAAACAAAAATTCCTACAGTATTTAAAAATCTATAGTTTAACGGATTCCTTTGTGAAAATATCAGCAATTTCGCATTCCGCGCAGACTTTCTTATAGATTTCCGGATCATTGATATTCTGAAAATAGTTTTCCGGTGCACTGGTATGGTATAGGGAATATCCCACTGTATTTAAAAAACGATACACCGATGATCTTCCTGATTCCAGAAAATCTGTGATCTCTTTATAAAGTCTGGCATCATATACCGCTATCAGCGATTCTTCTTTTCCATTATGACACAGCATAGTCACCGGTTGGTCGGCTTTTTCCATTGCGAACTTCAACAGATTTTGAAGTTCTTCCACAGGTACCAGCGGCGTATCTACCCCCAGCACCAGGCATTTTTCTGTCTTTGCCCTTCGAAAACAGCTCTCCAGACCGCCAAGTGGACCCTGACCGGAAATTCGATCCGGCACAATCTCTTCCCCACACTGTGTTCCACGATATCCAGAAATTAAGATCTGTTTTGCTCCCAACTGACATCCTTTTCCGATCTGTATCTCCAAAAATGTCTGTCCATCTAAAAGCAGATCTGACTTCTCCCTTCCCATATGGCTGCTGGCACCACCTGCCAGGACTACCAGCGTAAAATCTGATGGCAATTGCTGTTCTGCCAACTGACCGTTTTCTAATTCAGATATATCAGTCTGCATTTTCCGATTATTTTCTGGCACAGTTCGTTGCCTCCCCGGTCAGGATCTGTAATCCATGTTCCAGCGCTGGAATAATATATTCCAGACTTTCTCTGACTGCTTTCGGGCTTCCCGGCAGATTCACGATCAGTGTTCCTTTTCGAATACCTGCTGCTGCACGACTGAGCATAGCTCTTGGTGTAATCGTCATACTATATGCTCTCATTGCTTCCGGAATCCCCGGCACTTCACGTTCTATAATATCCTTTGTTGCCTCCGGCATACAGTCTCTCGGCGAAAATCCGGTTCCACCCGTAGTTACAATCAGCTCTGCTATTCCCTCATCTGCTATACGAGCCATCTCATCTGCCAGCATCTTTCTGTCATCCGGCAAAAGAATGGTATGCACCACTTCGTAATCGTTCGCTTCCAAAATTTCCTGGATTACCGAGCCACTTTTATCTTCTCTCTCTCCTGCATATCCAGAATCACTGGATGTAATAATCGCAACTTTCATAATTCCTTATCCTCCTATCTGGGACATTAATTTACATTCATCTGTCTCAATCTCTTCCGATGTAAAATGATGACTGACCGGTTTTTCCCATATTACTTTCTGTATTGCCTCTGTCAGTTCATCATCTGTGCATCCTGAACGCATCAAATTCTTCAAATCCGTTCCAGTCTGATATTGCAGACAGGCTTTTAAAAATCCTTCTGCTGTCATACGCACACGATTACACTGGTCGCAAAACTTATGCGTCATCGCACTGATAAATCCTATTTTACCCTGAAATTCTTCTATTTTATAATAATGACACGGTCCATTCCCATATCGTTCTTTTATTGGAGTCATTCTTCCATATGCTTTCTCTAATATTTCGCATATTTCACTTTCTCCCCGAAACTGAAAATCCTTTCCATATCCAATCGGCATCATTTCAATGAAACGAACATGAATCGGATATTGCTTTGCAAGTCTCGCTATCGATACCAGATTTTCCTGCTCTTCCACTACCGGCACACAATTAATCTTCAATCCAATCTGCGGATACTGTAATGCCGCCTGGATTCCCTCCAGCACCCGATCCAGACTTTCTCTCCTGGTTACCTTTGCAAACTCTGCTGCATTTAAAGTATCCAGACTGATATTTATATCATCAAGCCCCGCTTCTGCCAGATCTGCTATCTGTTCTTCGAGCAATACACCATTGGTCGTTAATGTCACTTTTTCGATGCCAGGAAGTTCTTTTAACATTCGAACCAGTGTGGCACAATTCTTTCTAATTAACGGTTCTCCTCCGGTCAGTTTGATCTTACGTATACCTAAACCAGTCATACATCTGCTGATTCTGGTAATCTCATCATAAGTCAGAATTTCTTCATGCGGGATCTGCACAACTCCATTTTCCGGCATACAATAGACGCACCTGAGATTACATCGATCTGTAATGGATATCCGCAGATAGTCAATCTCTCTTCCAAATCTATCCTTCATACTATTCTTTCGGGTTTCGATATAACCCGCTTTTTCCTCCGCTTTTTTCTACCAGATGAATGTCCGTCAGTTCCATGGACTTGTCAATTGCCTTACACATGTCATAAATTGTCAAAAGTGCCACATTCACACCAGTAAGCGCCTCCATCTCCACACCGGTCTGACCTTCCATTTTGGCTGTACAGATTGCCGTAATTTCAAGATTTTCTTCATCCAGTTCAAAATCTACCGAACACTTCTAAATCATCAGCGGATGACACATCGGAATCAGATGAGATGTCTGTTTTACCGCCATAATGCCAGCCACTCTTGCTACTCCAAGTACATCTCCTATTTTCACAGTCCCCTGTTTCACTGCATCCATCACAGCCTGACAGACACAAATCTTGCCTTTTGCTACTGCTGTTCTGGATGTCGGTATCTTTCCGGACACATCCACCATAACAGCGTTACCCTTCTGATCAAAATGATTCAGCTTATTCTCCATCTGCCTCACCTGCTGCCTTCTCTATCACAATTTCATCGCCTTCTGTCAATACGCCACCATGAAGTACTCTGGTAAAGATACCTTCTCTTGGCATAATACAGTCACCCATAATTTTATAAATCTCACATCCACTATGACATTTTTTCCCGATCTGTGTCACTTCTAATAATACCTCTCCGCTGCGAAGTCTGGTGCCAACCGGCAATGCCTTCAGATCGTATCCACTTACAATCAGGTTTTCTCCAAATGCTCCGTCTTCGATCGGTGCTCCCTTTGCCTTGAATTCTTCTATTTTTTCATAAGAAAGAAGACTCACCTGGCGATGCCACTTGCCGGCATGGGCGTCCTTCTCGATTCCAAATTCTTCCATCAGTCTGGCACTATGTACATTCTTTTTCTGTGTACCTTTCTTCTCACTGATATTTACCGCCATAATCTTTCCCATTTTATTTCCTCCTTCATTCCTCAATTCACTCTTTCGAAATAAAGAGATGTCTGTTATACTAAATCTAGTATAACACATAGTAAACATGATAAAAGAATTGTTTTTTCAATTGGAGAAATTATGTATATTAACGAACAATAACAAAATCTGTCTCTGCTAGAGACAAAAACATATCAATATATCGGAAGAAATGGAGAATCCCGTACGGAACAAGAAGAAGTATTGAACGAACATATGATGGATGTCTATATAAATGATCATCTGACTATGAAACTTGTTTGCCTGCCCCAGCATCTGACTGAACTGGTTCTTGGAAGATTGCTGACAGAACAAATCATCACGTCTTCCGAAGATGTAGATCATATCTATATCTGTGAATATGGAAAACGTGCAAAAGTCTATTTAAAAAATTCGGCACGCAGCACACAATCCTCATCGGATGCCTTTGTAGAAGTAACTCCTACCTGCTGTACCGGCAATCATATTTTAAATGATTACTTTGTTACATCCAAAGAGCCGCAGTCACTTACACCGATTTTCTGGAAACCAGAATGGATCTTTCATATGGCGGATGCCTTTGCGGATGGTTCTCCTCTCCATGGCATTACCTTTGCCACACATAGCTGCATTCTCGCTCAAAAAGATCACATTCTGTTTTCCTGCGAAGATATCGGACGGCACAATGCTTTGGATAAAGTGATCGGCTACGCTCTGCGGCACAATATTGACCTGCATCAATGTATGGTATATTCCAGCGGCAGAATACCAACTGATATGACTTTAAAGGTCATCCATGCAGGGATTCCAATTCTCTCCAGCAAGGCTTCTCCTACTTCTGAAGCAATTGATCTTGCAAAAAATATCACCTGACCCTGATCTGTGCAGCCAGAAGGGATCGAATGAAAGTATTTACGAAATAATGTTTGACAACCGCATATTAAACCACCGGAACTGGATATTGAAAGCTTTTTCGCATTTTTCACGAAAGAATCACCGTATCATAGATTACCTCAACCTTGATACGGTGATTCTTTCATTTATTTTAATAACATCACATCTTTTTCATCTATCCCAATCCATATCTTATTTCCAGAAATATGCTTTTGGTACTGCTGCCATTGTTCTTTCGTCACATCTACGCGAATCCTGGCTTCTTCTTTCGTAGATACGATCAAGATATACGAAAACACGTCCTCAATCACTCTTTCCACTTTACATGGAAATACGTTTTTCGTTGTGCCATCTGCTTCCGGTAGTACCGGATATATAAAGTGACTTCGCACTCCTACACTGCTGGCGTCTTCTTTTCCTGTGGTATCACACTGCAATGTAATTCCCCAGTCCAGAGCCATGACTTCGCCTGCTGCTGTCATAGCCTGCGGGCGATCCTCTATGGCTGCCACTTCCACCAGTTCTGCACCAAATTCTTTCATGCGAGCCGCCAGAAGTCCCTGATTACAATCATAAATCTTCCCCGGAATCAATCTTTTTCCGGGTGCCATTACTTCATCTCCGATAGTCAGAACAGCTGCTCTTACCCGACGATAAACCTTCACTTTTATGACTCCCATACTGGCCAGTATACCTGCTTCAATAAATCCGATTTTGTCACCCTTTTTCAAAAGAACCGTTCCATTTTTAAAATTCTCTCCCTGATAACAGTAATTCTGCCACTGTCCGGTCGGACGGAAGATTCTGACAGTCTCTTCTCCATAATCTGTATCCTCCTGACGGACACAGCAGTCACTGCCTTTCGGAATAGCTGCGCCTGTCATAATCCGAACCGCCTGCCCCTTTTCCACTGTGACTCTGGAATACTGCCCCGCATCAATCTCTTCCAATACCGTCAACTGTACCGGATGACTTTCTGATGCATCCGTTATATCCTCCGCTTTGCAGGCATAACCATCCACAGTTGATCTGTCAAACGGCGGGTTATCAAATCCTGCAATCATATCCTTTGCCAACACTCTTCCACATGCCTGCAAAAGTGGTACAGTTTCCGTTTCCTCTATTACTTTTGTATGTTCCAGCAGTGCTTCCAGTGCCTACTCTACCGTAAGCTTTTCCATGCTTATTCCTCCTGTCCTGCTCTTATACGCCCTTTCCAAAGCTGCAGTTCGGATAATGACATTCTTTGCAGCCAAGACAGAATCCGCCATTTCCCATATGTGCCAGATCTTTTTTTGTCACTTCTATACCTGCGATAATACGTGGCAGAACAAGATCAAATACGGTGGCTTTTGCATACATCACACATCCCGGCAGTCCCATTACCGGTGTGCCATCTTCCAGATAGGATAACAGGAACATCGCTCCCGGAAGTACCGGAGCACCATAAGATACGATTCTCGCTCCTGTATTTTTGATCGCGCCCGGTGTCTTATCATCTGGATCCACGCTCATACCACCGGTACAGACAATCAGATCTGCCCCTTCTTCTTTTAATTTCATAATAGCGGCAGTGATTTTTTCCATATCATCATTGCACAGAATATGTCCGTGAATTTCAGCACCGTAAGATTTCATTTTTTCGATGATTACCGGTGTGAAAGTATCCTTAATTCTTCCATAAAATACTTCATTTCCGGTGGTTACAATTCCTACCTTCCGTTTCTTATAAGGTGCCAGCGATACCAGCGGTTTTTCTCCTGCTGTTTTCTTCACCAAATCCATTTTTTCTTTTGCAATCACCAGCGGAATCACACGGGTTCCTAAAAGACGGTCACCTTTTTTTACCGGGAAATTTGTATGACGGGTGGCAATCATAATCTCATCGATCTCATTAATAGCATCCAGCCTCGGCACATCCACCTGAAATACTCCGTCACAATCTGCAATCAACTCAATTTTTCCTTCTTTTACATCCGTTGGATGCATATTCTCATTGATGCACACATCACACAGAATCTGCGCTGCTTCATTTTCATGCAAAGTATTTTCATCCTTCTCCCACACATAAAGATGGTCTTTTCCCAGAGATAGCAAAACCGGAATATCTTCTTCCTGTACAATATGTCCTTTACGAAAGGCTGTATCTTTTACCACATCCTTCACAATTCTGGTAATATCATGGCACAGTACATGTCCTACCGCGTCCGTTGTTTTAATACACTTCATGACGTTCCCCTTTTACTTTCTGTCCAGAAAAGTTATAAATTTATATGGATTAATTGTAACATATTGCCAAGAAAAACACAACTTTCATAAACACGGGAGTTTGACACATTGAAATCCAAAAAATTACCGCAAAGCCTTGAACACGGGATGTAATTATTCTTCTACAGCGAATAAATATGGTTGCTCCTACGGACAAGTTTATGCATGGGTTAGAAAATATAAAGATAAAGGAATCGAAGGATTATATGATCGACGAGGTAAGAACAAAGCGATTTCTCAATTATCAGATATTGAGAAGTTGAAAGCTGAAAACCGACTACTAAAAGCTCAAACACAGCAGCAACAAATGGAGATTGATTTCTTAAAAAACTCGACGAAATAGAGAGGAGGTGAACCTGACCAAGACACGCAATACAACAAAATACCTTGCAATCAAAGAATTATAGATTATTTCTGGCTTTCCATACTGGCAGTCATAATTGTTATCTCCATAATCATCGCATATTATGCCTCTGCCCATGAGCAGGCATCTTCCCAACCAGTATCTGCAAAACGCCATTCTGACATTGATGTAACTTTTGACGCTCTGCGTTCATCCCTGGAAGACACATCAAAATGCTATCTATGTGGAAATGCGGAAGAAAGCCTAATGAGCTAAGGCTATTTATAGCAATTTAAACCGAATTATGATAACATAAGGCAAAGATAAATCGGAATTTATAAAGGAGAATATTGATGAAACTATTTTTATGTTCGCAATTTTCAAGTGTAGGAAGTCTGATAAAGGAAGAAATTGAAAATAAGAAAGTCGCATTTATTCCAACAGCTTCGCTGCGTGAAGGCTACACCGGTTATGTCGGCTCGGCTCGAAAATTATTCAAAAAGTTGGGAGCAATCGTAACTGAAATTGATATTTCAACGGAGGCTTATTCAACGATACAGTCTGTTTTTGAAGATGCAGATGTGATATATTTTACCGGCGGAAATTCTTTTTTTCTTATGGACCGGCTCCGTAAAACGGGAACTGATGGGCTGCTGAAAAAGGAATTGGCAAATGGAAAATTGATGATCGGCGAGTCGGCAGGCGCAATTATATGCGCTCCAAGCATCCAATATATCCAGCAAATGGATGAAAAGCCGGAGGACTACTCACAAGAAGATGATGCAGGGCTTGATTTGATTGATTTCTATGTTCTTCCGCATTATCTTACAGCACCATTTAAGAAAGTTACCGAGAAAATAATGACTGAGTTTTCGGATTTGAATCTATGCCCAATTAACAACCGTCAGGGAATTGTAATTGACGGTGAAGGTTCAAAGGTTATTTGCAAAGACTAATTTGAAAATTCCAGTTTGCATATTTCTTAAAAAGATGTATGATATAAAAAAGCTCAGGAGGTTCAAATGAAATCACATAAATACTGGTCTATCGGTGCACTGGTTTCCATGATCGGAACTTGCTACACTGGCTACAAGGATATGAAATCAGCTCATAAATATTTTGCATTCAGTTCACTGATTTGTATGGCTATGGCCATTTACTCAGGTCATAAAATGATTTCTGGCAAATCAAGAAAAAAGAAAGAAGCTGCAGCTGAAGAATCTGCGGAATAATAAGGGGAATAGGGGAGTATTCCATTATATATAAGCCTGGTGGAAAGGGGAGATTCCATCAGGCTCTTTCAGATCTACTCTTCCGTTTCTGAAAAAGATGGCTTATATCGTTTATTTGCAGATTGTGGCACTACGATTTCAAAAAAATAATATCCCAGATACCGGAGCGCTGCTTTTTTCTTCCGGTAAAAACTTGCCCGGCTCATCCCCAGTTCAAGCATAATTTCCATGTCCGCCATTTTTCTGTGCCTGCAGAAGCAGCTATAAAGCACATCATAATATTCGGTTCCAAAATTCGGTGTAAAATATTTTACCAGTGTCATTGCCCGGTTGACCATATCACAAAGTCCATAGATTAGAATGATATTGTTCACTTCCTTTTTCAGTTTTCCCAAATTCATCCGGTAATCATAGGCATCCATATATTGAAGGGCATAGGCCATATTCTCATTGATCTTTTCCTGACACTCTTGCTCTAATTCATCCAAAACCATCTGATTTTCCAAAATCAAATCCTGATAATTGTTCATCAGTGCTTTAATCTTTTCATAGTACAGATCCATTCTCTCTTCTGTATGTTGTGCTGCATTTAATGTAATTTCCTTAAACGATCTAATCGCATAATCTCTCTCTGTCATTATCAAAATCTCCTTTTTTCGTATTGAATCGTCTTTCTCTGACGTTCTACACTCCCATCCCTGTGATTTTGACGGAAGCTCAATAAGAATTATTCTTGAGCAGAGCCACATCTAGATGTAAAAGCTCATTCTATCAGTAAATGGGAAAAAAATGTAAACCTGCCAAATGTTTTACAATTTTTTGCCCTCTGTGAGATTCTTGAGATTTCCGATATAAATAGAACATTCCAGATTGGAACGGATGAGAAACTTTTCTCCAAATTAAATGACGAAGGACAAGCCAAAGTTCTTGACTAGATGAACCTATTAATGAAAAGTGGGGAATACATTCGAGAAGAACCAATCATTTATCAATTTCCATGAAGAACTCTCAGTCTCTATGATCTCCCGGTTTCAGCTGGAACAGGACAATTCCTTGATTCCGACCGTTTTTCCGAAATTGAAGTTGGTGATGAAGTATCTTCCAGTGCTGACTTCGGTGTCCGGGTATGTGGTGACAGCATGGAGCCTCTCTATCTGGATGGACAGATCATCTGGATTCATAAACAAGAAACACTTGAAGAAGGAGAAATCGGTGTCTTCTTCCTTGATGGTGATGCTTATGTAAAGAAATATCATCAATCCGATTCCGGTATTCAGCTTATTTCTCTAAATAAAAAATATGCCCCTATCCAAGTCACTTCCGGATCCACCTTAAAAACTTTTGGAAAAGTAGTTGGCTAATTTTAAAAGGCTGATGGTTCAGAACGAGGACCTGGATTATTTCGGACTCTGCAGTTCATTGAATGCGACTCCGGAACTAATGAGCTTTAAATTATACAGCCTGACAAAACGAGGCCAGGCTTATCTTATGCCGATGGAGATTCAGAGCAATTTCCTGGCGAAATAAAGTAAATAAAGATCCTGTTCTATATATCATAGTATGAACAGGATCTTTTTATAATGATTTATTTTCTATCTAAAATTTTATTAAACCGACTAAAGACTCCATAGTTTGTGTGTTTGACTTACTGTTTATATCTATCTTCTCCTAAATATTTTTCTAGTCATTGTAATATAAAATTGCTTATACAGTCTCTTCCTTAAGAGTCCTGGTATTCTGGATAATATACAGAGCGACCGATATGACCATCATTATAGCGCACAAACCAATCAACAGATCTGATACCATCGGTGTAATGTGGAACCATATAATATGCACCGCTGCAGTTCCATATAATAAAAAGGTTACTATCTTTCCATGCCAGTCTGCACCATGTACTTTTCCTGTCTTTCGTATCACAAGACATCCACTGACTACCATATACAGCTCCTTACCTGCCATTATTACGATTAAAAGAAGCACATGCGGAAAACGAGTAAACAGACAGATTAACATCGCTGCCTGTGTCAGCTTATCAGCCACCGGATCAAGTATTTTTCCTAAATTACTAATCCTATGGAATCTTCTTGCGATATATCCATCAGCAAGATCCGTAAGACCAGACAGCAATAAGATTTCACCAGCTAACAGAGGATTTTTCTTTACACAATAACTCCATATAATTGCCGGAATCAGACAAAGCCGAAAAAAAGAAAGAAGATTAGGAACCGTAATAATTCTATTCAAATTTTCTTCCTGATTCACTTCACTCTGCATGTACGGTCATCTCACTTTCCTTTTTTTTAGACATAAACCAATAAAATATAACACAAAATGCTAAAGCAAACACAACACCAAAAACATTTTGAATCACTCTAAGACTAACCGCTCCTTGTAGTCCATAAGTCTCTGCAGCAATGGCTAAAGCACCAAATGTGTTAAATACTGCCTGCCAGCCATATTGTGCTGAAAATCCTACACCGATTCCACCAAGAATTCCTATATATGCATAGATTGACGAAGGAAGCAGAAAATATAATACTGTAAAACATATAACACCTGCAATATTTCCGACAATCCTTTTACGGACTCTGTAGTGCATATCTTCCATAAACGGCAAAATCGCGGACATGGCCGCAATACCAGCCCACATTGCACGTGGCATATTACAAAGTTCTGCAATGCAAAGGACAATCGGTACGCATAAAATCTGACATATCTGCCATTTTGTTCTGGAAGAAGTGATATCAAATTCTTGTATCAGATCTTTCAGATTTCTTTTATAAGTTCTGTTTTTATGATTTCGATAAAATACGAAGCAGGTAAGTGCTGCACCTAAAGCCATTCCGACTAATCGCATCTGATAGCTTTTTCCCGTAACATCATAACCATATAGCAGCAGATACCCAAGAACCAATGTAGATTGATTAAACATGAATGGATTATGGCATCCGAACAGAATCAACACAGCCAGTGCCGCAATATTTAACAGCATTCCCAATACCGGTGAAAACTGATTTGCTAAATGCGGACATACAGTCATAATTACAAAGAACAAAGCCAAAAGCATCGTAGATTGTCCGGTGTGGATCCCCAGATCCGCATTTCTAAACACCATGAGACATAATAAGACTACTACACCTACAATGCTGTTCTCATTTCCAAATAGGATGCTGAAAATACTAACAAAGAAAAAACAAAATGCCATTGTAACAGCTATCTTCACCAGATATACCCACATATGATATAATTTTTCTTTTAGTGTTTCACTCTTTTTCAACAGGTTTTTAGAACCTGCCTGATTTAACTGCAACTCCTGATAAAATGTCATATAAATCCTCCCATCTTCTAATTTATCTTAAAACTATATAATCTCATCTTTCTGCTTTGGCAGCTCTATAACAAATCTGCATCCACCATATTCACGGTTTTCTGCTTTGATTGTTCCTCCGGCACTATCTACAATCCGTTTTACAAGTGCAAGACCTAGGCCATTTCCTTCTGCTTTATGAGATCCATCTACCTGATAGAACTTGTCAAATATTCTGGATTTTACATCATCCTCTATTCCGGGTCCTTCATCTTCCAGAATGAACTTAACAGAATCCTGTTCTTGTTTCAGAAACATCGTAATTGTCCCCTTTGAAGGGCTGAACTTAATCGCATTATCCAAAAGATTTATCCAGATATGCATAAAAAGTCCTTCATTCCCAGTATATTTAACTTCCTCCAATTCTACCTGAAAACCAATTTCTTTTTCTGTCCATTTTGTTTCCAATGAAAGAAATGCCTGGCGGATCTGTTCATCCAGACGATATTCTGTTTTTTTCATTGGTATATTCTGATTCTCTAACTTGGATAACAGCAAAATATTACCAACCAATCCGGAAAGTCTTTGGGTGTTAAATAAGATTTTTTCTACATATTCCTCTTGATCCGGAGACAGTTCTTCTCCCTGAAGCAGCATTGTATATCCTTCAATGGCATTAATCGGGGTCTTAAACTCATGAGAAACATTAGATGCAAAATCCATCTGCAGCACCTCTGTTGCACGAAGTTCTTTTGTCATAACGTTAAAACTTTGATAAGATTCTCCAACTTCTGCTATACGGCTGTTCGTTTCCAAATGCTGTTCAAAATCTCCCTGAGAAACTTCCTTCATTGCTTTACTAAGTCTGGTAATTGGTTCCAGTAACTTTGCATTGATAAAGGAAGTGATCAGCCCTGCAATCAATGTATTGAAAATCAAAAGCCAGCCAAGCACAGGTATGCTGCCCGGCAGATTAAAAAAATGATTCAAAAAAGCAAATAATAAAGCAGATATGACTGTTGAAAATACAAGTGCCAGCCAGATTGCACCAGTCAGACAGGATCGGATCCGCAATCCTTTTTCTTTCTTTTGTTCCATTATTTTTTCACCACCTTGTATCCAATTCCACGCATTGTTACGATTTCAAAATCAGGGTTATCTTTAAAACGCTCTCTGATTCTTCCTATATGTACCTCTATCGTATGTGGGTCTGCCTCCGTCTCGTATCCCCATACTTCATCCATCAACTGTTGTTTTGTAAATGTTCTGCCTGGCGAAGCTGCAAGCTTATATAAAAGCAGGAATTCTTTTTTAGGCAAAACAAAACTTTCCTTATCAGTTGTAACCGTCATTGCATCATAATCAAACTCTGTTGAACCGATCACAATTTTGTGTTCATTCAGTATCTGTGCACGGCGAAGCAGTGCTACGACTCTTAAAACCATTTCATTCACATTTACCGGTTTTACCATATAATCGTCACTTCCCGAAAGAAATCCCTGGCGCATATCATCAAAGGAACCTTTCGCAGTGATCATAAGCACTGGTATCTGATATCCTGCTGAACGAAGTTCTGACACCAGTTCATAGCCATCCATAACCGGCATCATAATATCAGAAATGATCAGATCAATATATTCCTTATCCAATACTTCTAATGCCTGTGCTCCATCCGATGCACTTTTAACTTGATATCCATTCTTCTCAAGCACTTTTTGGAATAGCTGGCTTAATTCTTTATCATCTTCTACAATCAATATTTGAAACACGTTTTCCTTCCTCCTTATTAAAACAGATACCTTGCCCATCCAAGCAGATGCTGTACCAAAAATATTTTTCTCTGACGTTTCTTTGTCAATTCGATTGGCTCTACATGATATGGATCATTATAAGTTCCGCCTTCTAATATCTGGCGGGACACTTTTTCATATTCCATCATGCCCTCTTCCAACTGTTTATTAATATCTTTACTGCGAATTACAAGCATCAGTTCCGTATCCAGATATGTACTTCTCATGTCCATATTAAAGGAACCGATTACAGACAGATCATCGTCAATCAGAATACTTTTTCCGTGGTATGAATAACCGCCTTCATATTCCCAGGTATTAATTCCTGTACTTAAGATTCTATTTCTGTTTTTCGCATAATCGGCAGCCCCAAATGGATTCCCATTATTCGCAACTGAATTTGTCATGATAGAAAAATCTGAAACGTTCTCTGCAATCTCCTCCCATGTATTATACATCATATCATTACAGATAATATATGGCGTGTGGATCTTCACACGATTTTTTGCATTTTTCATCAATTCTCCCAACTGATACCACACTACTGGTTCTTTGGAACCTGTGTGAATAGGATTTGACACTAATGTAATCTTTTCTGTCTCAAAAGTTTCGTCCGTATAATTGGTCTCGCAGATTCTTTCCTTATTCTCTTCAAAATATTTCTGATAGCTGTTCTGCAGCTCTAAAACTGCGTTCTTTACAGATTTTCTATTTGCCAGTTTTTTATTGTTATGAAAATAACCACTGTCTTCCTGATTCCATATGGTTTCAAAATACTCTGACAACTGGTTAACTGAATTTTCTTTCTCAGGTTCATCGCAAACCACTAACACGTCTCTGTCATAGTTCTTATGTCCCGGAAAATCACCCAGGAAATAATTGTATGTATTTCTTCCCCCAAGAATATATCTCTTTCCATCTGCAATCAAATATTTATCATGCATTCTACCCATCATTTTCCACGGTTTCAACGGATTGGCCTTATTATACAGTTTAATTTCAACATTCTCATGGGAAGATAATCCATAGAAATACGGATTTCCTTCCATATCAATCCAGCTCTCCATTCCATCTACTAACAGACGAATATGTACACCTCTGTCTGCCGCATCATGCAGTGCTCCTAAAATCAATTTTCCACTTTCATCGGATTGAAATGCAAAAGTAGAAAGAATAATTTCCTTTTTTGCATTCTTGATCAAACGCACTCTTTGTAAAAGTGCTTCTGGATTCTTTTCTATGATTACTGCCCGTTCTGTATTTTCACTGCATTCGTTCCATGACCCATTTTTTGTTTCTTTTTTGGTTGTATTGGACACTTCCGGCTGTTTTTTATATGCAACGCAGATTCCGAGCAATTCATAAAAAGCCACACATAAAAAAATTGCCAGTATAACAAGAAGGATTTTACATATTTTATGCTTTTTCATTGTACATCACCTGATTCCTTTTTATTTCATACTTATACAATACAAAGTCAATCTCAATTTAACCTCAACAAAATTTATTTTTCATAAAAAAATATGACCGGCTTCTTTTTAAAGAAACAGTCATATTTTTATTCTAATATATGAAGGAGCTTTTCTTACTCCGTTGTATTAATCACTATCCATGCAAAATCTTCTTTGTACAACAGACTGTTAGATATAGCAAAAACGGCCTTTCAAAAACAGTTAACTTCTAAATCAACTGTTTTTTGAAAGGTCGTTTCATCAGATTCTTATAGCAATCCAGCAAATAATCTCATAAATAATTGTCCCAGTCGCAAATATGCACTTCGTCCGGTTTGATATTGGTCTGTCACATCACGACATTCTCCCAGCGTTCTTATCAGATCATTTTTTATTTCCACAACTGCCTGACAATCTGCCATAAAACAGCCGTTTTCAAAATGGTGATATAAACTTCGATAATCCAAATTAATTGTTCCACAAGTTGCCATACAGTCATCTGCCACACTCATTTTTGCATGACAGAAACCAGGAGTCCACTCATAAACACGAACACCATGTTTAACTAATCCATGATAAAAAGAACGAGTTATATTATAAATGAATTTTTTATCAGGGATACCAGGTGTGATAATTCTTACGTCTACCCCTCGCTTAGCAGCCAGACATAACGCATGCGTCATTTCATCTGTTATGATTAGATATGGAGTCATAAACCAACAATATTTTTCAGCTTTATTTATCATACTGATATAAACTTCTTCTCCTACTTGCTCATTATCCATAGGGCTGTCTGCATAAGGTTGAACAAACCCAGTTTGCTGTGCCGCATAATCATAGTGGAAA
This sequence comes from Blautia sp. SF-50, assembly GCF_900101315.1. Lineage (NCBI taxonomy): Bacteria > Bacillati > Bacillota > Clostridia > Lachnospirales > Lachnospiraceae > Blautia > Blautia sp. SF-50. The sequence goes on from NZ_FMUW01000011.1 coordinate 96,889, forward strand.
AGGTATTTACTAAAATCAGAATCATTAGCATCCTTATCACTTACTGCATTCCACATTTCCAAAAATGTCACCGTAAGCGACTGAACAGCATCTCCTTCTAAACGAATACCTGTATCTTTCCACTGTCCATACGGGTGTGTGTAATTAAAATATTCGTTTGCTAGATTATATCCACCTGTAAATCCGACTTTTCCATCAATAACTGTTATTTTTCTATGATCACGATTGTTCAAAAACAGATTTAAACCTGGCATAAACGGATTAAATACACGGCAATGAATTCCTATTGCCTCCATCTTTTTCACAAAATCTGTGTTAATAAAGCCTATAGAACCCATATCATCGTAGAATACTCTAACTTCCACACCTGCTTTTACTCGCTCTTCCAGAACATCTTGAATCTTATGCCATGCTTCAGCGTCTTCTATCGCATGATATTCCATAAAGATAAACTTCTGTGCTTTCTCCAAATCCTTAAGCTGTGCCTCTAATCCTTTCACTGCTTCATCAAAATACACAATATCCGTATTCTGATAGATTGGATACTGCGAATTTCTTTGTATGTAACTTGCTATATTTCCTGCTTTCGGAATTGTTTCTTTTATTTTGCTCAAACACTCCTGACCGTCCGGAAGCATTGGTAACAATTTGCTATCAATTTCTGCATATCTCTCACGCATTTTATGTGTGCCACCATTCAAACCAATCAACAAATACAGGCCTACACCCATAATTGGGAAAATTAGAATTAAGATGACCCAAGGCATTTTCATAGAGGATGTCTTATTTGATGCGTACAATCCCAAAACCAAGATCCCACTCAAAATCCTTGTAAATAAATTTATGATTTCTGCATATTCATTCAAGCGTGTTACGATAGTAATAATAAAAATCACTTCCAGAAGAATGCAGATTATAGAAAAACACAGTCGTTTTACCCCATTTTTTGTTTTTGCTTTGCCCTCTAAAGTATCTTGTTTCATATATATTCCACCTTCCTACTTGCTCAGTTTTCTCCCTAAATTTCGTGGAACATACCAATTTTGTCTTTTATTCTCTGCATTTCATTATCTGCTTCAATGATAGCTCTTGCAGAATGAAGTAATTCTTCACTTATCTCATCATAGCCAGGCATTTCTTCAATTCCTTTTTTATAGCGAAGTTGATGTTCCAATGTTGCCCAGAAATCCATACCATTGGTTCGAATCTGTAATTCTACACGCATAGGTGTTTTACCCTTAGCAAAAAATACTGGTATTTCGACAATCATATGATAGCTTCGATAACCATTCGATTTTGGATTTTTTATATAATCTTTTATTTCAATAACTTTAATATCATCCTGTTGGGTAATCAAATCTGATATCATATAAATATCGTCAATAAACGCACAAACTATTCGAACGCCTGCTACATCATTGAGATATGTCTGTATATTTTCTGTTGTAAATTCATATCCCATCTTCTGCAGTTTATCGTAAATACTATTGGGCTTCTTAATTCTTGTTTTTATAAAAGAAATAGGATTTCGATTGTTCTCAACTGAAAATTCATCATCCAAAACCTCAAGTTTAGTTTGTATCTCCCGAATAGCACAACGATACATCATCATTAAATTATAAAATTTTGTAGCATTATTTAAAAACTGTAGTGATTCCGGACTGTTCATCCTGAGTTTTTTTACTTCATCTTTTGTCATGGAACTTTCCTTTCTACCTCATCCCTGATTTCAAAACATTATTTATTTTGATAGTTGATTCGTTCTCCTTGAATTACTGGATAACAAATCATTTTATCACTATCCAGATTTTCTACATGCATATCTACTGCACTGATCTGATGGTTTTCATAAGTATTGTAATAATAAATACCTTTTGTAACATTACAACACGACGTATACAATGTGATTTCATATTTTCCATCCGCTACTTCGCAACATCCTCGTTGCTGATCCACAGATCCGAGAATGTGGAAGAATTGGCTAACGCTTTCTTCCTCTGATTCACCTGAAATTGCATTTACCTTTGTAAAAGCTACACGTACAAAGCGTGAGGAAGATGAGAGATCTCCCGGAAGACCTAATCCTCCCATACCTCTACTATATGCATCAAGAGCCAAATTTTCGCAGAAAGTATTTCTGGGCTGTTTAGGAGATAAATACATATAATTATTTAGTTGAAACATCTGCTGTGGAAATGGCGGATTATTCGTAAGCACTCCTACTGGATTGTCATAAATATGCAAACCATCCGACATAGATTCTACCGTAATTGACTCATTCTCATCAGAAATGATCCAGTGTAATTGTGCTAATGGTAATTGCTCGCTGAAAGGAGTATTAACAATATTAATTCGTTCAAGAAGCTCGCGAACTTCAACTAAAGAAGAACACTGACTTAAAATCCACGGAATAAATTCAAACTGTGCAATATTTTCCACATCTGGCTTAATCGCGGAATAAACAGCATTTCCGACAAAATTCAGTCCTGCCATTGCCACTCCTTTTTCATTCATAGCATCATAATACAAAGGATAATCCTCTGCAACATGAGCCATTCCAATAATTGCATAATGATTTTTCATATCGTCAACATGGCGAAAATTAAACGCATAATTACGTGGTGTAATTACTATCTGATCACCATAAGAGAATTCATAATCGAGGGTTCGTCCAAAGTAAAAATCTTTTGTTTTATAAGTTGCTGCTGTACACATGATCATTTATCCTCCTAAATAGATTGAAATATGTCAATGAGTTTTTTTCTTGAACAATAGTATAGCACAATCTTTTATTCTGTTCCAACTTCATACATGATCATAACATGTAAACTTTAAACTATTTTCCTAGATTATTTCTCCATCAGTTTTTCAAACCAGGTATCCATAGCTAGGATGAATTGACCTACGTCTGGCAATTCTTGCAGCATTTCGTTTAGGGTTTTGTGCTTCACATATTTCTGCACATACACCCAACAGGCAACGCTACTGGCTTCTGATACAATGTCAGCTATGGTTTTGCGCATAAGCTCTTCAAATTCAGCAATTTCTTCTTTTGGGACAACATCATACAGTGTTGGTGCCTGATGACTTAATTTTACGCCATTTTCATTTGCATCTTTAAGCAGATTCTTAACTTTTTCTCTTGAATCCTCCGGTACTTTCATGTACTACCACATAAATGCTACCACATCGGACGGTGTGTCTTTTTTAAGTGGTGGTAACTGAATATAATCATTGTTTTCGCTCATTTTCATATCCTCCTCACGATATAATAAAATCAATAATACGTTCTCTTGTCATGTCCA
>NZ_FMUW01000046.1:0-20078 GCF_900101315.1 Blautia sp. SF-50
CTGGTATGGAAATGAAATTCACAGAGTACCAACGATGTATCCGAGCAGTCAGACCTGCAGCTGTTGTGGCTACAGAGATCCACGGATAAAAAATCTGGGCATTCGTATCTGGGAGTGTCCCAAATGCCATGCGGTTCATGACCGGGATACGAATGCAAGTATCAATATTCTGAAAAAAGGACTGCAGATGCAGTCTGCATAAAGATAAAAACTGTACCGTAGGGCATACGGGAACAGTATAAATATAGCTTGTGGACACTGTGTAAGACATTGCAGTACCGTAAGGTGTTTGCCAATGCAGTAGTGGGAGAAGCAAGAATCCCCCTGCTTTAGTTGAGGGGAGTGTCAAGCCATTGTAGAAACTGCCGAATTTCACCAAAAGCCCTGATTCGGCGAAAAATATCATAGCAGGAATAATTTTTATAATGTATACTATATTTGTTAGGGAATCCAGATATACCACAAAGCAGAAAGGAAAAAAGCGTATGAGAAGAAATTGGAAAAAAGCTTTATGTGGCATTTTGACAGGTTTTATGCTTGCAACGGCGGCACCAGCTGCGGTTCCGGAGTTGATCAGTGCGACAGAAGTACAGGCGGCGATAAACGTAGCAACGCCGGCTATGTCTTCTATTAAGATCTCCGGCAGGAATAAGATTATTTTCAGCTGGAAACAGGTAAAAGGAGTTGCCGGATACCGGGTATACCGCAAGACCGGAAACAGCGGATGGAAAGCAGTAAAAACCCTCACAGGAAGCAAAAATGTTACGTTTACCGATACAAAAGTAAGTACCGGAGTAAGCTATACTTACACAGTGAGAGCTTACCGGAAATCCGGAAAAAATACGATCTGGAGTAGATATAATGAAAAAGGTCTGACAGCAATCGCAGGTCTGAATTATCTCACCCTGAATAAGACCAGCCTGACACTGGCATCGAAAAAAACTTATACACTGAAGATCAAAGGCACCAGTCTGAAACCGTCATGGAAGAGCAGCAACACAAATGTTGTCAAGATAACTTCTGTCGGAAAGATCACCGCGGTAAAAACAGGAACAGCGGTTATCACAGCGACTCTTGGTGGCAGAAAATTCACCTGCAAGGTTACTGTAAAGAATCCGACCTCGGCTAATACCAGATTGACGCAGAATTATAGCAAATTGAAAAAATACATCAGTCAGAAAGGCAAATATACTGAAGACGGAAATCAGTTTATAAATGTCAAAGTAGATAAAGAAAGTACTCTGATGATCGGTTATCTGAAGAAAGAAGATAAGATAGATATTGGGATGATGCTCTCTATGCCTTCAGATGGAATCCTTGCCGGACTGGATATTATCGGAAACTGTGTGAAATCTGATACGGTCAGTGTGAAGTCCGCCCTGTCTACAAATGAAGTCTTTCTGCTGGTGACTTCTTCTACAAAAGCATCTGCTTATAAAGGTCAGAATCTGACTTTCTTGTATACAAACGGAAAAAAAGCGATGACAGATCTGCAGGATTCTTCCAATATTATGATGAAAGCGACAATGAAAGTAGCAAATGATTATCTGAAAAAGAATTTAAATCTGACAATGAAAGATCTGGGATTCACTGCTTATAAATAACAGTAACATCCTATGATGATGCCGTTAATAAATTCCGGTTGACAAATTAGTATAGAAAGCATAAGATGATAGTAGCTAAGAAATGTGATGAAATTCAAACATTGGCAAAAACGAAAACCCCGGAAGTCTCGCACACTTCCGGGGTTTTCTATGCCGTTATGTAAGGGGGCTTAAGCCTTTCAGGCTGTTACTGCCTGTCGTTTCTGTCCAGCCATTTGCGAATATAGTAGCTAACTATATCCGCCGTAACAGAAACAAAAAATGTGATGATTAATTCGCACACTGGACTTCACCTCCTTTCTGCTGGAGGGTTGGCAGCATTAACAGTGTACTATAGTTTAGAACAAATTGGAACTATTGTGAGAAAATTTAATACTCTTGACATTGATCATAATTCGTCTTATACTAACTCATGTAAATAACAGGGGAGCTTGTGATGGCAGGCTGAGAGGAAGTCTTCAACTTCGACCCTTATACCTGATTTGGATAATGCCAACGTAGGAACGTATAAGATGAATTTACGGGAGATACTTTGGTGTATCTCCTTTTTTATTGGATGCGGATGTTTTTATCCGATTGAATACGTAAGATCAGGATTTACAGGGAAGGGATTAAGAGCGAATGCTTTTAACCCCGGTATCGACAATTGAATATTGGGAAATTTGAGAGTGAACTGAGTTCATGAAGGGGTGCACCACCGCGGGTGTATTTCTTTGTGAACTCTTTTTTATTGACGAATAGCTTTTGAAGTTTCCGGAAAGGAGAGATTATGATCACAGTAAATGGTGAAAGCAGAACATTGGAAAAGCCGGTGACAGTAACAGAATATCTGGAAGCATGTAACTATGTTCCGGTGCAGGTTGTAGTAGAGCTGAATGAAGAGATCATTAAGAGAGACACTTATGATACAACAGTACTGAAAGATGGCGATGTTGTGGAGATTCTGCAGTTTATGGGCGGCGGAAGCTGCTGATGTCGCTATAGAGATAAAATTAGGTATATATACCACGGCAGTAACTGACAGATAAGTTACTGAAAAAATGCAGATGAAGAATGATCTGGCAGAAGAAGGCGCTGGTTATAAATCGGTGGAAATATTTTCTGCAAACAGCCATAAAGAAAGGTGGACATAAAAAATGACAACAGCAAACACAAATGAAGACAAACTGATCTTGGGAGGCCATGAGTTTACTTCCCGTTTTATCCTTGGTTCCGGAAAATTTTCCCTGGAGCTTGTAAAAGCATGTATTGAAAAAGCAGGAACTCAGATCGTAACACTTGCCCTGCGCCGTGCAAATGAGGGTGGGCTTGCCAATATTCTTGACTATGTGCCGAAGGATGTTACTCTTCTTCCGAATACATCAGGAGCCAGAAATGCAGAGGAAGCAGTCCGTATTGCAAGACTTTCCCGCGAGCTTGGCTGTGGAGATTTTGTAAAGATCGAAGTTATCCATGATTCCAAATATCTTCTTCCGGATAACTATGAGACCATCAAGGCAACAGAGATCCTTGCAAAAGAGGGCTTTGTAGTTATGCCATACATGTATCCGGATCTGAATGCAGCCAGAGATCTGGTGAATGCAGGAGCTGCCTGTGTAATGCCACTTGGCTCTCCAATCGGTTCCAACAAAGGAATCTGTACAAAAGAATTCATCCAGATCCTTATCGACGAGATCGACCTTCCGATCATCGTGGACGCAGGAATCGGCCGCCCGTCACAGGCATGTGAGGCTATGGAAATGGGGGCTGCAGCAGTTATGGCAAATACAGCCATTGCAACTGCAGGAGACGTCCGTGTTATGGCGGAAGCCTTTAAGAAAGCTATTGAGGCAGGAAGAAGTGCATATCTTTCCGGTATGGGAAGAACTCTGGAGAGAGGTGCAAGTGCATCCTCACCGCTGACCGGATTTCTTCATGAGTAAAATTGATAAATGAATGATTGAACGCAGAACACTAAGCGGGGGACAGGCACTGCCTGTGTAGTGAAACACAGGTATTGTCTGGTTTCAATCGAAATTGAGTTTACAGATATGCAGCAGTGAGGACCAGAGTATTGCTGCAATATATGAGAGGAGCGACATAAGAGTAATGGCAGAGACAGTACAGGCCAGTCAGCAGGACGGCCATTTTAATGAAAGCATCGTAAATGAAGAAATTCTGGAAGATATGAAAAAGAACCGTATCGATCACATGAAGTACCTTCCGGATATGGAACAGCTGGAAGAATCTGATGTAATGGATCAGGTTATTTCCGCAATGAACGCATATGATTATGATAAGTACACAGAAGCGGATGTACGGAGAGCGCTTGTTCATGACAACCGTACACCGGAGGATTTTAAAGCACTGCTTTCACCGGCAGCGCTGCCTCTTCTGGAAGAAATCGCACAGGCTGCACGGATCGAAACAAGGAAACATTTTGGAAACAGTATCTGCATGTTTACACCGATCTACATTGCAAACTACTGTGAGAACTACTGTATTTACTGTGGATTTAACTGCCACAACAAGATCCGCCGCGCACAGCTGAATGCAGATGAGATCGAGAAAGAGATGGCAGCCATTGCAGAAACCGGACTCCAGGAGATCTTGATCCTTACCGGAGAGAGCAAAACGAAATCTAATGTGGAATATATTGGAAAGGCTTGTGAGATCGCCCGGAAATATTTCAAGGTAGTCGGTCTTGAGGTGTATCCGATGAATTCTGATGAGTACGCATATCTTCACAAATGCGGTGCGGATTATGTGACGGTTTTCCAGGAGACTTATAATTCTGATAAATACGAAACTCTGCATCTGGCAGGCCACAAGAGGATTTTCCCATACAGGTTAAATACACAGGAGCGTGCGTTAAAAGGTGGCATGCGAGGTGTTGGTTTTGCGGCACTTCTGGGACTGGATGATTTCCGCAAGGATGCTTTTGCAACGGGATATCACGCATATCTTCTGCAGAGAAAATATCCACACGCAGAGATCGCTTTTTCCTGCCCGAGACTTCGTCCGATCATCAACAACGACAGGATCAACCCGAAGGATGTACACGAACCGCAGCTTCTCCAGGTAGTTTGTGCATATCGTCTGTTTATGCCGTTTGCAAGTATTACTGTATCCACCAGAGAGTGTGCCCGCGTGAGGGATAATCTGGTAAATATTGCGGCGACCAAGATCTCCGCAGGTGTCAGCACAGGAATCGGAAGCCATGTGGAAGATATCGAAGATAAGGGTGATGACCAGTTTGAGATCTCTGACGGAAGATCTGTAGATGAGGTCTTCAATGATTTGAAAAAGAACGGCCTGCAGCCTGTAATGAACGATTATATCTATCTGTAAAAACATAGATCATGGGATAACTTCTGTGGAATATGTGGAAAACCAACCACTCCGGAGAGCATTTTTCCGGGGCGGTTGTGGATAAGTGTGATGAAAAATCGCCCAGGATCCCGCGTAATACAAGGCTGATCACGTTTTCTCGAAATATTCCAAAACGGAAATTTTTCCACGGAATCCTGTATTGATTTAACGTTTTCCGGGGATTTTCTGCTGCTTTTTAGGGCAGAGATCCCGGAAATTTTGTATAGTCTGAAAACGGTTTCCAATCTAATAGTTTTCATATGTACTTACTCATGTTTATAATAGCCCCAACAACAAAACACGAGGCAAAACACAGGAGGTAAGTATTATGAAAAGAAGATGGAAATCAGCAGTAGCAGCTCTTGCAGCAATAGCAACAATTGGAAGCCTTACAGGCGTAACCACCTATGCGGCGGACAGTGTCAGCATCACCAATGTATCTTATGATCCGACCAGAGAGCTTTACGAGCAGTACAACAAGAGCTTCCAGGAACACTGGAAGGAAAAAACAGGCCAGGATATGGAGATCACACAGTCCCATGGTGGTTCCGGCAAGCAGGCACTTGAGGTTGCCAACGGACTGGAAGCAGATGTGGTAACACTGGCACTGGAGTATGATGTGGATGCGATCCAGGATGCAGGACTCATCGATGATGGATGGGTGGACGAATTTCCGGAGGACAGCGCTCCCTATACTTCGACGATTGTATTTCTTGTGAGAAAAGGAAATCCGAAGAACATCAAAGACTGGGATGATCTGGTAAAAAAAGACGTAGGTGTGATCACACCAAACCCGAAAACCTCCGGCGGAGCAAGATGGAACTATCTGGCAGCCTGGGCCTATGCAAAAGATAAATATAACGGAGACGAGGACAAAATTAAAAAATTCATCGGAGACCTTTACAAAAACGTACTTGTCCTGGACACCGGAGCCAGAGGTGCAACGACCTCTTTCGTGGAAAACGGACAGGGTGATGTACTGATCGCATGGGAAAATGAAGCCTATCTTTCCGTAAAGGATTATCCGGACGACTACGAGATCGTAACACCAAGCATCAGCATCCTTGCACAGCCATCTGTAGCAGTAGTCGATAAAGTCGTAGACAAAAGAGGCACCAGAGATGTGGCAGAGGAATATCTGAATTATCTCTATTCTGATGAAGCACAGCGGATCGCCGGTGATAATTATTACCGTCCGTCAAACCAGGATATTCTGAAGGAATACTCCGATGTGTTTGACCTGGACATCAATCTTGTCACCATTGATGATTTCGGCGGATGGAAAAAGGCACAGGAAACACATTTCTCAGATGGAGGGATTTTTGATCAGATTTACGAAGGATAGACAGCAGAAGATATAGTTGGACACAATAACACAAAGAAGCTGCAGAACAGTGAAAAAACAGAGTCTGCAGCTTCTTTTATGTAAATATTGTGAATCACAAGGGATCAGGCATGGCTTCCTTCGGTCAGGGAACAGCCGTCCATTATACGGATCCCGTTTATGACATCCAGATAAGTGTCATACATTTCCTTCCATTCATCAGAGGCGTCCTTGGAGTACTGGCTGATGGTGGACAGAAGATCGTATTTTTTGCCGTCGACGGTTTCGATACGGCCGAGATAGCCCTGCCATACACTGTCCAGAGGCTGGTCTTCGCCATCGTAATATCTGGCTTCCAGAGTCAGTACAGGAACATCCTCATTGTAATAAGTCAGTTTATATCCACCATTTTCGGTTTCGGTTGTTTCATAACGGCAGAGATATTTCCAGCGCTCCGGAGTGAGGACCTGGAAGTAATCCGTCATGGCCATATCCACACGCTCTGCGTAAACGAAATCTATGGATTTGATCAGCTCTGTGGCTTCCTTTTCGGCGGCCTTATCATAGGTGTCTGACGGAGTCAGGACAAAAAGTCCGAATGTATAATCGTCAGTCTGGCATACAAGAGCATCTACATTTTTTTCTTCTTCGTTGACTTCGGTTAAGTATTGATATTTCGTGGCAGGATAAGATTCAAAGGTAAGATCCTTTTTGGTGATGATCTCACCCTTTACCGGATAGTATTCTGCCAGAAAACCCTTCAGGGAAGAATCCTCCAGAGAGGAATTCGGTACTTTTAAAACAAAGGCAGTGCTTTTTCCGCCATTTACGGAACGCTGCTCGAAATAACCTTCTTTTTCGGGCATGGATTCTCTGATCGTATCATCGGCAGGGAATCCAACCCGCATATGAAGCTCGCCGCGCTTTTCCGATTCGGAGGAATCTTCCGTGTTTGTATCGGAAGAGGAATTTGGGTATGAAGAATCGGAATCCTGCGAGGAGGAGTTTCCACTGGTATCGGAGGATTCTTCTGAAGAATCTCCGGAGGAGGAATCAGTTTCAGAATCGGAATATTCCTGAAGATTGCCGTAGTCATCAATATAATATTTATCTCTGGAGCCAATATATGTGGTTCCGGTGGCATCTTCCAGCCACACACTGCCGTCCTCATAATAATAATGAGGCTCAAAATAACCGTCCTGTTCGGTCCATCCGGCATCGTTGCCTTCCATTAGTTCACCGGAATCCGGGTCAGGGGCATAATTACCTTCCCCGATATATTCATCCTCGGAACCATTGCGGTACCAGTAATCTCCGTTTTCATCCTGCCAGATGTACTGACCGTCATCGGTTGGAGGGTCAGAAGCGAGGACCGGGACTGCAGATATGGAAAGAGCGATCGCGCCTGTTAAAAGAACTAAGATTTTTTTATGCATAGGCACCTCCTGATAAATTGCGCAGCAGTTAGCTGCTTACTATTCTTTGATCATAAATTTTTACAAATAAAAAAGATCTGTCTGTTAAGTACATTGTAACAGACAGATCCCGATATCCGGAAATGTGAAGAAAAAGAGACATTTACGGAAAGCTGCGTACAGGTCTGGAAATATGTTATCCGATCGTGAAAAGGCCGGCTTACCGGCAGGTAAAAAGATATCCCTTCCCATAAACCGAGACAATGTCATACTCATCGGTATCTTCGGCACCGATCTTGGTCCGGAGGTTAAAGATATGCCGCCGTACCGTGCTGGTATCTGTTCCTGCACAGCTGCCCCATACCGCTTCGTAGAGCTCCTTTGCAGAAAAAATCTTCTCCTGGTTTTCTGCAAGGAGACGCAGCAGAGAGAATTCGGTCCGGGTAAGGCCTGTGTCGGCATTATTGAGATATGCATGGCCGTCCGAAAGATCCAGCCGCAGGCTGCCGATGGTGATCTGACGGGAGGACTGAAATTTTTCTTTTATTTTTTCTTCCATTCGTTTCTGGCGTTCCAGAAGCATCTGGATCACGGCCAGAAATTCATCGAAATTATAAGGTTTGGTGAGATAATAGTCGCCTCCCTGCTGAAGTCCTTCTACCCGATCCCGGATATCACTTTTTCCGGTGAGAAAAAGAACTGGATTCATGGTTTTTTCGCGGAAGCGGCGGCAGATATCCAGACCGTTTCCGTCCGGAAGCATAATGTCCAGGATAAGAAGATCCGGCAGCTGTTCTTCAAGCTGATGACAGGCTTCGGCGGCTGTCTGTGCAGTGCGGACATCGTAGCCACGGCGCCGCAGCATACGGCAGTTGGTATTCAGCACCTGTTCTTCATCCTCGACCATAAGGATAAGTGATTTCTTTTCATTCATTTATGATTCCTCCTCCGGAAGTGAGAAGAACACCTGAGTTCCCTCGCCTTCTTTACTTTTCAGCCATATTTTGCCGCCATGGGCAGTGATGATCTGATGACAGACATAGAGGCCTATGCCGTGCCGCCAGTAATCCTTATCAGCGGAAACATAACCCTTGAGTGCGTTTTTTCGCATTTCTTCTGACATGCCGGTTCCGGTGTCGGAGACGCAGATGGTCTGCCAGCCCGGTTCGCCGGTAAGAGAAATGGTGATGGTTCCGTTTTGGGTGTGACGCTCTGCATTGGAGATCAGATTGGTGACAACCTGGATCAGCCGTTCCGGATCAGCAGAGATTTCCGGGAGTCCGGATTGTGTCGTAAGGACTAGCTGATTGTTCTTTGAGCTTGGATGACTGCAGTAGTCTTTTTTTACAGAATACAAAAGACCGGACAGATCTGATGGGATAAGGGAAAGGGCAAGCCGTCCCTGCTCAATGGAAACCGTATCCATCAGATCCAGCACGATCCGGTCGATCCGCATTACCGACTGTTCAATGGTGCGGAGATTTTCCTGCATAAGAGAAAAATCCAGAGGCTCTTCCTCAAGGAGCTCGGAGGTGTCCCGCGCGTGGAGGGAAATGGAACTCAGAGGATTTTTAATCTCATGGGCAACGGTGGTCAGGAAGGTGGACTTGGCATTATCAAGGGAGCGCAGTCGCAGATTCTGTTCCTCCAGAAGGAGCTGCTGCTGGTTATATTCCTTCAGATGAAAATAGAGAACACTGCCGCAGACAATACTTACAGAGACAAACGCCAGAAGGATATCTGCCAGCCGGTCTGCTTCCGTGGCAAAAGGAGTTACAGTGTCCGGGAAATGGTATGCAATCAGACACAGTCCCATATAAAGGAGGATCTCCAGCAGGGAAACGATCAGAGCGCGTCTTTTTTCCAGCATCAGCACGGTAAAAATAATAGCAAACACAAAGAATGCCGGCATGCCGCCACGATAACCGCCGCTGGTAAAAAACATCACCGGAAAAACGAGCAGAAAGATCACGACAATGGTGATCAGGTAGCAGCGCTGATATTTTCCACTGTAATAGGAATAAAGAAAAAGCCCTCCGGAGATTGCAACCAGCGCAAAATTGATCAGTACATTTCCCCAGGAACCGGTCCCGAGACTGAGAAAGGCCATGATCAGGCTGATCACAGTACCTCCCAAGGCGAGGATGTTGAACAGCCGGACGCGGAAATCCAGGGTGGGACTGAATAAAGAGTGAAAAATATTCCGGAGCTTCGGGTTTATATTGATAGGGATCACCTCCTGTTCTTAATGTAGGTTTGTATGCCTGCGGGCATCTTTCTTTTGGTGCTGTAATTATCGTAACTGTTATAATTGTATCATGCTGTCGTATAGTTGTGTACACAAAAAAATACATTTAATCCCGTTTTCCTATTGACATACTATGAATAGTAGGTTAATATAAGTGTCAACAAAAGAAAGGGAAGAGGCTATGAACGAATACGGCTTTAATACAGGGCTGCTCCACGGCACCAACGAGAAATATCCACAGGGTGCAACACAGGTTCCAATCTATCAGAGCAGCGCATTCCGACATGACAGCGCGGAAGACCTGGAGAAAATTTTTGACAATAAAAAAATGGGCTTCTCCTATACAAGGATCAACAATCCTACGGTAGAGTCCTTTGAGAAGCGAGTGACCATGCTGGAGGATGGGATCGGCAGTGTGGCCTGTGCATCCGGAATGGCAGCGCTGACCAATGCGTTTCTGAACATTCTTCAGGCGGGAGATGAGATCGTGGCAGCCTGCGGACTGTATGGCGGAACTGTGGAATTGTTCGATGATCTGAAGCCTTTCGGGATTTCCGTAAAATATGTGAAAGAGAATAAGCCGGAAGCTTTTGAGGCAGAGATCACAGAGAAGACGCGACTTGTTTTTGCGGAGACCATTGGCAACCCCAAGCTGGATGTTACCGATATCCAGGCAGTTGCGGAAGTGGCACATAAGCATGACGTACCGCTGATCGTAGACAACACGGTGGCAACCCCGTATCTGATTCAGCCACTGAAGCTTGGAGCTGACATTGTGGTTCATTCCTCTTCCAAATATATCAATGGAAGCAGCGATGCCATCAGCGGTATTCTTGTCTGTGGTAAGGGTCTGAAATGGGACCCTGACCGATATCCGGGACTTGCTCCATACCGGAAATTCGGACCATTTGCATACATCGCCAAGCTTAGAAACGGACTTTTCCGGAACACTGGCGCGTGTCTTGCTCCGCAGAATGCTTTCCTTAATAACCTGGGACTGGAAACCCTGGGACTTCGAATGCAGAGACAGTGTGACAATGCACTGGAGCTTGCGAGATTTTTACAGGGCCTGGGTGGTGACATTGAAGTAAATTATCCGGGACTGGAAGAAAGCTCTTATCACGAAATTGCGGAAAAGCAGTTCAGGAATGGCTACGGAGCTATCGTAACTGTAAGAACCGGAAGCAAGGAGAAGGCTTTTTCCATTATTAATTCATTGAAGATCCCGCTGATCATCTCCAATATCGGAGATACGAAGACCCTGGTGATCCATCCGGAATCCACCATCGCGGCACACATCTCCGACGAAGAGAAGCTGCAGTCCGGAGTATTCGAGGATCTGATCCGTATCAGTGTGGGAATTGAAGATGTTGAAGATTTAAAAGAAGATTTCAAACAAGCGATAGAAAATAACCGATAAAATCTAAGAGCTGCACCAGCAGAGAAATGGAGAGTTCGTTATGGCAAAAGTAGATTACGCTACATTAAAAAAAGGTGGTTTCATGAGACAGAAGCAGAAAAATAATTTTTCTCTTCGTCTTGCCTGTGTAGGCGGTACACTTACCGCAGAAAACCTTAAAAAGATCGCAGAGGTAGCTGAGAAATACGGTGACGGATATGTACATCTTACTTCCAGACAGGGAGTTGAGATCCCGTTCATTAAATTAGATGATATTGATGATGTAAAGGATGATCTTGCAAAAGGCGGATGCAAGCCTGGTGTCTGCGGACCGAGAGTCCGTACAGTTACAGCCTGCCAGGGCAACGCTGTCTGTCCAAGCGGAAATATCAACAGCTATGACATTGCAGTGAAATTAAATGAAAGATATTTCGGAAGAGAGCTTCCTCATAAATTCAAATTCGGTGTTACCGGATGCCAGAACAACTGTCTGAAGGCAGAGGAGAATGATGTAGGGATCAAGGGAGCAGCTGAGGTCAGCTGGAAAGAGGATGCATGTATCCACTGTGGTGTCTGCGAAAAGGCCTGCAGAGAAAACGCTATCTCCTTTGAGGATGACAAGCTGGTGATCGATACAGAGAAATGTAACTACTGCGGCAGATGTGCAAAATCCTGTCCGGTGGATGCATGGGATGTAAACGAAGCATATATCGTTTCCTTTGGCGGAACGTTTGGAAATCACATCAGCAAGGGACAGGAATTCCTTCCGCTGATCACCTCTGAGGAGCAGCTTTTCAGAGTGACCGATGCAGCGATCCAGTTCTTTGATGACTATGCAAATCCGGGAGAGCGTTTTAAATTTACCATCGACCGGGTAGGCGCTGAAAAACTTCAGGAAGTTTTGAAAGGAGCATACAATGGCTGATATTAAGATTGATGATACCGTAGATATTACCGATGTGGTCTGCCCGGTAACCTTTGTAAAAGCAAAGGTAGCACTTGAGGAGCTGGATGCCGGACAGATCCTGGCGATCAAAATGAACGATGGCGAGCCGGTACAGAATGTGCCGAGAAGCGTGAAGGAAGAAGGACATCAGATCCTGAAGCTCGAGGACAACGAAGACGGAACTTATACACTGATCGTAAGAAAAGTTGAAGAATAGGAGAACAGAGAAATGACAATCACAGTTGCAGGAAATAAAAAAGAGTACGAAGACGGACTGAAGCTTACAGAGCTTATTGAGAAAGAGGATATTGAAAGTCCTGAGTATGTAACCGTAACTATCAACGATGAATTCATCAGCAAGGCAGACGTTCTGGAAACAGAGGTAAAGGACGGCGACGTTGTTGAGTTCCTGTACTACATGGGAGGAGGCGCAAGATAATGGCTTTTACAAATGAGCAGCTTGAGCGGTACTCCCGCCATATCATCCTGAAAGAGGTTGGAGTAAAAGGTCAGAAAAAGCTTCTGAATGCCAAGGTTCTGATCATCGGAGCCGGCGGACTTGGAGCACCGGCAGCCCTTTACCTTGCAGCAGCAGGTGTGGGAACCATCGGGATCGCGGATGCAGATGAGGTAGATCTTTCCAATCTTCAGCGACAGGTCATCCACACAACTGCAGATGTCGGCAAACTGAAGGTAGAGTCTGCGGCTGAGACCATGAAAGCAATCAACCCGGACGTTACTGTAAATACATATCACACGTTTGTGGATTCCAGCAACATCATGGATCTGATCAAAGATTACGATTTCATTCTTGACGGAACAGACAACTTTCCTGCAAAATTCCTGATCAACGATGCCTGTGTAATGGCTGAGAAACCGTTTTCACATGCAGGAATCATCCGTTTCCAGGGACAGCTGATGACTTACGTTCCGGGACAGGGCCCATGCTACAGATGTGCGTTCCAGAGCCCGCCGCCAAAGGATGCCGTACCGACCTGTAAGCAAGCTGGCGTGATCGGAGCCATGGGCGGAGTGATCGGAAGCCTTCAGGCAATGGAAGCGATCAAGTACATCATCGAACAGGGTGATCTTCTTACAGGAAGACTTCTTACCTACGATGCGCTGAAGATGACATTCCGTACCGTGAAGCTTCCGAAGAATCATCATTGCCCGGTATGCGGCGATGATCCGACGATCACAGAACTGATCGATTATGAGCAGGCTGTGTGTGAGCTGAAGCATTAATAAACACTGATCACAGAAACGAAAAGGTGTCTGCTGGTGCAGATACTGTAAATAAGTATAGAAACCCATTGGAGGCCACGAAATGCTGAAATTAAAAAAAGAAGATTACGAGAAAATATTAGACCACTGCAGAAAAGGACTTCCCAATGAGTCCTGCGGCCTTCTGGGCGGGACCATTGAGGACGATGTAAAAACCATCGAGAAGGTGTATCTGCTGACAAATATCGATGAAAGCAACGAACACTTTTCCATGGACCCGAAGGAACAGCTGAGCGCGATCAAGGATATCCGTCAGAACGGATATCAGATGATCGGAAACTTTCATTCTCATCCGGAGTCTCCGTCAAGGCCTTCCGAAGAAGATAAACGACTTGCATTTGACCCGAACATCGAATATCTGATCCTCTCCCTTATGGATGCAGAAAATCCGGTGTTGAAGGCCTTTGGTGTAGATAAAGAGAAAAATGTAACTGTACATGAGCTTCAGATAACAGAGTGATGAGTATGAAAAACAGATTAAACACAAAGGAAATTACAACAGATGTGCTGATCATAGGTGGAGGTACCGCAGGCTGCTATGCGGCGCTGGTTCTCTCAGAACAGAAAGCCGGTAGGGTACTGATCGCAGAAAAAGCAAATATCAGACGAAGCGGCTGTCTGGCAGCAGGTGTTAATGCAATCAATGCCTACATTGTAAAAGGCCGCAAGCCGCAGGATTATGTAGATTATGCAACAAAGGATGCCGCCGGGATCGTAAGGCAGGACCTTCTTCTTACAGCAGCGGAGAATTTCAACGAAGTTACTGCAAAGATGGAAAAGCTTGGGCTTGTGATCCTGAAGGATGAAAATGGTGATTATGTAGCCAGAGGAAACCGTAACATCAAGATCAACGGTGAAAATTTTAAACCACTTCTTGCTGATGCAGTTCATAAAGCTGAGAACGTAGACGTTCTGAATTATGTAAATATCACAGACCTTCTTGTAAAAGACGGACAGGTTTACGGAGCGGTTGGTTTCTCTATTATGGAAGAAACCGCATACATTATCCGGGCAAAGGCAGTTCTTGCTGCAACAGGCGGAGCGGCCGGACTTTATAAGCCGAACAATCCGGGATTTTCCAGACATAAGATGTGGTATCCGCCGTTTAACACAGGTGCCGGATATGCAATGGGAATCCTGGCAGGTGCGGAGATGACGTCCTTTGAGATGCGTTTTATCGCACTTCGCTGCAAGGATACCATTGCTCCTACGGGAACCATCGCACAGGGTGTCGGCGCAAAACAGATCAATGCAGCTGGCGAGATCTATGAGACAAAATACGGACTGACCACAAGCGAGAGAGTTTACGGAACAGTTCGGGAAAATCAGCTTGGCCACGGCCCGTGTTACCTGAAGACTACAGGGATCACGAAGGAACAGGATGAGGATCTTCTGAAGGCTTATCTCAACATGGCACCGAGCCAGACTCTGAAATGGATCGAAAGCGGAAAGAGCCCCAGCGAGCAGGATGTGGAGATCCAGGGAACAGAGCCGTATATCGTAGGCGGTCATACAGCCAGCGGCTACTGGGTAAATACAGGCCGTGAGACTACTGTGAAAGGTCTTTATGCAGCAGGTGATGTTGCAGGCGGATGTCCCCAGAAATATGTAACAGGGGCACTTGCAGAAGGAAAACTTGCAGCACTGGATATGGTGAAACAGTTTTCCGCAGGATCTCTGAAAGAAGCGGATATTACCACAGAAGCGGAGATCAAAGTTCAGGAAGAAAAAATCCTTTCTCAGTACGAAAAGTTCCGTAATGAGGATGCACCGGCATTTTCCGTTGAGGAGCTTGAGGAAGCCATGCAGAAAGTCATGGATGAGTATGCGGGAGGAATTGCTTCCAATTATCAGTTCAATGAGAAACAGCTTGACCTTGCAGATGAAAAAATCCTCAAGCTTCAGGCCCTTGCCGAAAAAACAGCGGCAGCAGATATGCATGAGCTGATGTTTGCATACGAACTTCGTGAGCGTCTCATTGTGTGCCGTTCACTGATCGCTCATCTGAAAAACCGAAAAGAGACCAGATGGCATTCTTTCAACGAAAATCTGGATCATCCGGAAACTGATGAGAAATTTTATAAATATGTAAATTCGAAACTGGAAAACGGCGAGATCAAGATCATTTTCCGTGACATTGTAAAGGAGGACACATATGAGCATACGAATTGATCAGAAAAAATGTGTTGGCTGCAGAAAGTGCAGTGAAGTATGTCCGGGAACCCTGATCGTCATGGAAAACAAAAAAGCCGTGATGAAATATCCGAAAAACTGCTGGGGCTGCGTTTCCTGTGTAAAGGAGTGCAAAGCCGGTGCCATTGACTTTTTCCTTGGTGCGGATATCGGCGGGAACGGAAGTATCATGAATGTAAAAAGCGAAGGGGATATCCTTCATTGGATCATTACAAAAACGGACGGTTCTACATCCGTGATCGATGTGGATCGACGGAATTCGAATAAATATTAGACCAGAAGATAAGCGCTGCCGGTTCTGGCGGCCGGAACAGGAGGATGAGATCAGATATGAGTGGATTATCACATTTGGATGAGCTGGAAGCAGAGGCAATTTATATCATCCGTGAAGTTGCAGCAGAGTGCGAGAAGCCGGTAATGCTTTATTCTATAGGAAAAGACAGTTCTGTAATGCTTCATCTTGCAATGAAGGCTTTTTATCCGGAGAAACCGCCATTTCCGTTTCTTCACGTAAATACAACATGGAAATTTAAAGAGATGATAGAGTTTCGTGACAAAACCGCGAAGGATCTGGGAATCGAAATGCTTGAGTACATTAATCAGGATGGTTTGAAGCAGGGTATCAATCCTTTTGACAGCGGTTCCGCATACACAGATATCATGAAAACGCAAGCACTGAAGCAGGCTCTTAAGAAATATGGTTTCACAGCTGCTTTTGGCGGCGGTCGTCGTGACGAGGAGAAAAGCCGTGCAAAAGAGCGTATCTTCTCCTTCCGTAATGCAGAGCAGGCCTGGGATCCGAAGAACCAGCGTCCGGAGATGTGGAAGCTTTATAATACGGAGATCAATAAGGGCGAAAGCATCCGTGTTTTCCCGATTTCCAACTGGACTGAGACTGATATCTGGCAGTACATTAAGAGAGAAAATATCCCGATCGTTCCGCTGTATTTTGCAAAAGAGCGTCCGGTTGTATACAGAGATGGCAACATTATCATGGTGGATGACGACAGAATGCGTCTGAACTCGGGTGAGGAGCCGCAGATGAAAAAGGTCCGTTTCCGTACTCTCGGATGCTATCCTCTGACAGGCGGTATCGAGTCTGATGCGGAGACACTGGACGAGATCATTGACGAGACCTTAAGCTCTGTGGAATCTGAGAGAACCACACGTGTTATTGATTCCGACGGCGGAGCTGCAAGTATGGAAAAAAGAAAGAGAGAGGGGTACTTCTAGGATGAGCGGATTACTGAAATTTATCACTTGCGGAAGTGTAGATGATGGAAAGTCTACACTGATCGGCCATATTCTTTATGATTCCAAGCTTTTATATGCAGACCAGGAAAAAGCCCTTCTTCTGGACAGCAAGGTGGGTTCCAGAGGTGGTGCCATTGATTATTCTCTTCTTCTGGATGGTCTGATGGCTGAGCGTGAGCAGGGTATCACCATTGATGTTGCATACCGTTATTTTACAACGGATAAGAGAAGTTTTATTGTTGCAGATACTCCTGGTCATGAGGAGTATACAAGAAACATGGCAGTTGGCGCTTCTTTTGCCCAGCTTTCCATTATTCTTGTGGACGCAAAACAGGGTGTTCTGGTGCAGACAAGACGTCATGCGCGTATCTGCGCTCTGATGGGTATCCATCATTTTGTATTTGCTGTTAATAAGATGGATCTTGTTGGTTACAGTGAGAGCCGTTTTAACGAGATCGTGAAGGATATCAATGAGCTTTCTGAGACTCTGGGTCTTCAGGATGTTGTGATCATTCCTGTCAGTGCTACAGAGGGTGATAACGTAACGAAGAAGTCTCCGAATATGCCGTGGTATACGGGCAAAGCTCTTCTGGATCATCTTGAGACTGTGGATGTTTCCGAGGCTGAGAATGTCAGCGAGTTTTATCTGCCTGTTCAGCGTGTTTCCCGTCCAAACCATGAATTTCGCGGTTTCCAGGGCCAGATCGAGAGTGGCCGGGTTCATGTAGGCGATATCATCACAACGCTCCCAAGCAACGAGACAGCGGCTGTTAAGACGATCCTGGTGGGCAGTGACGATCGTGAAGAGGCTGTTGCCGGTCAGGCTGTTACGATTCAGCTGGATAAAGAAGTGGATGTCAGCCGTGGTTGTGTTCTTACCAATAATAATGAGATTCCGGTTGCAAAGGGCTTTGAGGCTACGCTTCTATGGATGGATGATTCCAGGCTTGAAGTGGGCAAGGAGTATCTTGTGAAGCTTGGTACCAAGAAGATCGCAGGTGTGGTTAAGAGTATTGAGTTTAAGACGGATGTAAATACCGGGGAGCATCTGCATGCGGATACGATTGAGAAGAATGAGATCGCTCTTTGCAAAATCGGTCTTTCTGATAAGGTTGTGCTGGATGAGTTTAAGAGGAATAAGACTCTTGGTGAGCTGATCCTGATCGACCGTGTGAGTCATATGACTTCTGCATGTGGTGTTGTGGAATCGGTTGATACTGAGGGGGAGAAGCCTTATTTCCAGAAGGATGATGTGAAGGTTGGCGGTTATGTTTTTGAGGAGTTTTATTTTAACCTTGAGAATGCGCTGCTTTCCAAGGCGGATAAAGAGGTTAAGACTTATCATGTAGGGGATGTGGTGCCTGTTGAGGGTGACAGCTTTGAGTATCCGGGCTATTTTGATATTGTTTCTCTGGAGGATAGCGCGGCTGTTCTGATCCGTGATAAGAGGGTGCAGGATATTATTCCGCTGGATGAGTATGTGTTTATGGGGCTTCCTGTTGTGGATGAGAGAGGTTTTGCCCTGGAGATCCGCAGTAATGATGATTATCAGATGTTTTTGAGGGAGTTTGAGGCTGCTGATAATAAGTCGGAGTTTCATAATAAGTGGTTTAAGTTTGAGACTTACAGGAGGATTGTCTGCACGGATAATTTCTGGATGATCTGATGTTGGGTTACTTATAGTTTCTATAGTTATGTGTGTAAGAGGCTGCATGTGCGGCCTCTTTTCTTTGGGTGTTGCGGGATTTCGTGGTTTGACGGACGCCGAGGAGCTGGCATATGGGCGGGACAGGCTTCGTCGGTGGAAACTACTAAGACTCTGAAAGGTGGCTAAAAGCGTTTTCCAAAAGTCCGAACTCGCTGCGCTCAGACAGCGAACTTTTGAAAAACAACGCCACCTTCCAGAGCCTAAGTAGTTGTCACACCTCCTGCAGAGCGCCCCGCCCATATGCCAGCTCCTCGGCTGTGCACACAGGCCGGTTGCGGAAAGTGAACAGTTCGAGATAGTATTCAATGATGCATGGCAGTAGAGTGTCACATAGAAATTGTTCAGGAGGAATGTTGTATCTAAGAATCAGCTCGGCACAACGTTCCGGAATAATATCGGCTCAGACAGTAATCAGCTTGGCATAAGATTCCATAATAAAAGTCAGTCGCATTATATATCGAAGATGTAGCGCTTGTTCCGTGCCCAAGAGGGTGGGGGGCAGGGAAGCCCTCGGACTTCGGAACTCTGAGATGGACTTCCCCTGCGCTGTCCACACGGACAGCGTGTCGTGCGTAGCCACCTGTCTAAGGGGATAATATGATTGGTCAATCGCGCTAAGATAAAATTAATGTAAAAAAATGAAAAAAAGGTGTTGACAAAACTTATATCTTTCGGATATAATTAACCATGCGTTTCGGATGAAAACACAGAAGAAATGCACTCCAATTTAATAAGAAATTATAAGTTCGGAGTCTGGAGAAGTACTCAAGAGGCCGAAGAGGTGCCCCTGCTAAGGGTATAGGTCGCTAACGCGGCGCGAGGGTTCAAATCCCTCCTTCTCCGTTATTTTTTTGAAAAAAATAAATTTTTCAAAAAAATAAAAAAACTTGTTGACAAACGCTTGCGGATGTGATAAAGTAAACAAGCTGTCAGCGAGACAGAGATTCATCAAAAAAAGAGTTTGAAAAAAAGTTGAAAAAAGTACTTGACAAACGATTTGAGATGAGATAAAATAAACGAGCTGTCTGAGAGACAGACGCAACAAACCTTGATAACTAAACAGTGAAACACATACGATTCTCGAAAATTTCTTTACATTTAAAGAACGGTTTAAACAAACCAAAAGCAGTAAAAACGAGAGATAGCCAAACGGTTGTCTTGAGTAAACGAATCAAACATTTTATCAGAGAGTTTGATCCTGGCTCAGGATGAACGCTGGCGGCGTGCTTAACACATGCAAGTCGAACGGGAAACCTTTTATTGAAGCTTCGGCAGATTTAGATTGTTTCTAGTGGCGGACGGGTGAGTAACGCGTGGGTAACCTGCCTTATACAGGGGGATAACAGTCAGAA
>NZ_FMUW01000076.1:0-1260 GCF_900101315.1 Blautia sp. SF-50
GTGTTACAAGGGTAGTGGAAAAATATAATGGTACAATAGAATTTTGGGATCTAGATGACTCCTTTGAAGTAAGTGCTATTCTTTATGGGATTTTATCTGCTGAAATCTCTTGTTCATAGGAAGGTTATTGTTCCATTTCCCTCCAATTCTTAATTTCTTTTTGGTATACCTACATCCTGTTAGATTAGATAATTTCTCTTAGTTTACTCCTAAGTACAATTTATTACATATAATATACCTTTTATTACAGTTTCATGGGCAATTGCCATTCCTATGCTATAATTATCTAAAAATAAAAAGGAAGGTTATAAAATATGTTAAAAAAGATCAAACTTATCAAAAAAAATGCGAATGTCAGATTACTATCTTCAATAGCTAGTTTTGCACTGCTAATCACAACAATTGCTTCTAATCAGCGTTGTTGGTATGTAATGTATGAAGATTCACTACCTAAAGGTCACGAAAAGTTAAAAAAATCCCATTTTTATTTTTAACCATGTGTTCTATTAATAAGTATTTGACAGAAAAAATGATTGATTATCATATTATTGAACCTGAGGATATCGAAATATATACTTATGGATTAACAAATGGCTTTATAATAATTGTAAATATATTTACTACCTTATTATTTGCTTATTTCATTAAAAAAATAGATATTGCCATAATAATGTTATTATCCTTTATTCCACTAAGATCATTTAGCGGAGGTATACATTGCAAAACTAAAACAACTTGTTATATGATTTCTAATATAATAATTATTTTTTTACTTATGGTTCAAAATTATTTTTTGAAATTTCCGCTAATTCTTTTATACATCACATTAATAAGTGGAATATACATTTTTTTTAATAAAATATCCAATAGTGATAATCGCTCTCTTAATAATCAAGAAATTCTATATTACGGCAAGGTCAAAAAAAGCATTCTTATCATTCTACTTTTCATAATTGCTGTATTATTGTTGTTACATAAGATTAAGTATGCAATGGTTATAATGTGTTCAATAATTCTAGTAGCGTTTCTTCTTATTTTAGACGAAGCAAAAAAATTTTTTCATTTTTATAAAAGATTACATAGGATATAGATATTTCAATTTTGGAATACACTATATCCTTCTTTTAATAAGCGCAAAATAATTCAACGGATTGCGTCGTCCTAAAGTAAACGCAAAATAGCGAGTACCTTGACATTTTTAGGCGGCTGCTTTGCAGCCACCAATATTTAAGCTTTGCGGATTCCTGCCGGAAGTTTTTC
>NZ_FMUW01000064.1:0-6304 GCF_900101315.1 Blautia sp. SF-50
TGGCGAGTTATGGGGCGCCCTGCACGGCAGAAGACTCAGACGCTTAGTATGACCCGGCGAAACGACCGCACCAGGCACGACCATGCAGCCGCCCCGCTGGCAGACTGTCCGTTCGTCCCTCCCCCCACCCACACAAAAAAAGAGCCCCCAGGCCCAAACACCCAGGAACTCTCCCAAAACTCAAATATCCAATTATCATCAATCGTTACCAGTTGTCACCAACCATCACCCAACGCGCAGCCGAAACTTCTGAATCTCCTTCTCACTGGAAACCCTCTCAATCTCAGCCCCAAGACTCCTGAGCTTCTCCTCAAAATTCTCATACCCACGCTGGATATAAACAATATCATCAACAACCGTAACACCCTCAGCAGCCAACCCCGCAATAACAAGCGCAGCCCCCGCACGAAGATCCGGCGCACTCACACGCGCCCCCGTAAGCTTCCTCACACCATCAATAATAGCAGAGTTCCCCTCCACCTTAATATTGGCACCCATCCGTGAAAGCTCATCCGCATACTTAAACCGGTTCTCAAAAATACTCTCAGTAACAATACTCGTACCCTCAGCCAAAGCCAAAGTAACCGCGATCTGCGGCTGCATATCCGTAGGATAACCAGGATAAGGCAACGTCTTCACATGCGTACGATGAAGCACATGCGGCGCACGGACACGAACCGCATCATCAAACTCCTCAACCTCACACCCGATCTCCTCAAGCTTAGCAGTAGTAGCCTCAAGATGCTTAGGAATAACATTACGAACAGTAACATCACCACGAGTAGCCGCAGCAGCAAACATAAACGTACCAGCCTCGATCTGGTCCGGAATGATCGAATACTCCGTACGATGAAGCGTCTCAACACCACGGATACGGATCACATCCGTACCGGCACCCTTGATATTCGCCCCCATACTGTTCAGGAAATTCGCCACATCAACAACATGCGGCTCCCTCGCAGCATTCTCAATGATCGTACGACCAGTCGCCATAGAAGCAGCCATCATAATATTAATAGTAGCACCAACAGAAACCACATCCAGGAAAATATGGCTGCCATGCAGATTCTCCGCCTTGGCAACAATAGCACCATGACAGATATCAACATCCGCACCAAGAGCACGGAAACCCTTCAGATGCTGGTCGATCGGCCTGCTGCCGATATTACATCCACCCGGAAGCGGAACCTCCGCATGCTTATACTTACCAAGCAAAGCACCCAGAAGATAATAAGAAGCACGGATCTTCTTGATAAACTCATAATCCACGCTGAGATTGCCGATAGTAGAACCGTTGATCTTTACAGTAGACTTATCAATACGCTCAACCTGAGCCCCGATCTCGGAGATCGCCTCAAGCAGAACATTGATGTCCCTAACATCTGGCAGATTCTCGATCAATATAGTTTCATCAGTCATAATGGCTGCTGACAATATCGCAAGCGCCGCATTCTTCGCACCCGCAATATCCACTTCTCCAACCAGAGGATTGCCGCCTTTAATCACATACTGTTCCATAACACACCTCTATTATTTACTCCTCTATGAGCAGAAACTTTCTCTGAATTTACTGCAGGAACAAACGTTCCGCAATACCGTTTTTTAGGTCAGTTGTATATTATAACACATATTTCAGATTTGTAAACAATTTATGACGAAAACCTGTCACAACCCATGACCCGAAACACTCCAGCAAACCGTTTCCACAAGCCAACAGTTACGCCTTATCTCCCCTGTTCTTCAGTGCCTCAAGCACAACCTGGAGACTCCCCTCCAGATCCTTATCCTCTTCATCCACCACAATGTCCGCATATTTCTCATACAAAGGAACACGCTCATCATAAAGACTCGCCAGCGTCTGCCCCTCCTTGAGCACAACACCACGCCCCTTAAGATTACCAAGACGCCTGGAAAGAAGCTCCAGCGAGATCTTAAGATACACCACAACACCCTCAGACTTCAGATGCTGCATAGCCTCATCGCAGTAAACCACACTTCCACCGGTAGCGATCACCGTATTCTCCACCTGGATTGAAGCATTCACACGATTCTCGATCGCCTTGAAGCCCTCTGTACCCTCATCCGCAATGATCTCACTCAGAGTCCTTTTCTCCGCCTTCTGGATCAGCAGATCAGAGTCAATAAACTGGTACCCAAGTACCTTCGCAAGTACGACACCGATGCTGCTCTTCCCCGCACCAGGCATCCCTATCAGTGTAATATTATTCATACTGTATCCTTTCATTTTAGCATAACAGCTGCCAAATCTCAATAAACCTTACAGCTCCGAGAACCTACCGTTTCTCTCTCCCTGCCTTTCCCGACGTCTTTAATTTCCCTGACATCCCTGGCTTTCCTGACATCTTCAACTTCCCTGACATCCCTGGCTTTCCCGACGTCTTCAACTTCCCTGACATCCCTGGCTTTCCTGACATCTTTAACTTTCCTGACATCCCTAGCTTTCCTGACATCTTCAACTTTCCTGACATCCCTGGCTTTCCTGACGTCTTCAACTTCCCCGCCATCTCTGCCATCTCTGCTTCGCTGTCTGATTCCCTGTCTGATTTCTTATCCAACTTCTTCTGCATCTGCTTCTTCTGCTGCTTCCTCTTTACGCTGTAGCCGAAGGTTCCCACCTTCCGGCCACCCGCCAGATACTCCCCATGGGAATAAACCAGAAGACCCGCATCATTAAGACGAAACCTGTTGTTTTTATCCATATAAGCTTCATCCGCATGGACCGCAAGCACATCCGCAAGAAACATGTCATGAGACCCCAGCTCCTTCACCTCACGCACCCTGCACTCGATCGAAACCGGAGCCTCCCCGATCATCGGTGCAGAAACAAACTGCGCTTTCTCTTTCGTAAGGTTCAGCTTCCGGAACTTGTCCACATCACGTCCCGAACGGACCCCGCAGAAATCCGTTGCAAACGCCAGCTTCTCCGTTGTCAGATTGATCACAAATTCACCCGTTTTCCGGATCATATCATAGGAATAACGGGAAGGTCGGACAGAAATATAAGCCATCGCCGGATTGGTACACACCGTCCCCGTCCACGCAACCGTTATGATATTATCGTTACCCTCACCATCGGTAACACTCACCATTACAGCCGGCAGCGGATAGATCATGTTCCCCGGCTTCCATAACTGTTTCGCCATTTTCCGTCACCTCTTATGCATAATCGCTGTTCATCAGCTGAGCAGCCTCCATCATAGCCGGGATCAGCTGCTTCTTTCTGGAAACCACACCCGGCAGACTGAAGGTATCTCCATCCGGTTTCCGCTCAAAAGCGATCTCCGCCATCTGCTGGCTGCCCTCCCCGTAAAACAGAAGCTCTGTAGACTCCTCCAGGATATTCGTCAGCATAAAATAAACTCTCGTGATATCATGACGGCCACACTCACTCACCATAAACGGCATCAGCTTCTCCTTGATCTCCTTAAGCTCCTCGCTGTCCATGGAACTGATCTGACCCACACCAAAGGAAACATTACCCTCACCGATAAACTTCTTATAATCCTGATAAAAAATCTCCTCCGGAGACTTATCCTTCAGATTACTTCCCGCAGAAAACATCTCTCGGGCAAACTCCTCGATCTTGATTCCCGCGATCAGCGCAAGAGCACTGGCAGCGATCTTATCCGTCTGCGTACAGGTCGGTGAACGGAACATCAATGTATCCGAAATAATAGCCGCACAGAGAAGCCCCGCGATTTTTTCCGGGATCTCCAGTCTCTGCTCTCCGTAGATCTCATAAAGGATCGTGCCCGTACATCCCACCGGCTCATTACGAAAAGCAACCGGCGTCATAGTCTGCAAGGTACCCAGCTTATGATGATCGATGATCTCAAGGATCTCCGCCTTCTCGATATTATCAACAGCCTGATCCACCTCATTATGATCCACAAGAACCACTTTCTTTTTATGCATATCCAGAAAATTACGTCTGGAGATCGTACCGATACACTTACCATGAGGATTGATCACCGGAAACGCCCTGTGACGGTTTTTGATCATAACATCCTGGATATCATCCGTAAAATCCTCGGTATTAAACGTAACCATGTTATCCCGCTTCATAACAAAGCTGACCGGAATACTCTGATTGATCAGACGCGCAATATTAAACGTATCATACGGAGACCGGATGATCACGATATTCTTCTCATGAGCAAGCTTTATAACCTTCTCGGAAACCACGATATTCAGCCCCACGATGATACAGCTGACATTCTGGCTGATCGCCTGAAGATGATCCTCCTCACGGTCACCCATGATGATCATATCATCCTCCTCAACGTAGCCCTCCAGCATCTTCGGGTTGGCAGTACCGACAAGCACACGCCCCTTCACAAAATATCCGTGTCCGTTACCTTCCACCACTTCACCGCCAACAGTTTCGGCAATTCTCTGATACTGCGTCCTCGCATTGGAAAGAAGATAACTGTCTGTAGTATCCATATAGGTCTTTGCGATATCACCAATCGTCACAAGCCCCTCCAGACACCCATCCTTATCACGGATCGGAAGAGAAACGATCCCGTTCTCCTGCATCAGATCCCAGGTATTCTTCAGCGACATATTCTTATCCGCCTGCGGACTGGTCCGGATATCCATATCCTTGACCTGCGTACCGATATTTCCCAGATAAGCCGGCGGCTGTACGCCAAAACGGTTCAGCACATACCTGGTCTCCTCATTGATCTGCCCCGCTCTCTTCGGGATATATTTTTTATTCTGCGTAGTTCTGTTCTTAATATCCGCATAAGCAATAGCCGAACAGATGGAATCCGTATCCGGATTCTTATGTCCGATTACAAATATTCTCTCCGGTTTTTTCATACACATCCATCCTTTTTCATCCAAAATAATCATAATTTAATATTTGCAAACAAAGCACCCAGGGAAGTAGTAGCCTCTTCCCCCGACTCCGGAAGCTCAAAAGACTCCTCCTCAACCTCCTTAGCCATCAGATCCGATGCCTCTTTAATACTCAGGCTCAGCTTACCATCCTTGATCGCGATAACCTTCACCTTAACCTTATCCCCAACACTCAAAACCTCAGAAGGCTTCCGGATCCTCTTCTCACAGATCTGAGAAATATGCACCAGCCCGGAAACCCCGTTCCCAAGCTCCACAAACGCACCATACGGCTGCAAACTCTCAACCGTACCCTCCGTCACAAAGCCAACCTGGATATTGGAAATCTTATTCCGTTTCTCCACCTCAGCCCTCTCACGAAGAATCTCCCTCGCCGAAAGCACCAGCCTCTTCTTCGCCTTATCAGCCTCGATCACCCGCACCTGGATCGGCTTATTCAGAAACACCTCCGTATCCTCAACAAACTCCAAAGCAAGCCTCGACGCCGGAATAAAACCACGGACACCCTCAACATAAGCAATGGCACCCCCGTTAACGATCCCCTTCACAACAACATCCAGCACCTCACCCGAATCCTGAAGCTCCTTCAGCCTGTCCCAGGCAAGCACATCCGCAGCATCCACTCTGGAAAGAAGAATATTCCCCTGGCCATCATCCCTGCGAAGAACCATCGCCTGAACCTCATCCCCCGGCTGAACAGCCTCTTTAATATTAAACCCCGGCACCCGGGAAAACTCCTCCACCGGAATAAAACCCTCAGCATAAAACTTAAGGTCAAGAACAACCCCCGACTCATCCACACTCACAACAGTCCCTGAGATAATATCACCCTCATCGATCCTCTTAAAAGAAGCCTCCAGCTCCCTCTCAAAATCCTTCATAGACTCCGCCATATCCAGACCTCCCATTCAAACAAAAACCCAACCACCGCCGCCCCAAACCAGACGACAGCACTATAATCCTAATCATTATAGCATGCACACCCCACCCGCGCTATATTTTTTGCACTGGAAATTTCTTAACCCCTTTATTTCTCTCCAACGCACAGAACAGACTCAGATCAGCCCATTTATCACAACCTTGATGCTTTCTTTATTTCTCTCCAACACACAGGACGGACTCAGATCAGCCCATTTATCACAACCTTGATGCTTTCTTTATTTCTCTCCAACGCGCAGGACGGACTTAGTACGATTCCAGAATTTCTTTGTAGTGCATCCTTTTTGTTTCTCTCCAACACACAGGACGGACTGCCGGAGGGGCGGCTGCATGGTCGGGACCCGGTGCGTCGGAGTAAGCCGCTGGTCATACTTAGCGCCTGAGGCTTCTGACGGGAAGGTACTCTGCGGCCACAAGCCGCAGAGTAAGCCCCATCTGTCTGAGCCAGGTACGCATCAGCGTACATGGCGAGTTATGG
>NZ_FMUW01000054.1:0-12124 GCF_900101315.1 Blautia sp. SF-50
TAAGAAAATAAAAGAAGATTTTAAGAATTTTCTCAAAGAACAATTACAGTTGGAGCTATCAGAAGAGAAAACGCTGATTACCAATGCCCAAAAAAGTGCGAAATTTCTCAGTTATGAAATCAGAGTACGGCATAGCAATCTAACCAAGAGAGATAAAACAGGCAAGCTCGTTCGTAATTACACGGGCAGAATTGTACTGGAAGTTTCAAGTGATACAATCAGGAAACACTTGATTGATACAGGTGCTATGAAGTTAATCTACCATAATGGAAAAGAAATTTGGAAACCCAAGGCAATATACAGATTGAAAAACTGTGATGATCTGGAAATACTCGACTACTACAACAGTATGATACGAGGTTTTTACAATTATTACTGTATAGCCAATAACAGCTCAATCATCAACAGCTACAAGTATATTATGGAATACAGTATGTACAAAACCTACGGCACAAAATACAGAACATCAATTTCAAAAGTAATCGGAAAATTCAGAGCAGGAAAAGATTTTGCTGTAAAGTTCCGTAATTCCAAAGGAGTTGAGAAAATGCGAGTGTTTTATAACGAGGGTTTTAAACGGCAGAAAAAAGCATTCCAATCTAATGCAGACTTAGTTCCAAATACAATCAAATATTTCAGCAGTACAAAGCTAATCGACAGAATAAAAGCCAGAGAATGTGAGCTATGCGGAAAAACTAATACTCCCATAGAAATTCATCATGTTCATCGGCTTAAAGATTTACAAGGTAAAACTTTTTGGGAAGCTCTTATGATAGCGAGAAATCGCAAAACAATAGCTTTGTGTAGAGAATGTCATAAGAAATTACACTGTGGACAGTTAAATTGAGTTTATAAATGGAGAGCCGTATACAGTGAGAGTTGTAAGTACGGTTCGGGGGCGAGTATTTGGAAACCTACCATAGCAATATGGCAAGGCGCTGGGTACTTAGCCTACAGAGGGAAGGGCGTATTATCCGTCAGGGAAATCATAATAAAAAGGTTCATATCTTCCGGTATGTAACTGAATCCACATTTGACAGCTACATGTGGCAGTTGATTGAGAACAAGCAGAAATTCATTTCTCAGATTATGACCAGCAAAGCACCTGTGCGAAGCTGTGAAGATGTGGACGAAGCGGCACTTTCCTATGCAGAGGTCAAAGCTCTTGCAACCGGAAATCCAGCAGTAAAAGAGAAGATGGCATTGGATGTTGATGTGGCAAAATTAAAACTTTTAAAAGCCAACCACATGAATAACCAGTACCGCCTGGAAGATGATATTGCAAGGAATTTTCCACAACAGATTGCAAAACTGACAGAAATCATTGACAGCTACAAGGCAGACATCGCTCATTACTCAGAGCATAAAATCACAGATCCAGAGCAGTTTACTATGGAGATTGGCGGCAAAGAGTTCACAGAAAAGAAAGAGGCAGGAGCAGCACTTCTGGCGGTATGTAAAGATATTAAAGCTGTAGATGCTGCGATGGATATCGGAAACTATCAGGGATTCAATATGAGGATTCAGTTTGATGGATGGAGTAAAGAATTTATTCTATCTGTCAAACATGAGGCTGTCTCGAAAGTTCATCTTGGAGCAGATGCACTTGGAAATATTACTCGTATCAACAATCTGTTGGACAGTTATCCAGAGAAGCTTTCAGAAGCACAACAAAGACTGGAAACAGTATATGAACAGCTTGCAAATGCAAAAGAAGAGGTTGGAAAGCCATTTCCAAAAGAAGAGGAGTTGAACCAGAAACTGGAGCGACTGTCAGAATTAAATGCATTGCTCAATATGGATGAACGGAAAGATGCAGAAACAGAGGTGTCTGAATCAGATGAGAAAGAAGAAAGACCGACACGTGGTTCTATCCATGAAAAACTGCAGATTTATAAAGAAAAGAGTCAGCGGGAAAGTGAAACTGGCAAGGAAAACAGAAAACGGGACTTCGGTCTGGAATAAATAAACAGGAAAGATGGCATAATTTGGTAGAAGAAGGTTCTGCCTGTTATGCCATTTTTTAGAACACAGGAGGAATTTGAATGGCGAGAAATATGATAACAGGAAAAGAAACGCAGAAAATGCAGGAATATACGCAGGAACGGATTGCTCAGGCAGAGCGTAGAGATATAGAATTTTCAACAGATGTAAAAGAACAGATTTTTGGATATGCGAATCTGATCGGCGAGGAAGAGAAAGTTAGGAATTTGGTAAGAAATCTGGCAGATGCAGTGAGTCAGGCAGATCAAGAAGGTGTAGAGGATTTGCTGGATGACGCAAGAATGGATATTCAAGAACTGCTGGATCCAACCATAGGTAAGCTGGAATTACGTGACTATGGATATACAGCAGAAGATATGGTGCCACTTAGAAAAGAAGCAGCCTTGGATTATCACAGAATGGGTTCTAAGATTTATTGCCTTGGAAGTGATGGCAGTAAAGGTGAATATGCGAGTAAAGAAATGATACAGGCACACGACGGTTTGTTTGGAATGGAATTGCAGATGTGGGAACGGATAAAGGATAACAACCTAGATTATGCAGAAGAAAATTTAGGAGCATTTCAGGAGCCTATGAGTGTCATTGAGCAGGAAGAAGCACTGAAATTATACGATGCAGGAGCAGATATCTATCTGATCACTAATTTTTCATCACCGATGTATGTCACAGAACGTATGGAAATTGAACGAGGACCAGAGCATTATCAGATGTCTATGACAGAACTGGAGCGTTTCCGTAACCTGGAATGGAAAATGCAGAAATATCCACAGATTCAGTCATTGAAAGAAGCAAACCTGTTGTTAGGAACAAGAAGGGTATTTGGTATTTATCAGATCCGGGATGATTCACCGGGCGAAAACTATGCTTTTATGAATATGAGTTTTATTGAAAGTCATGGTATGCAGATAAAAAAAGAAGATTATAAGCTGGTCTATGTTGGTGAATTATCAGGAAATATGTCACTGGATGATATTTTTGAAAGGTTCAACATTGATAGACCGGAAGATTTCCGTGGGCATTCCCTGTCTGTCAGTGATATCGTAGTTCTGAATGACGGGGAAAAAGTAACTGCTCATTTTGTAGACAGTATCAGTTTTGAACAGCTAGATTCTTTCCTGAATCTGGAAGAACAGGTCCTTAGTGAACTGGCATATGAGGTAGGAGAACGTTACTTTGCTATTCAGAGAACAGAAGAAGGATATGATTATTCCTTTTACGATGAAGATTTCCGCTTGATGGATGGTGGCGTTTATGAGAATGATGAAATTTCTATTGAAGAAGCGGCGGAGGAACTTTTGGAAGACGAAGGCTGGACTGGAGAACGCATCCGTGGAGATTATGATCGGTTGATGGAGAAAGTAGAAGAAATGGATGAAGTTGTAATGGCAGAGATTCAGAAAAGCCAGGGCGAATATAAGCCATTGGCAAAGGTGGAGGAACTGGAAGAGGCCAATTATAACATGATTGATAATGTACTTAATAATATGCCACCGAAGAAAGAAGCATATCTGGAATACTTTGCGGCAGAATGCGATGAGTTCCATGATATGGGAGCTCATGAAAAAAGTACCGATGTTAATCAGATAGCTGCAGTCTATGAAAAATACAGGGAGCATCCAAAAACTGCGTATCTGGGATGCTCAATGGGAATTATTTATCGTGATCCAGAAGATAGTTACTACGATGATACTGAATTTGCAATTGTAAAAGGAAATACAGTACTTGGAAATCTGATGGACGATGTTCGATTTT
Source organism: Blautia sp. SF-50 (assembly GCF_900101315.1). Classification (NCBI taxonomy): domain Bacteria; kingdom Bacillati; phylum Bacillota; class Clostridia; order Lachnospirales; family Lachnospiraceae; genus Blautia; species Blautia sp. SF-50. The sequence goes on from NZ_FMUW01000054.1 coordinate 3,757, forward strand.
ATGGAGAACTTGCATTGGTACGGGAAGGGATTGAGAAAATTCATGAAGCATTGCCGGACTATAAGTATATACCGATGCGAGATGTTCGGGAAGCAATGTATCCAGAGAAGATGACCACAGAACAGCTGGCAGAGGCACTGGATGAGATTGCAGAAGCGTTTGATCCATATGAGTATCGGGATAATGTGGAGCTGGGAGAAAATACGGTACAGGAAGTAATGCTGGATTTACGAAGTGGAAATATTCATTCCTATATTTCGTATCTGAAGGATATCGTAGACGAAGAATGTGACCAGTCTGTGCGTGCAGGTGTATTGATTGAAAGACTGAAAGCCTATGAACCTGAACTTCCAAAGGATATGGAACCAATGGTGTATGTAAACTATTGTGAAGAAAGTGATCTCATGAATCCAAGATGTCAGAAGTTGTCCGAGCTGGATGCAAAAACAGCAGAAATGGATAAAGAATGGTATACAAAACGTGATCCGAAGACAGACGAACCTGCGAAAATCGCAAAGATATATGTGACTGTATATTATGCTGAAAAAGGTGAACAGAAGCTGCATCATTTCAAGAAGTCAATGGATATTGGAAATGGACATGGCGGTATTGTAAGTCAGTTGAAGTATAACAATGAAATGAAGCTTACAGATGAGTATTGGATCAATTACCAGAAAGGCAAAGGAAGTGAAGAGTTCCAAAAGTATATGGAAGATCTGACAGACATGCAGAATCATGTACTTCCGTATCTGCAGAGCTTTTGCAACCTGGAAGAAAAAGGTGTGAAGGAGAGACGAGAACAGCAGATAGCAGAAAGAAATGAAGGAAGAGTAGATGAGCGTGGAACAAGTACCGAAGCGAATGCAGTGGTTAAGGATACAGGAAAAGTAGATAGAAAACTGGTACAGCAGAAGCAGGCGGTAGCTGGAAAAGATAAGAAATTATCCATTCATGAACGCCTTGAGATTAATAAGAAGATTATTCAAGAAAAGCAGGGAAAAGATAAGCCGGAGAGAGGGGCTGATTTGGGTGTAAGGACGGTGTAGTATTAAGATAGAATGGAGTCGGAGGTCACGGATAACAATGTGGCTTTCGGCTTTTTGTTTTGAATGATTTGTGCTTCAAAGTTTTATGTGACAAATGAAACAACCTATGATATTATAATTGCTACAGTAGATATAAGGATCGTGACCTGTGTATCAAATTCGCAACAGATTATGAGAATCTCTACGGATATGCTCATGGTGTTGTAAAAACTAAGAAACAGAAAAAAGAAGCAGATAACAACAGGCGGTATGCTGCATATTATAATCAAATATGTATGATTTAAGCGTCAAAATCCCTTTTTGCCGAATTTAGTCATAATATATTGTTGTAATATGTGAAGAAAATATACTAAATACAGTATCCTTGGTTATTAAATTACCCTTTTGACGCTCTAATCATATGTATGGGAACTGTATATCCTATTGAAATAGTGCGTTAAGTTAAAAAGTATATTCATAATAAGAATACATACCTGAAATCTGAAATTGATAATAAATATATTCCAAACCGTACTACACCATTATCAGAAAGTGAGCGAGAGTATGTCGAAAAATTGAAATTTCAACTTAGAGATGAAGCACCAATTGGTAAACTTCTGGAATCGTTGGGAGTTATAGCGGAACAATGGGGAGAATCTGATCCACTGGATATGGATGAGAACTTAGTTCACGAAGAAACAGCATTTGTGAAATCTGATACTATCAGTGCATAACTTCTGTTAATCAGAAACATGAACGGAGGTCTTTTTATAAGACTTCCGTATAACCATCCCTATCTCTCACAGAATCAATTTTATGCTGAGAATCCTTATATATAACCTTAAATTTCCAACGAAAACCATGCACCCTAACAACTTTACCCTTAAAGCATTTGCGTTGAAATTTGATGGTTATTTCTCTTATATATAATGAAGAAACGAGTATAAGATGACTGCTGCAGATACCGATGTTTATATAAAGAGGGAAAAGATATAATCCTTGAAATAATGCATAGTATTGACAATGCATTGCATAAACTATATAATGATAATATAAATAGATTAGAAAGTAGGTGGATTTATGGCAAATGTATCAATTAGAATGGATGATAATTTAAAGAAACAAGCAGAAGATCTTTTCAATGATTTAGGTATGAATCTGACAACTGCATTCACAATTTTTGTAAAACAGGCAATCAGAGAACAGGGAATACCATTTGAGGTTACCAGAGAAACACCTAATAGTGAAACAATATCAGCAATTAATGAAGTACAGCAAATGAAACAGAATCCTTCTCTTGGAAAAGCATATACAGATGTGGACAAGATGATGGAGGAATTATTAGCATGAAATATACGGTTAAGCCGACCAGTAAGTTTCAAAAAGACTTAAAACGTATTCAGAAACGTGGATACGATATGAGATTAATGACTGATGTCATCAAAAAATTGGCAAATGGTGAAATATTACCGCCGAAGAATCGAGATCATAATCTTTCAGGAAATTATAGTAATTGCAGAGAATGTCATATTGCTCCTGATTGGTTGTTGATTTATGAAGTCTATGAAGATGAACTATTCTTATATTTAACAAGGACAGGAAGTCATAGCGACTTATTTTAATGCAGAGTAATGTGATCACAATTTAATATGAGACAGAATGAAAGCCCTCGGGAGTCAATCTTGGGGGCTTTTGGTGTGTAATATAAAATTTATTCGTCTTCTGGAAGAATAACGTTATTTTCTTTAGGATGCGGCTATAAAGTTAGAAATAGCGGGGTGGATTTTATTGCTATTTGTTCAAATACAATGCATAAGTGCATCCCTGCTATCAGAGAAAAAACGAATATACCATTGTTACATATAGTAGATGCTACAGCCAAAGAGATGCTTAAAAATAATATTGATTCAGCATTATTATTAGGGACACGTTTTACTATGGAAGAGGAGTTCAATATAAAAAGATTTAAAGAAAACGGTATAAGTATAATTGTACCAAGACGCTAGCGCGTCGGCTAGCCCCAAGTACGTGAATCTACTACTTTTTTATACGAAAAACTGAGAAAATTTGAGGGAAAAACTGCCTAGAAAAAAATGTGGCCGAAAAAATCCAGACAAGGATTTTTTACGGCCAAAAATAGAAAGCATTTATTAAAATTAAAATATCCTGAACAAGTTGCAGAGCCGGAAAGCCCTATAACTGTCAGGATATTTTTGTTTGATGCTGTCAGCTTTAAAAAACGTTATTTACCGACAGCCCCTTTATAATAATTTGTAGTAAGGGGAAGAATTAGAGAGTTTCGAATGTAACAGTCTGATTCAGAGCCTTTCTAGTCTGTGTATGTCTATCCGGAGACTGTGGTTTATCTGCCGCGTAACCAATGGCAAGGATATTAACCGGTACAAGGTTTTCCGGCAGATTAAAAGCGGCGCGGATAGCTTCAGGATCAAAGTAAGTAATCCAGCAGGAACCTAAACCTAACTCGGTAGCTGTCAGCATCATATGGTCTGTAACGATAGAAGCATCGATGTCTACCATATTTTTACCATCAAATGGACGCACCCATGCTGTATCAAGATCAGCGCATACAAGCATTACAAGGGGAGCGTTATAGGTGTTAGCGCCTGCACTGAATTTCTCCAGATTTTCGGGATTTTGTACAACCAGGATTTTCTGAGGCTGCATATTTGCTGCAGTTGGCGCACAATGTGCGGCTTCGAGGATTGCATTAACCTTTCCCTGCTCAACAGATCTTTTTTCATATTTACGTACAGAATATCTTGTCTTAATAGTATCTAAAATTGTCATGATAATTCTCCTTTTTTGATTTTGATAAATATAAAATTGTAAACCAGCAACTATATATTGGCCAATTAGAAATATCCTTGCAAGAATAAATTGAAGTTGTTGGAAACTTATGCTATTATTATAACAACAATTGTTCGACTGACAAGTACGCACTTTAAAGTGAAATAATATGAAAAAAGTAAATTGGTATAAAAAAGATACTGTGGAGGTGATTTGTTTATGAATACATGTTGTAGTAGCAGTTATCACTGTCCGGTTGAAGCAACTTTGGATTTAATCGGAGGAAAATATAAATCACTAATATTGTGGCATCTTATAGGTAAGACATTACGCTTTAGCGAAATCCGTGCATTAATTCCCCAAGCAACACCGAAAATGCTGACGCAACAGTTAAGGTTATTGGAAGAAGATGGATTGGTAAACAGAAAGGTATATCCTGTTGTGCCGCCTAAAGTGGAGTATAGTTTAACAGAATTTGGAGAAAGCATTATCCCGATTTTGAATGCTATGTGTGATTGGGGAAATGATTATCTTAATAACAGCAAAAAATAGATAGGGAATATTTGAAGAAGTATAAGAAAAGCCTCTCGCTTTACTTATACTTCTTTTTTATGGCGCGAGATTGTTAAAATCGTAGATCAGACAAAAAAAATCGTAGAAGAATCAAAACATCTTGAAATTAAATATTTTTCAGTTATATAATCCGTGTCGAAAATACGGAGGGAACTGATAGATGTATTTTGGATTATCAAGTGGCAAGATATATTCAAAATGATATAACCGATGCGCATGGGTAAGTATTTATATAGGTCAGCTCTTAGTTGTATTTATATTATTACAAATTAAAAGTAAGCTATAACTGTTTTACTGAAAATTGGAGGAAAGTATTATGGTAGTGAAATCGAATAATATGGAAAAGCAGGTAAGGTCTGAATTGAAAGGTGGAAAAGGGGATATTCATTTTCTCAATTGCGTAAGCAAAGATACTATCCCGAACTGCCGGCTCTTGTCCTATATGACAATTCCACCGGAAGGTAGCATTGGAGAGCATGAACATGTAGAAGAGACTGAATGCTATGTTATCAAATCTGGAAAAGGTGTGGTTATCGACAATGGCAAGAAGATTGACATTTCTGCTGGTGATGTAGTGATAACAGGAAATGGAGATGTTCATAGTGTTATCAATACGGAAAATGAAGACTTAGAAATTCTTGCATTTATTGTTTTGAATTAGGAGGCAGAATATGAAAACAGAAAAAGAAAAGATGCTGTCTAATGAATTGTATAATCATAAGGACGCGGAACTTACAAAGGAACGTAATCATGCATATGAGTTAACCTTACGTTATAACCAGACGAAGGATGACGAAACAGAGCTGAGAACATCTATCTTGCAGCAATTAGCCGGCAAACTTGGTAATAATGTAGTAATAAAACCGCCTTTCCAGTGCGACTACGGATATAATCTTATCTTGGGCGATAATGTTTTCATGAATTATGGCTGCTCAATTTTAGATTGTAATGTGGTGGAAATTGGAAACAATGTACTGATGGCGCCAAATGTACAGATTTATGCCGCATATCATCCGACAGATCATACACTACGGTTAAAAGATTTAGAATATGCAGACAGAGTGAAAATTGGCGATAATACCTGGATAGGTGGGGGCAGTATCATTTTGAATGGAGTTACCATAGGAAAAAATACTGTAATTGGAGCAGGAAGCGTAGTTACAAAAGACATTCCTGATAATGTTGTAGCAGTAGGAAATCCGTGTAGAGTTATTAAGCGGCTGGATAAAGAGAATGTCGAGAACGGAAAACGTTTGAAATTTACAGACTTTGCGCACATTAATATTGTTGTAGACGATATTGATGAAGGGATAAAATATTACGAACAGCTTTTAGAAGCAAAGCCTATACAGATTTTCCGAGAGTTCAGTAATATTGGATTTGCTAAGGCAGCAGGTTTCCTCGAACATCCTGAACTTGTGAAATTGAGTATTGCGTTTATGGAAATTCCGGGAACTAAGCTCACACTGGAGTTAATGGAATATTATGAACCGGTAACAACAGATGCTAAGCATCGAGAGGATGTTAATAAGATTAATGGTGTAAGGCATGTTGCATTAGAAATTCAGAATATTGATGAAGCCTTTAAATATATCAAGACATGTCCGGATATTACATTGATCAACCCATCGGAGCAGTACGGACCATATAAGATTGATGATATTACTGCTGATGAAGTGCAGTTTTTTGAAGCTGATATGGAAGCAGACGGTAATATTAAAAAGCAGCTCTGTCAGACGATTAGCAATACATATTATTTCTATTTCATTGACAAATATGGTGTACAGTGGGAATTTGAACAGGGACATGATTATTAAGATATGAGGAGTGTTTGATTATGATTGAATACAAAGCAGTAGCAATGGATTTGGATGATACATTGTTGACAAGTGACTTGCAGATTTCTGAAGAAACTAAGCAGACTTTGCTGCAATGTCAGAAAGATGGGATGCATGTAATTTTGGCATCAGGAAGACCAATTTATGCAATTGAGAAATATGCAAAAGAGTTGGAACTGGAGAAATATGGTGGCTATATTGTGGGCTTTAATGGGGCGGCTGTCAGGGATTGTAAAGCAAAACGTATGATTATGCAGCGCAACCTTCCTATGGAATATATTAAAATGCTGTATAATTTAAGTGTAGAGAATGGAGTTTACATTCATACATATGTTGGGGATGAGATTGTTACTCCGCAGAACAACCAATATACAGAGGTTGAGGGAGAACTGACTGGAATGCCTATCAGAGAAACAGAAGATTTTGTAAAAGCTGTAAATCAGGAAGTAGTCAAAGTGCTTATGCTCGAAAATCCGGAATATTTAAGGAATGTTTATGAGAAACTCAGCCATGAATTAGGGGACAAACTTAGCCTTACTATTTCAAAACCGTATTTTCTCGAAATTATGGATAAGGGCATTGAGAAAAGTGCAGCTTTGCTTCATATCTGCAATAAGCTTGGAATAAAGACAGAACAGCTGATCGCTTTTGGCGACAGCTATAATGATTTGTCTATGTTGACCGCGGCCGGACTTGGTATTGCGATGGGAAATGCGCGAGAAGATGTAAAAAAACAGTCAGACTATGTAACAGATGGGAACAATGAAGATGGCATTGCAAAGGCGTTATGGAGATTTGTTTATAAAGAAACGCAGTGTTCTTTGATCGCTTAGTATTGCAAAAGTGCATTACTTTCTGTGAGGGAGTAATGCACTTTTGGTATATAAATATACTTTAAAGTGCGTTCTTCTTTTTAGAAATGCAATAAATTATAATTGATTTGAAAGGATGTGTTTAAGAATGATAGATATGGAATTAGGCCCGATCAGACCACCTTCAGAAGCGGAAAGTCTGATGCTGCGGGTAACACGAGGTTGCCATTGGAATAAGTGTTATTTTTGTGATCTGTATAAGAAATACAAATTTTCAAGAAGAAGATATGAAGAGATTGAAGAAGATTTGAAAAAAGCGGCTGATTCTGAATATGCACAAAATTATACAACTTGTTTCCTACAGGATGGAGATGCATTTGTACTACAGACGGAATTTCTGATGCAGATTTTGGAAGGTATTCATAAATACTTACCCAATATAAAACATGTAACCACTTATGCGCGTGCTGATAGTATTGCCAGAAAAAGTGTGTCAGAATTGCGGGAATTAAAGACAGCAGGTATAGAACATGTGTACTGTGGTATGGAAACTGGATCGGACCTTATTTTAAGAAAAATCAATAAAGGTTTTGATGCAGCCACAATTATCATTAGTGGTACGAAAGCAAAAGAAGCTGGAATGGTGTTATCAGAGTTTACACTGTTTGGGATTGGAGGGAAGGAACTGGCAGAAGAAAATGCGGTTGAAACTGCAAAAGTTTTAAATGTAATAAAGCCTGATTTTGTACGTGTCCATGCAACGGGAATAAAGCTTTCATCAGAGATGTGGAATTATGTAAAAAACAAAGAGTTGACGCTTCAATCTGAGGAAGAAATTGTATCAGAGCAGAAAATTATGTTAGAGTTATTAGCAGATGATATGGATTGCATTTATATGAATGAACATATTGTTAATCTGCTGTTGGAAGTTCGGGGAAATATTAGGACAGATAAGCAGAATATGTTGGAAACAATTAATACATATCTGCAGTTGCCGAAACAAGAGCAGGAATTGTTTAATTTGGGTCGCAGATTGAATATTATGTTCTTTTTGGCTGATTTAAATAATAGAGCCAAGCGGAAGCAAACAGAAGAGGGATTAAGAAAAATCAAGACTCAAAATCCTGATTTGGATTTAGCATTTGTTTGTAACTATGTTAGACAAACACAAATATAAAAGCAGAGCAGTTGTTCACTTTGAGATGACAACTGCTCTATTTTTATAGTGCGCCCGGCGGTGCACGTTTCTAACGGGTTAAAGTCCCGAATCCGCCCGGTAGTGGGAAGGATATAGCCGAAGGCAAGGGTGTCC
>NZ_FMUW01000002.1:0-252648 GCF_900101315.1 Blautia sp. SF-50
ATGAATATTCCTGTGCGGTAACACCGCAAATCCGGCAGACGGGAAACCGTCTATCCGGTAATGCGGGAACCGCTTATGCGAGTTTACTCGCGTAACATTTTATCCAAGCCATACACCTCTCTCATAGAGATATCATGCTCAGCATCAATGCTTGTGATATTGATCCTGTAGCTGTCATGTGCGATTCGATCAATAATCGCATCGGCCAATGGACTGTCGTCACCACCAAGCTGATCATACCATTCTTCGAATCCATACTGAGAGCAGAAAATCGTAGATGATTTCTTGCGTCTCCGATGCAAAAGTTCAAAAATGTCCTTTTGCTCGATTTCAGTAGGTTTCAAAAGAAGCCACTCATCAAGAATAAGCACCAGTGGATTGGCATATTTGGCAAGAACTTTTCGGTAATTCCCTTCTGACCGTGCAATCTCAAGATCAATAAGCAGATCTGGAAGGCGGATATATTTAGTAGTGAAATACCGTTTACATGCTTCCATGCCAAAAGCACAAGCCATATAGGTTTTTCCACAGCCTGTTGCACCGGTAATAAAGAGATTCCGGTGTTCCGATATATACTCGCAGGTAGCAAGCCTGCTAATGAGGTTTTTATTAAGTTTACGTCCGGAAGTATAATTGATATCCATGATATTTGCTTCCGGTTGGTCGAATCCGGCATTATGAATCAGTCGTTTCAGGCGGTTGTTCTTACGGTTGCTGTATTCAATATCTACCAGCATCCCAAAACGATCTTCAAATGCAACTTCCTTAAATTCAGGATCATTGAGTTGGTTGCGAAATGCATCTGCCATTGATGTAAGACGCATCTCAATTAATTTATCTATTGTACTCTGATTTGTCATATGTGATTACCTCCGATAGTAGTCAGCACCTCTTGTGATGCCGCGTGCTTTGTGTGTGGTCTTGGAATCCGATGCTTCTGATTCCTGTTTTACAGAACCTGTTACAAGGATGTTTTTGATACTCTTGTAACTTGGCGATGCTGTATAGGATAACGCCTTTTTGCAGGCTGCTTCCAACATAGCTTCTGAATATTTATCCGTAAGCTTCAGAAGTCCCATACAACTTCGGTAAGTTTGTTGTTCCACACGTTTGGAGGTTAGTATCGCATTGACCACAGTGTACGTGTTTATCCCAATTCGCTCAGCCCATTTGCGGAATCGGTCGCCGTTCCATTCCAGATATTTCTGATGGTCTTCCGGCATATGTTCCGTGACAGTGCTGTACTTTCCAGGTCGTCCTTTCAGACGGCGGTGGGAGGCAATTCGGTTATGGTTGTAAAAAATTTCAATGGTGGTATCTGTTACTTTTACATCAACTTTCTTTTTGATGTATTCATAAGGAACTGAGTATAGCATTCCGTCCACAGATATGTGATAATTAAACTGAACGGTGGCTGTTTTCCAGTCGCTCAGTTCAAAACGGGAAGCGGGTAACGGTGCCAGTAATGGCTTTTCATCTTCAAGGAATAAACTGAGCCGGCTTCCCTCTTTCTTTTGAAAGAGCCTTTGGTTGAACTGCTCAAGCTTTTCTCTGATTGCACGATTCAATTCGGCAAGGGAAAAGAACTGTTCATTTCGAAGGGCTGCTGTTATCCAGGTAGAGATATTCCCTACTGTTCCTTCTGCATTCGGCTTATCCTTGGGAGTTCTGACACGCGCCGGAATGATTGCTGTACCGTAGTGCTCAGCCAGTTCCTGATAAGTTTCATTGATCTGCTGGTCTTTCCAGCCGCCATTGTGAACAACTGCTGTCTTGCAGTTATCCGGCACGAGAATTCTGGCAACACCGCCAAAGAACTCGTACATATGGACATGAGCAGTGATCCATGATTTTTGTTTCATATCCAGAAATGCTTCTATATACGCATACTGACTGTATGTCATCACACCAACAAATAGATAGGTTTTGATAATCTCTCTGGTATCAGGATCAATGATTGTTGCAGGATCACCCGCCCAGTCAACTTCCACCTGTTCACCGGGTTTGCGGTTGATATGCATGGTAGCACGTCGCTTTTGCTCATCCTGTTGGATGTGATAGCAGAATTGTGAATACATGAGCGGTTCATCGCCATTGGCACGGCAGTCTTCCATGTATTCTGTCCACAGGAGCTTTTTAGTGACTCCATTACGGAGTAGCTCCTTACGGATGTAATCATAGTCCGGCATCCGCTTAGTGGATGTGGTTTGCTTTGCAGAAGGGAAAAACTTTTCTGCAAGGGCAGCATCCGTGTCATTTTCTGCAAGCGGCCAGGAAATACCCAGTTCTTCTGCACGCTTTAAGACACGGTTTACTGTCTTTTTTGATACATTGCAGCTGTTAGCAATGTTTTGCTGACTGAGATTCAGGCTTTTAAGTCTGAGAATCTCTCGATATTTGGTCATGACTGTGACCTCCTTAAAATGTATTTACACCATTTGGTGCATGATTACATTCTAAGGATATAGAATAAAGGTTTCCACTACCGGAATGGTGGTTTCCTCAAAAACGGATTTACGGTTTCCTGAGTCCGGACAGCAGGGACACGGAGCCCGGATTATTCATCTGAAAACAAAGTGACTTTAAATCTGATCATGCTGAGGCTTTTGGAGGTACAAGCAAATGAGGAGGCTGAGTAATGCTGCGAATAGCTATATGTGATGATGATAAAATTTTAGTTACTCAAATAGAAGAGATGCTCAATCGTTATTTGGATAAAAAGATGATTGATCGTTATATAGATATTTTTTATGACGGAGCTTCTTTGGAAAGGATATATGAAAAAGGAGATCGCTTTGACATTATCTACTTAGATATAGAGATGTCTGGTAAAAATGGCATTGAGGCGGCAAAAAGTATCCGGAAATTAGATAGGGATGTACTTTTGATCTATGTTTCAAGCTATGAGACGTATTTTATGCAATTGTTTGAAGTTGAGCCATTTCGTTTTATTAAAAAACCAATCAAAGAGACAGAATTTGAAGAGGTTATTGACTTGGCATATGAGAGAATCATTGAGGAGGACGCATACTTTGAGTATAAATATAACAAAACGATTGGAAAGGTTCTGATAAGAAAAATTATGTATTTTGAAAGTGCGGGAAGGATTGTCAATATACATACGGAGGAGAGTACTTATCGGTATTATGGGAAACTGGATGAGGTTGAACGACGTTTGATCCAGAACAAGATTCCTTTTTTGCGTATTCACAAGTCGTTTTATGTGAATTTTCACTTTGTTGATAAAATTACTTTTTCAAAACTAATATTGTCGGATGGAACAGTTTTACAGATTAGTCAGGATAGACAAAATATTATTCGGAAAAGGTATTTGGATATTTTTGGGGGGACACTGAATGAGTGAGGTTAGGCTAGTCGTTGCTATTTTGGTTCCGGCCATTTTTACATTGATATTGAAAGATTTTTTTGATCTTTTCATGACGAATAGGTATGAGGGAAAAGTAAAACAGTACACTATTTGGATGCTTTATTTTTTATTAGATACAGTGATAAGTATGAATTTTAAATTTGTAGGCGTAATTAGTATGTTATACAGTTTTATTATTTTAATAGCATTTTGCGCTGTATTATATCGTGACGATATAAAGTATATTACACTTACGGTTCTCTTTATTATATGTATTGGGGCGGCTTCGGAGTTGATAGTTGCTTTGGGGATTAGAGCATTCTTGAATTCTTCACAGCTCCAACAGTTTTCTCTTTTTGGGTCTACATGTTCAAAACTAATTATTCTGATCATAGTCAGAATAGTGAAACTATTTCGCGTGTCTGGAATAAAAAGATTGGATTATATGAATTGGCTTGCTAATGTAAGTATGACAGCAGGGAGCCTATATATTGTATATAATCTTTATCTATTAAGTCTGAATGAAACAAAACTTTTGGGTTCAACCATGTCTTCAATTATTATCCTGCTTTTAAATGTTATATGTTTTAAGATGTTTGACAAGATTGCTGCAGATGCGGAAATCAAGCGTAAAAACGATATTTATAAACAAAGTATAGATATATATAAAAGGGAAATGGAAGAGCGTGAGGAACATAATGAAAAGTTGCGCCGTTTTCGACATGATATAAAAAACCATTTAATAGCAATAGAAAAATTAGCTCTTTCTAAAGAATACGACAGATTACGAGATTACATTCATCAACTTACTGATGAAAAAGGTGTTCTGCAGGTAACCACTATAAGTGGAAATGCACTTATTGATGGACTATTGGCAGATAAATTTGATGTTGCGCGTAAATATGAAATTGCTGTTGAATATCATATTGAAATTCCGACGAAACTTCCATTTGATGATGCCGACTTATGTATTATAGTTGGAAATGCATTAGATAATGCAATTGATGGGACAAAAGATATTGAAGGAGCTAAGAAGATTGAAATAAGTATGGGATTTAAACAAGGAAATTTTTTATTAAAGGTAAAAAACACTTTTAATCCAGAATTAATTAAATTCGACAACAATGGTAAACGCTTGCGTACAAGCAAAACAGATAAAAGTAACCATGGGATGGGAATTGGTCTCATTGAAGAAACTGCGCTGAAATATAATGGATTAATGGAAATAACTATGAATGAAAATCTTTTTTGCCTGTCCGTCTTACTCTACCAGAACTGATTTTTTACGAGTTGCTCAGGATTTTTTACGAGTATCCTCCATTTTCCTTTTTTTGTAGTATAATCCGTACTGTAAAAAATACATTCTTGGAGGTTGTGTTATGTTAAAAAAAACAGTTGCAGGTTATTTGGAAAATGTTGCAGATTTTACCGTAGACGTATTAAACGAAGGAATATGTTTCTTCCTGTTTCATCAGCCGCCATTTCCGGAAAATGCTCGTAAGATGAAAGAACATAAAGAAGAGGAAGAGAATGGAAAAAATAGCCGATTTACTAACTAAGTTTATGATTAGCGAGAGCAGTAGTGAAAATCTAGATTATGAAGTATGTAAATTTGGATTACTTATGGCTATTGAAGTGGCGATTAACACTGTTATTGCGTTATGTATATCGTTCTTGCTTGGAATGTTTAGATATGGAATTCTGTTTTTGACTTTTTTTTCATTGCTAAGAGCATTTGCAGGTGGAGTGCATTTGGAAAGATTTTGGAGTTGTACAGTGTTATCCGGTATGGTTTTGAGTACGGTTTTACTTATCGCAAAATATGCTGTTATACCGTCTATTTTTTCATTTGCTTTATGCCTTGTTATGGGAATTCTAATTTTTATTGTTGGGCCCATAGATGATAAAAATAGAAGGATATCCAGTGATGAGCGTTGCATATTTTATCGAAGGCTTGTATATGTGCTTCTATTTCTTGTTTTCACTTCTGCTTTGGGTGTTATATTGGATGCTAACCGTTTGGCTTTTATTGTATCCCTTACGATGGGGGTATTTCATATAGTACAAATTATCGGCAAAAATAAAAATATGAAATTATTGGAGCAATAGCAGGAGGTATTTCAGTGATTAATATAGCTGTTTGTGATGATGATCTAGAGATAACTAAGAGTATTAATAAACTGCTTATGAAATACCAGGATGAAAGAGATTTAGATTTTACCGTTGATCTTTTTAATGATGGAAGTGGCTTAAAGAGCAGTATACTAAAGGGTAAAAAATATGATCTGATTTATTTAGATATTGAAATGAGGCAGATGAATGGAATTGCTACTGCAAAATATATCAGAAGTATTGATACTACGGTACTGCTCATTTATGTGTCAAATTATGATAATTATTTGAAAGAATTGTTCGAAGTTGAACCTTTTAGATTTATGTCGAAGCCAATTAATGATAAACGGTTTTATATGTTTCTTGACTTGGCGATAGACCGAATAAGGAGTGCAAATGGCATTTACTGTTTCAGATTTAATAAGGACATTTTGACAGTTATACTTAGAGATGTTATTTATTTTGAAAGCTGTGGAAGTAGAGTACATATTGTATTAAAAGGTAAACTGTACAAGTTTTATAAAAAACTAGATGATGTCGAAAAAGAAATTTCAGTCAATTATAGTATTCCGTTTATTAGAATTCATAAATCGTATTTGGTCAATTTTCAACAAATTAGAAAGGTTGGATATACAGAGGTTGAAACAAAAGATGGAAGAATTTTAAAGATTAGTGATACATATAAAAAAGATGTTCGAGCAAGATATAGTAAACTACTTTGGGATGGTGATGTATAATGGCAGGCATAAATATTTTGATTCAAATATTCACTTCTTTCATGTCTTGTTTGATAATCAAATCTTTTTTGGATGCTTTGTTTATAAGGAGGACAATTAAAAATAAAACAATTTTTTTGTGGATATTTTATTTTTTGTTAAGCTTGTATTGTGAAAATAATAATAATATTACACTGCCTAAATTATTTCTGAGTGCAGCGGGTGTACTGGTAATTTGCTTAATAGCCTATGACGGGAAGCTGCATAAAAAAATAGCTATGGTATTTCTGTATCACTTTATATGGATTGCAATAGAAATGCTTTTGGGATATACAATTATGAGTATTGTTAAAGGAAATGATTATGCAAATTTTGAATTGCTTTGTTCTATAATTTGCAAAATTATAATGTTAGCACTCGTAAAAATAATTCCATTAGTTATTGATCCAAGTATAGAATGTGATATGCCAAGCAAGTATTGCTTTATGCTTACAGTTTTGCCGGTAATAAGCACTGTTGTTGTATATAATATATTTCTTATAACGAATAGAATTGATAGACTGGAATTGATTGCTTTTTCGACGGTTTCTTCTACTTTAATCCTTGCGTTGAACCTATTGGTTTATGATATATATATAAAGCTATTGGAACAAACAGAAATAAGAAGAGAAAATGCAATATACGAAAAACAAATTTCCTTATTTCAGGAGCAAATATATGTAAAAGAAACTGCCATGTTAAATGATAAAATGGTTAGAGATAAATTTTATCATCAGCTTTCTTTCATAAAAGAATTGGTTTATCAAAGAGAACTTTCCCAATTAAATGAGTTTATTGATGGTATTATGCAGAACAAAAAAATAGAAAAGGATGGACCTGCCAATTCTGGGAATGTTTTGCTTGATTACATTGTAAATAATAAATGCGAAATTGCTGTAAAACAAGGCATTGAGTGTACTGTAAAAATGGAAGTTCCTTATAAATTTCCTTTCTCGGATGGTGATATCTTTATTATTCTTGGAAACGCTTTAGATAATGCAATTGAGGGAGCTTTGAAGTGTGTATCTAGGCGATATATTCATATTAAGATTATTTATCGAAAAGAAAATCTATTTATAAAAATATCAAATTCATTTGATGGGAAGGTAAAAAAAGACAGGCATGGTCATCTGATAAGTATGAAATCCGATTTGACCCGGTATGGATTGGGGTTAGCTTTAATTGAAAAATCAGTGAATAAATACAATGGTTTATTGAACTTTGATATAGATGAGGAAAACTTTACGCTAACAGTTTTGTTATATTCATAAAATGTATATGGGGGTATTGTAAATCTATGAAAATATTGCTCATAAGTGAAAGTAGTACGGAAGATGATATTTATTGCATGATAGATCAGATTATAAAAATAGATAAAATTATTGAAGCCCATGATATTAGTGAAGAACTGTCATATATAACGGATATTCAATATGATATTATAATTATAAATTATGATAAAGTGCGAATCCGACATGGGGATTTTAAGATGATTTTTGATATACGCTGTAAGACTCAGGCTCCATTGTTAGTTATTCTGGAAGGATGTGAAATACGAGATAAACTGCATGTACTGAATATGAAAGCAGATGATTACATTGAAAAACCAATAAACATAGATGAGTTGGAAGAAAAGATGTTACAGCTACTACATAAATTGTCATAAAACATACGATTTAGAATGTGAATTGAATCGATTAAATTATATAAACGTATTACTAAAGATCTAAAGAAGGAGTAAGCTCCTTCTTTTTTTATGGATTTTATGCTTATGTCTGATGATAGTTTTTGGTGTAGTGTAACGATAAAAGTAAAACTATGACGAAATATATGTCAGAAAATAGTATAAAATCTGAACGGGAAATAAATAAAAAAAATGTCACCAGTGGTCACTATGCAGATGTATTTTTGATCTATATAATAAAGCACACCAGGAGGAAATGGGCTGAAACCTTGGGATGATTTGGAAGAGAATAATTGGGTTGTCAGTGCAATCTTATTTATCTCTTGTGACAGAAACAGGTTTCCGTTTTGCCGGAAGTAAGTCTGAATTGATTTCAGGAGCATCGAGCAGTGCAGTGAAATTCTGCTGAATGATATCCAGTGTCTTTTGTTTTTTCTGTAATTCTTGCTTTTCCCGGACAGTAGTAGCCTGTTCAGATTCAAGATTTTCAATCAGCTTTTGGACTTTATTAGAGCTTGGGATTTTGGTAACTCCGAGATCCAGAAGCTCTTTTTTTAGTGAATCGTGGAGCTGGTATTCTGCCTGATGTTTGGTGCGGTATGCTTTTGGATTTTTATCAGATTTACAATCTTCAATTACTTTACGACAAAGTCGGTAAGAATCGCAGTGTTTCTGAATGACTTTCTGCGTGCTCAGCTCACTGTTGATTTGTGCTATTCTTTGATCGGCAGCTTTAACAGAAGCTTCAATGTCAGAAACATGCTGCTGGAAATCCTCATAATTCAGCAGGTTATTTTCAGAAAGATAGTTGAAGGTACGAGCCGCTTCTTTCAGGTTATTGAGTTTTGCCCATCGTTCAAATCCTTCACGATTTCCTGTTGTTACATAGGTGGAAATATTGATATACAGGCGAGCTTCTCTGGACAGATGCCTTGGAGTTTTTACTTTGTTACGATTTTTAGCCAGCCGGATGCGGACATTTTCTTCTGAATAATAGTTTCCAAGAGATTTTATATAAGTGAAGTTTTTCTGCTCCGGTGCACGGAAGGATAAATGTTTTCCATGTCGAACTTCATATCCTGCTAACTGCATCTTTTGTAGAAATTCCTCATAGTTGATGGAAGTCCAGATTGCTTTATCAACTGCGACACGCAGTTTGGCTTTCCAGCTGGTGCCACGATGGTATTCCATGTTCTCCTTATAACTTTTGCCTTTTTCTCCGGTTGGCATACTGGTGGCAAGTCCATTTTCGTGACAGATATGATTACTGATCCGGCAGATTTTATGATAGCTCCGCTTATTAGAAACATACTTGTGATGATCAACAAAACTTGCAGCGTTGAAGATGATATGGTTATGAATGTGATTTTTATCAACATGGGTGCTGATTACATATTCATATTTTCCCTTTAGCACTTCATCTGCAAATTGCTGCCCCAGCCGGTGAGCAGTTTCTGCATCAACCTCACCAGGCTTGAACGACTGGATCAGATGAAATGCCAGGTTATCACCTTTATCCATTCCGTTCTTTTTTGTCTGTTCTCTCGTCATGGCAAATTCCAAATCAGCTGTTTCAGGAGAACAGCCAAAACTGGAAACCAGTAGTTTTTCATCAGTCTTATCTGGATTGGTAATGTAGTCCAGAGCTTTTTTGTCCGTTACTTTGATTGGGAAGATCTTAATATATGCCATATCTCTTTTACCATCTCTTTCAATTCTTGCATTTCTTCCGGATATAGATCTCCGGTGGTATTTACCTTTTTTGCAATCTGGTTGATATTTATACCAATCTTGTGCATTTCCTCATACTGTTTCTTAAGTGGAGTGGTATCTGTGTTGACGATGTAACCGTCGATTGCCATTTTACGCAGATAAGCTCCCATGTTTTTGGTTTTTGATTCTATCATCTTTCTGCGGATAAGCTTCCGTTCTTCTTCAGTGACATAAAAATGAATTTCTTTGTTTCTTTTTCTTTCAGCCATTATCAGTTTCTCCTTTCTGAGAGGACAGTAGTATCGTTGCTTTCAACGTTTTTCAATTTAGGGCAGGGTACCCTAAATTGGGATTTCCCGGAAGTGTATCCTCACTTCCTGTCCTTGCTGTTTTACCCCTCTATTAGTTAAAGTCAGGAGAACCGGGAAAATGCAAAAGAATTTGGCAGGTAGTACGGGAACTGAAAATATGGTATGATTATGGGCAGGATATCAGAAGAATCAGGAGTTGAATAAACTGTGAAGAAAGAAGAAATTTTTGAATATGTGAAGAAACAGTATGGTACGGTGCCGGAGTATTTATGGGCACAATCACCAGATAATGCTGTGCTACGACATAAGAATGGAAAATGGTATGCTGTGGTCATGACGGTTGAAAAATCGAAACTGGGATTAGAAGGAAAAGATCCGGTTGATATCATGGACGTAAAGTGTGATCCGGACATGACGAATATGATTATTCAGACTTATGGATTTTTACCTGGATACCATATGAATAAGCAGTACTGGATCACGATTTTACTGGATGGTTCTGTCAGTGAGGCTAAGACACTGGACTTTTTGGATATGAGCTATGACCTGATTGACGGAGCAGGCAGAAAAGAAGAAAATGTAAGTGGATTACAGTGATTTTTGAGCAAAAGGAAAACCGGGGATTTTACTCCTCGGTTTTCTGGCTGTTGTGCTTCAGTCTTCAACTTGAAAAATATCTTCTACAGGCACTTTCAGGTAATGTGCCAGCCGGATTGCAATCTCAAGAGAGGGATTTCGTTCTCCACGTTCGATGCGGCCTATCGTCTGGCTGCAGGAACCTATGGCTTCAGCCAAATCTGCTTGAATGAGATTCCGTTCTTCACGAATATCTTTTAATGTATTATTGATTGCCATTCAATCACTTCCTTTGCTTATTGTTATCAGTAGGATCATGAACCTGCTGTTGAAATCTAATGAAATCCTGGAATTTCTGCACCTTTGCATTTCCCGATTACTTTTCCAAAAATCTTAAAAGAGTCAGATTCCAAAACTTGGATAGGACGATATTTTTGATTTAAAGAGATCAGATAAACACCATCTGGCTCATCGTGTAATTCCTTGATGTAAGTATTGCCGTTGAGATAGAAGATTCCAATTTCACCATTAGCAAGAGAATCTTTTTTCTGAATCCATGCAACATCGTCTGTATGATAAAGTGGCTCCATACTATCACCAGAGATCCGCACACCAAAGTCAGTCTGCTCAGGAGCAAGATGTCCTACGTCATAGGTTTCTTTTACAGAATCTTCCAGGTAATTTCCAGTACCAGCAGAAACTGGTTCCCAGGTAATTTCTACAGGATGATGGAATGGGATAATCTTTGCAGACAGTGGAGAAAACTTTTTAGAAGCTTTCAAAATATCAGCAAATTCAATCAATTTATTTCTGCCTTCTTCATTCAATCCACTCATAATGTTATATGGATTTTCTCCAAAGAAGGATTCATATATATCTTCGATATCAAGTAACTGGCAAAGTGTCAGGAAAACATGTAAAGCGGGTTCTCGTGCATTGTTCTCCCATTTGGAGAGTGCTTTTGTAGTGACCTGAATACCTTCCTGAGAAAGCAGGTTTACCAGATCTGATTGAGAGTATCCTTTCTTTTTTCTATTTTCTGCTAATATTTCCCCGAAATCACGCATTTGTTCGCCTCATTTCTATTTGAATTTTCTATATGCATTATACCGTATGTTAGAAATAAAATCAACAATAATCTCCGAAATGGAGAAAATACAACCAAGATGTTACTTGACTATCTCCGAAATGTCGATATATACTAAACATACAGAAATTGATAAGACATTATGTTGAAGGAAGCAGCTGGGAGGTGAAAAGTTTGAGTGAGCGTGTGATCCTGCATAGTGATATGAACTGTTTTTATGCCAGTGTAGAAATGCTACATCATCCGGAATTTGCTGGAATGCCTCTGGCAGTCGGTGGTGATCCGGAAGCCCGGCATGGAATTGTGCTGACAGCAAATTATATTGCCAAGAAAAAAGGAGTAAAAACCGGAATGGCATTATGGCAGGCGAAACAGGTTTGCCCGGAAATTATTTTTGTACCACCACGGATGGATTTATATTTGCGATTTTCTCAAATGGCAAGGGAAATCTATTCAGAGTATACAGATAAAATTGAGCCATATGGAATTGATGAAGCCTGGCTGGATGTATCAGATAGTGGAAATCTGAAAGGAAGCGGAATGACGATTGCGAGAGAAATCAGCCATCGGATTAAATACGAACTTGGAGTAACAGTGAGTATTGGAATTTCCTGGAATAAGATTTATGCGAAACTTGGTTCAGATTACAAAAAGCCGGATGCAATCACAGAGTTTAATCGAGAAAATTATAAAGACAGGATATGGCAGCTTCCTGCGTCAGATTTGCTTTATGTCGGAAGACAGACAAATAAGAAATTGCAAAAACTTGGAATCCGGACAATCGGGCAACTTGCGGAATCAGACGAAAAGTTGTTAGAGAGCCATTTTGGAAAAATAGGAAATGTATTATGGGCTTTCGCAAATGGCTGGGATGAAGATCCGGTTTGCAAGGAAGGGTATGAAGCTCCAGTAAAGTCGATAGGTAATAGCACCACAACACCGAGAGATCTGGAAAATGATCTGGATGTTTGGATCATTCAAATAGCATTGGCAGAAAGTGTAGCTGCACGATTGCGGAAACATGGATTTAAATGCAAAACAGTAGAAATTACAGTTCGAGATAATGGATTGTATAGTTTTTCCAGACAGATACATTTACGACAGCCAACGAATATTACAAATGAGATTGTAACTGCAGCATTTCAGCTATTTAAAGATAATTACAAATGGGAACATCCCATTAGAAGCCTGGGAATCCGAGCTGCGGATCTTGTGTTAGATGATATTCCCGTGCAGTTGGATTTATTTGGAAATCAGGAGAAAAAAGAAAAGTTAGAGAAGCTGGATCGTACTGTAGATGAGATAAGACGACGGTTTGGATATTTCAGTATACAGCGAGCGGCAATGTACCAGGATAAAGTCTTATCCCACTTAGACGCTGGTACGCACACGGTCCATCCACACAGTTATTTTCATGGGTAATTGGAGGGATAGATTTGAAAAAAGCATTAACCAGAAAACAGGAAGAAAGTTATCAGTGTATTTTGAATTATACGAAGGAGCATGGATATCCGCCGACAGTTCGGGAATTTGGAGAGTTGATCGGGGTGAAATCAACATCATCTGCTTTTTCCAGAATCAAGCAGTTGGAGCAAAACGGATATATCCGAAGGATTCCGGCATCGCCAAGAGCAATCGAGATTTTATAGTGAGGTGTCGGCATGAACAAAGTATATGTAGATGTAGTGGCAGAGTTTCGGAAAGACGGACAGCTGGTTCCCATATTTTTTACATGGGAGGATGGAAGAAAGTATAGCATTGACAGAATTTTGAAAATCGAGCGATGCGCCAGCAGAAAGGCAGGCGGTGTAGGAATGATGTACACCTGTATGATACAGGGACAGGAAAGCCATTTGTTTTACGAAGTGGATAAATGGTTTATGGAGAGAAAAACAGCATAAGGAGAGATAGGTATAGACGATATTATTTGGATTATTAACCGGCAGGGATAGTCACTTTCCCTTTATATTCCTGCAGGTTTTACATAAGAAGATGGATTCCGGTCAGCAAAGGCAACTCCCACAATGCCTTTTGGATATCCGCTTCTGCAAATTGTAGTAAGTAATTGCTTCCCATCAAAATCATGGGGAAAGCGAACTGGTCTGAAAGACCGCCAGTTAGTGTGATGATGATAAGGAGATTTTGAAACTGATGACAGACAGAGATTATGCAATTAAATCAATGAAAGAAATTACCTTCCAGATGGCAAGTCATGCACAGGATTATCTGGAAGTTACAATCGAAAGACATTATACTGATATTAAAGAATTGATGACAAGCTATCAGAAATTGATTTTGGAAAATCA
Organism: Blautia sp. SF-50; assembly: GCF_900101315.1. Classification (NCBI taxonomy): domain Bacteria; kingdom Bacillati; phylum Bacillota; class Clostridia; order Lachnospirales; family Lachnospiraceae; genus Blautia; species Blautia sp. SF-50. The sequence continues at coordinate 13,912 of NZ_FMUW01000002.1, forward strand.
GATTGTGTTAGAAGAACTGGATATGGAATGCCAGGAGAAAATCAATGAAGATATGGCATATGCATTGAGTTATCTGAGCATTTATAACAACCAGCTGAATGTGCCAAAGATGCACCGGGAGATGAATAATCTGATGATTATTTATGGATTGTCGGACATGATCTATCGGGGAATGACTTTGGTGAAGTTCTATGCACCGAATGGTGTGATGCTCAGTGAAATCCTTCATTCCTGTTTTTGCAGTCATTATAATAAGACAGATGTGGAAGTACAACAGGAGTTAGGAATAGGCAGGACTTCTTTTTATAAAATGAAGAAGCAGGCACTTGGGTATTTAGGATTTTATTTTTATGAGATCGTGGTACCGCAGGCAAAGGATAAAAGATTTAAGCCGTCACTGGGCGTTGAGGAAGAGTAGGTGAATAATATGAGATACGAAGATTCGATGAAAGGTGTAGCTGCTCAGATAATCAAAGAACAGCTGAGAGCCAGTAAAATTAAAAACAATCCAGAAGAGTTCCATTGGCATGATGAATATGCAACGTTGAATTTCTTTCGGTTTATCTGCAAAAATATCGGTAACTTGGGAAATGGAGAAATTGAAAAAATGGTCACACGCTTGAAAAGCATAGATCAGAAAGCAGTGGAAAACCATGTGAATGGTGCTGTTTGGGCATTTGATTATGATAAGATGTTCTGTGTATTGATGGAGAATGAAATTTGCCGAAAGGTGTGTGAAAAGAATAAATATAATAGTTGGATGAAGCTGATTGGACAGTATTGTATCTCAATGGCTTAAAGATAAAGAAAGTTGCTGGAGAGAAAAAATATTCTCCAGCAACTTTGTCTTTGATGAATAAAGGTCAATTTTTTATTTAACTATTCTCACTATTATTTGATTTAGTGATTTTTTTCTTCTTTGGAGAAACCAGTTTGTGACCGGAATAAATGGACATGCCCATACAAAGCAATGAATAATAGGCAAAGTATTTATGTGCAGAAAACTATTTATGAGAAGATTGCAGAAAAGTACAACACAACACCAGAAGAGGTACGCAGAGAAATGCAGATAGCCATAGATGCAGGATTTGATAATCCCGATCCGGCTGTGCAGGAAGAATGGAAGAAAATGACACTTAAAGGAGACAGACCCACACCGGAAGAAGTAATCAATTACGCAGTAAAAAAACTAAAAGGAAAATAAAAATAAAAATATGAAGAAAAAGATAATTGCATTGATTTCAGGAGCAGTGATCTTGATAATTGCTGCAGGAAGTATTTATGGGAAATCTGAATCTGGTCATAAGGAAGGCGAACCGGATGTAGTTGGAACATTTTCCGTAAATCGAGATGAAAATATTACAGTGGTTGCTAACCGGGGACATATCGGGGATAAAGAAGCTTTTGCAAGAGAACTTTTGCAGATGTACAAGGATGATTCATTTTATTCGACAAAATTCTCCATAGACAGGGGATATGCGACGAGCCTTGATATGAACATCTATTTATGGAAAGAGGATATTGAAGATGGGGAATCGGTAATGACAGCCGAATATAGACCTGTAGAATACGGAGAGGACTATGATGTAGTCAATAATCCTGATAAATTTCAACTATATATAGATGGAAAAGAAGTAGAAGAATAACACGGTGAACTTTTTATACTGAAATATGTACGATTCCAATAATGATATGAACTTATGGGAATATATTGCGGATATTTTGTGAACTTTATCCTGATACAATGATTATGCTGATGAAAGAAGGCATAGATAACTGAATACAAGAAAGAGACGAAAGCCTCAGTAGTTAAGAAAAAACTACTGGGGCTTTTTTTCGTGCCTGAATTTCTCAGCCAATAACTGCGGGCGTATCCCGGCAGGATAAAGGCGGAGCAGGCATGATCCTAAACAGAGGTCCGCCTTCTGGATTTGAAACGAGCAACAAGATTTCAAATTCAGGAGGAACGGATATGTATATTGAACACCCATATTTTTATGAAGGAAAGTACTACGCAAATATTGATGGAGAAATGATCGAGATTACAAAAGAAGTTGCGTATGCGATGAACAATTTTTACAGAAGCAGCAAGGCAAAAAAAGTTGAGATTAAGAACGAGCTGGGGGAAGTCGTGGATAAGATGCTGCGGGAGGTGCCTTACAGTGGACAGTCCATTGATGGGGAAGGATTCATGATTGAGGATTTCCCGGATCTGAATTGTGACGTGGAGCACAGTGTACTGACGAAAATGGAACAGCAGGATATTCACAAAGTGATCGATCAGCTGAATACCGAGGAACGCATGATTATTTATAGCATTTTCTTTGAAAATAAGACACAGACACAGATGGCAGAGATTATGGGGATTTCCAGACAGGTATTAGCGTACAAGCTGAAAACAATCCTTAATAAAATGCGTGAAATGTATATGAAAGAATTTTTTTAAAAAATTTTGGAAAATTTTTTGCATCAGCCGAAGTCATTTGACTTTAGTAATTAGAGGAGCTTTAAGGACTCCCTAAAATGCACCATGATAACTGAATATCCAATAATAACTGACGTGACATTTCATACAGTGAGCACGAGGAAGATGCCGCTATAGGATTATAAGACAAAACCAAGATTTTTGGTTCAGTCTGTAATGCTGCGAAAAAGCACTGACCGAAGCCAGCTGGCAGGCTGGTGATGCGATGATATGTATGAGATGCGATACACTTGCAGATCCTGAGAAGTCTGTAACTGGTAAACCTATGAACTGCTGGAGCCTGGAAACGAGAGTTTCCGGGTTGTGGTCCGGAGTGTGCATCCGGGCAGGTTATTATTCCCTTCCTGCATATGCGGGAGTAACGATTCGGGGTATCGAGGATAAATAGAATCGAGCGAGCACTGTTTAATAATCAAATTGGCTATAGAGGTTATGCGGCAGAGCTTTCCTTATGGGAAAGAAACTCTGCCGTATTCCTGTGGAGCCAATATAGCGCTATGAATGCTTTACAAATAAAAAAAGATTGGAGAGATGACAAGTGACGATTCGAAGAGGCGATATCTTATGGGCGGATCTCGGTATGTTCCCGACAACTTCGGTTCAAGGTGGAGTAAGACCGGTGATCGTAGTGAGTAATAATAAAGCCAATACATACAGTTCAGTCATAACGGTAGTTCCGCTGACATCAAGAATTTATAAGAAACGATATTTGCCAACGCATGTATTTATCAGCAAATATGATATGACGGGAATCCGAAAAGGAAGCTTGGCACTGGCTGAACAGGTTATGAGCATTTCTACGAAATGTATTATTGAGAAATGCGGAAGAGTGAACAAGTGGAGCCTGGATCGGGTACTGAAAGCAGTACGGATTCAGATGGGAATGGAAGGAGAAGGGCATGACTGCAGAGGAATATAGAAATTATCTGGATCAGGATTTCAGTGATGTAGATATCAATGAAATGACTGATCTACGGATGATAAAAGCAGACAGAAATAAGTCACTTCAGGAACGGAGAGATATTTTTCTGAATAAAGTAGGAAATCCTTATCTGGTCCGGATCGGTAATATGAAAGTAAAAGTCAGATTTGCTAATAACGGTATATCTATGGAGCAGGCATTTGAGAATATGCTTCTGAGTGTCTGAAAAAGTACTGGCAAGATTGAGGGGACTGTGTTAGAATGTCGGTAAGGACAAATTATGCAGCCCCCTTTTATTACATGGATTTTCTGACGTAATAAAAGGAGGTAAGATATGTATCAGAATATCAATAAAATCTATCATGCCGCCATCTATGTCAGATTATCTAAAGAAGATGGCGATATTTCCAGTTCAGCAAAACTGGAAAGTAACAGCATTTCTAACCAGAAAGCTTTGATTCTGGATTTCCTGAAAGACAAAAAAGATATTGAAGTTGTTTCAGTCCGAGTTGATGATGGTTACTCAGGCTCTAATTTTGTTGAGGTAAGATAACGATACCTTTTTTGCAGAGGGTGTTATCTTACCTCTTTTTGATGTATGTTAGATAGCATAACTCTTTACGTCGGCTCCTATCTGTCTGAAATAGGAGATACTTTCGGTAGGCTTGTCACCTGTATCAACTCTGCCGACAAAGCTATAAAAGATTTCGATTTTGCGGGTGTTCGTTTCCTTATCCAGTTCGTGAATAAGAATACGGTCAATAAATTCATGGACGTTTTCGTAGGTCAGTTCTTCAATCGCTGTGTATCTGCGTACCAGTGCGACAAACCTTTTTACGTCCGCGCTGCGCTCGGTGGCGTTGTCGATTTCCTGTGACAGCTCCGCAATCCTCCGGGTCAGCGTCTTTTTTTCTTCATCATAGCCGGAAGTCAGAAAAGCAAATTGTTCATCTGAAAGTTTCCCTAAAGCGTTGTCCTCGTAGAGCTTGCGGAATAAGATGTTCAGCTCGTTAATACGGTTCTGCGCCTTGTCAAGCTCTTTCCGCTGCTGTGTCAGCGTCTTTTGTACTGCCTTTGCGCTGCACTCGTTGGCTGTTTCGATAAACTCCTGTTCATGCTCTTTCACATAAGACGTTACTCGCTGCAAGTCTGCAAGGACAAGTTCTTTCAATACGCTTTTGCGGATATAATGCGTAGTGCAGAGCATATCATTTCTTGCCCGGTTGCGGTAGTTGCCGCAAGTGTAGGCGTGTTTCCGTTCAAGCGTCCCGGCTCCGCGTACTGCATACATTTTGTAGCCGCAGTCCCCGCAAAAGAGCAGCCCGGAAAACAGGTCAATTTCATCAACCTTTGTCGGGCGTTGCCGGGTGGCAATCCGCTTCTGTGCAAGTTCAAAGGTTTCTTCATCAATCAAAGGTTCGTGAGTGTTGGGGAAGAAATACCTTTTTTCCTCCGGGTTCTTTTTCGTCTTTTTCGACTTATAAGATACCTTGTAGGTTTTCCCGGTTATGGTATGCCCTAAATATTCTTTCCTTGTCAGAATGTCGTACAGCGTCTTATCCGGCCAGTTGTACCATGCGTTGAGCTGTGGGCGGGGGTGGCGTTTGCTCCCTGTCCTGCGGTAGCGCAGTTCCCCGACGGTCAGTATTTCATTGTCCCGCAGCCAGTTCTGGATTTCACACATACGGTCGCCCCGTACATACATTGCAAAAATCTGTTTTACGACGTGCGCCGTTTCCGGGTCGGGTATCAGATGATTGCGGTTATCCGGGTCGATAAGGTAGCCGTAAGGAGCTTCGCCGTTGACGCGCTCGCCTTTCTGCGCCTTTGCCTGTTTGACAGCCCGGATTTTCTTTGAGGTGTCGCGGGCGTAAAACTCGTTGAACCAGTTCCGCAGAGGGGTAAACTCGTTATCTTCCCTTGCTGTGTCTACACCGTCGTTAATGGCAATGTAGCGCACTTCATATTCGGGAAAGACAATCTCTATCAGCTCCCCGGTTTTCAGATAATTACGTCCCAGACGGGAAAGGTCTTTTGTTATGACGGTCGCCACGTTCCCGGCTTCAACCTCATGCAGCATGGCTTGAAGCCCCTCACGCTCAAAGCTCACGCCGGAAAATCCGTCGTCTACGAAAAAGCGCGTGTTGAAAAAGTGGTGTTCGTCAGCATACTTTTGTAAAATCAGTTTTTGGTTCTGTATGCTCTCGCTTTCCCCGGCTTGCATATCTTCCTGGCTCAATCTGCAATATAAAGCGGTAATCTTGTCTGTCTGTAACATTTTGTCCTCCTTTCCGACGACAGACAAGCATGGTATTTGTACTGTCTATATTATACCACATACCGCTGCCTGTGTCATGTATAAAATGTGAAGAAACGCCCTATTTCCGGGCGTTTGCGGGGTTCAGTTCCATGTCTTTGCGAATGAGTTTTTTTATCTTTTTATCCAGTGTGTCCGTTGCGCGTTCACTTGCGGACGAACATACAAGGTAAGTAACTTTTCCTATTTTATGCTCCGTTGTGGTAACGGGCGTTTGGTTTTGCGTCAAAGAAAATCCCCCTTTCTTTCGCAAACATATAATATAGTCTATGAATAGCAGCAAGTCCACTATTCAATAAAACAAAGGCTTTAATCGGACGGTTATTAGCATAACCTCATGGGAATTTCACCCCGGCATGGTTCTCATGCCGCCCTACCCATTGCCTGCGACGCTCTTAACGCTCGGACTGTGGCTGTAAGGAAGTATCATTGTATATTCTGCGTGTCGTCGCCCGCAAGCCGCTACACTTGCTTTCCGGCGCGGTGTTGGTCGCTCGGCTGTCCGGGCGGGGATAACCTCACCCGGATAGCGTCATGGCGCACCCGCCGTATGGCTCGGCGCAAAAGGAACGTATCCGATTTGCCCTATGCTGCGCCGCCGTTATCTTGCGCCGCTTTCTTTGTCAAGGTTCAGAATGGCTTTGCTGCCGCGTCAGCAGCGGAACGGAAAAGGGGGAGAGAGAAAGCGTCCCGCCGCCGCTGCGGTTTATTCCTCTGCCTTAAAGGTGAGGACAGCCATCATCAGTTTTGCTTGCAGCCGTTCCCGAATGTCGTGGTCTACGCCAAAATAGACGTTCCCGCGCTCGTCGTACAGCTTCCGCATGGAGAGGCGGGCTATGTAGCCGCTGAAATGCTGCAAGACAATCTTCATGGCGTCCGGGTCGCCCTTTGTCGCTGCCACAATGACAGGATAAGGAACAAGGGCATTTTCCGGGTAGCCGGGTTCGTTACCATTCGTCCCATTCATCAGCATTTTCCTCCAGATATTTTCTTAATTTCTCAAAAGAGCTTGTCCGCCTGTACTGTATCGTGCTTCTCGACGTGTTGAACAGCTCCGCAATCTCGGTATCGTTCATTCCCTCGAAGTAATACAGCAATATGGCTTTGCGCTTTTCTTCCGGCAAAGTACGGATTGCTTCAAGAAGCAGCTTTGGCGTGATTTTCTTCCCGGCTTTCTCAAAGACGGTTTCGGCGGCTTCACGTTTGAAATATTCATCAAACGTATGAAGCTGCCGCGCTTCGTCTAAGGTCATGTCGGAAAAGGTCACTTCCTTTGCCTTGTGTCTGCGAAGTTCTCTATGGGTGTCGCAAGCTTCATTGTGCAATACCGTATTACAAAACTTCTGAAAAGCACACTGTTTGTAAAACTCCCTGCTATTAGGTTCCACATTCTCACCTCCTTTCTCGTTGGAAAGTTGGTGGTGCTTCCCCCCTTTTCGCGGGGCAATACGGCGTTTTTCAAAAACGCCGAAGATTTTTTGAAATTTCTTCAAAAATTTTTTGAACGTACAAAATGCGCCCGTCCGAAAAGCCCGGACGGGCGCATAGGCATTGTAAGCAGTATCCAGATGATTAGACAGTTCATATATATAAGCGTAGTTTCCCCCGGTGGTGGGCGGGCTTTTTTTGATAAGTCAATAACTGTCGGATTTTGTCGATATGCTTTTTGCTTCATGGCGGCTACCTCCTTTAGCCGCCGATTTCAACAGTGATACCGCGTCATTTCATTAGAAGATAAAAAGAAACGGCGGCTTTGATTTTTCAAAGCTGCTGCGGAAATCAAAGAACGACAAGCAACAGTTCTGATTTTGCTCCAATATGGTTATTAGGGGCACAAATTAAAATCAAAAAAGAGCCGATAACAGCAGTATTTCAAACTGCATATTATCGGCTCTGCGTCTGTGCGTCTGGCTCTTTTAATTAAATTATTTCTGTTGTTTTTTGGCTTTATTATATGTATTAGCTAACTGTCCACAAGCTGCTTTAATCTCTCTACCATGAGAAACTCTCATGGTAACTTCAAGTCCTGTTTGCTCTAATTGATGTTTGAACGCAACCATTTCTTGTTTTTGTGGTGCTCTAATTTTTGAATTACTCGTCGGGTTGTATTGCAGCACGTTAATCATAACATTTTTGCCCTTAAACCATTTTGCAAGTTGCCTTATATCTGAGGAACGGTCATTTATACCTGGTAAAAGCAAATACGCAAATACCACTTTTCGATTATGCCTTTGAGAATAGGACAATGCTTGCTTAACAACATCTTCAATAGCGTACATGTGCATATGAGGAATGATACAGTTTCTCGCAGCCTGTGTTGCTGCATGTAAAGATATTGTCAACTGAATTTTTAGATGTTCTTCGCGCAATTTTTTTAATTGATTAACTGGACCAACTGTTGATACGGTAATGCCGTCGGTTGGAAAGTTAAGTCCATTTCTATCTCGAAGAATATGGATTGCTGCAATCAAGTTGTCGTAATTGAATAAAGGTTCTCCCATTCCCATAAAAACGATACGATTTACTTTTTGACGTATCAATACAACCTGCTGCACAATTTCAGACGGTGTTAGATTACGAACAAAACCATTGCGTCCGGACTCACAAAAAATACAGCCAACAGAACAACCAACTTGCGTACTTACGCAAACAGTCCCACCATCTCGCCGTTTAATAAAAACCGTTTCAATATACCTGTTATCTTTCAATTCATAAACATACTTTTCAGTATCGCTACTTTTATAGACTTTTTTTGTTGATATTGATAGATTTTCTTTGTGAAATGGCTGTTTATACAATTCCGTATATAAGGCTCTTGCTTTATCCTCTCCAATTACTTCCGACATTTCTTTGTAAGTAAATCCGTATGGGTCATTCAATATTTCCGTAGGTGTACTTTTAGGTAAGTGTTTCATTTAAATATCCTTCCTTTTCAAAATTAAAAAGTTTGTTTTTCAGAGTTTTTGATTATGATTTCTAGTTTTTCAACATCAACGATATGCGTTAATTTACATTTAGGGCAGAAAAGAGGAAAATTTCTTAATACCGTATTATAAAATACTTGAACCCTCGTCTTTCCGTTACAAATTGGACATTTTATCCAATATTTTTCAAGCATAATATTTCTCCTTTTGCGCAAAAAAATGCAGGTCAATTCTCAACATGAGCATTGACCTGCATTTATACATATAATACTACAACAAAATTAAGGCATAGTTTTTATACTATGTCTATACGTCGTTAGTTTTGTTGTATAGCATACGCAAAATAAGCATGACAAAAAAGCCCATATTGAAAATGGGAAAAATCTTTTTTGATTTCAATGCTTATCGAATACGCATGCTATGTAACATAAACATTCCCCCCCTTTTATATAATATTATATACAAAAGCAGCTTGTTGTCAACATATATATATATGAATTATTTTGGCTAACTGATAGAACTACGTAGACATATCCAAGAAGAAAGGGGAACAGTAAAATGTAATAGGGTGAATAACTATGGCAAAAAGACCAGTACCACGATACGACTTTAAGGCTTTTGGGGCAGCGATAAAGGCAGCGCGTGAGGGATGCAAGGAGAGCCGCAAGAAAGTAGGCGACGAAATGTTTATCTCGCCGCGCTACCTTGCGAACATTGAGAACAAGGGGCAGCACCCAAGTTTACAGATATTCTTTGAGCTGATACAGCGTTACCATATATCCGTAGACCAATTCCTTTTAGAAACGCCGCCGGAGAAGAACACGCAGCGGCGGCAGCTTGACGCGCTTCTTGACGGTATGAGCGATACAGGCATACGGATTGTAACCGCAACGGCAAAGGAGATTTCCGAAGTCGAAAAAGAGGGCGAATAGGAATGTCCGACTTAAAACTGAACAGGATTTAGAAAGCGTTGTAATCTTTTTTGAGGTTGCAGCGTTTTTCTTTTGCGTAAGTTTGGCAAAATCGCTTTTTCTCCGTAGTAGGTGATAAGAGCCTAAAGGATAAAAACATTCGTAGCAAGCATAGGAAGCGGGTACCACTTCCGTATTTTCGCCCTCCCGCGCTGCGGCGCGTCGGTTGAAAATTGCTTGTTGGGAAGTGTCCCAAACCCTCGGAACGGAAAGGAAAGGAGCGAACACATGGACGGACGCAAAAGGACAGTGCAAATCAAATTCAGAGTGACGGAAGCGGAACGGGATTTAATACTGGAAAAAATGAAGCTCGTACCCACCCGGAACATGGCGGCGTATCTGCGGAAGATTGCCATTGACGGGTATATCATTCAGATAGACCACGCCGATATAAAGGCTATGACCGCAGAGATACAGAAAATCGGTGTCAACGTCAACCAGATAGCACGCCGCGTAAACGCGACGGGGAACGCATACCAAGAGGACATAGAGGAAATAAAGGGGGTGCTTGCGGAGATATGGCGGTTACAAAGATTAAGCCTATTAAAAGCACTCTAAGCAAAGCCCTTGACTATATCGAAAACCCGGACAAGACGGACGGGAAAATGCTTGTGTCCTCTTTCGGTTGCTCCTATGAAACGGCAGATATTGAGTTTGAATATACCCTGTCGCAAGCACTCCAAAAGGGGAACAATTTAGCCTTTCATCTGATACAGTCCTTTGAGCCGGGGGAAGTCGATTATCAGAAAGCCCATGAAATCGGAAAGCAGCTTGCCGACGCGGTAACAAAGGGGCAGCATGAGTATGTACTCACGACGCACATTGACAAAGGACACGTCCATAACCATATCATTTTTTGCGCGGTGAACTTTGTAGACCACCATAAATACAATTCCAACAAAAGGAGCTATTACGGCATACGGAACATGAGCGACAAGCTGTGCCGGGAAAATGGCTTGTCCGTTGTCGTCCCCGGCAAGGGCAGCAAGGGAAAGAGCTATGCGGAGTACCAGGCAGAAAAGACGGGTACAAGTTGGAAAGGCAAGCTGAAAACCACTGTTGACGCGCTTATCCCCCAAGTTTCCAGTTTTGAGGAATTGCTAACGCGGTTACAGGCGGCGGGCTATGAGATAAAGCCGGGGAAATATGTATCATGCCGCGCCCCCGGACAGGAACGCTTCACCCGCCTTAAAACCCTCGGCGCAGACTATACAGAGGAAGCCGTAAGGGAACGGATAGCGGGCAGACGGACAAAGGTGGCGAAAGCTCCCAGAGAGCAGCGCGGCGTGTCGCTGCTTATCGACATTGAGAACAGTATCAAGGCAGCGCAGAGTAAGGGCTATGAACAGTGGGCGAAAATCCACAATCTGAAACAGGCAGCTAAAACAATGAATTTCTTGACGGAACATAAGATTGAGCAGTACGCGGATTTAGTCAGCCGGATTGAGGAAATGGCAGCGGAAAGCGGACAGGCGGCAGACGCATTGAAGAACGCCGAAAAGCGGCTTGCGGAAATGGCGGTGCTTATCAAGAATGTTTCCACCTATCAAAAGACAAAGCCTGTCTATGACGCATACCGCAAGGCAAGGAACAGGGAGAAGTACCGCGCCGGACAGGAACAGGCAATTATCCTCCATGAAGCCGCCGTAAGGTCACTGAAAGCGGCGGGCATTGCGAAGCTCCCGAACCTCGCCGCGCTGCAATCGGAGTATGAAGCCCTCCAAGCGCAGAAAGAAGCCCTTTACGCCGACTATGGAAAATTGAAAAAGAAAGTCCGGGAATATGATATTATCAAGCAGAACATTGACAGCATTTTACAGGCAGACAGACAGCCGGAACGGGAAAAGGAAACAGAACGCGGATAAGGATAGCAAAATCCCCGCCGCTGTGCTATGATAGGGCTATCAAAAAGCAGAGGAGCGTTGAGCATGGAAAACCAGAAAATGCCGGAATATGAAACCATACGCGCCGCCGTTGCCGGGGAGAAATGGGCGGTGGAGAAAGTCGTGGATTGCTACAAGGACGAAATCGACAGGCTATCGACGGTAGCGGTCAGACAGCCAGACGGAAGCACGAAACAGGAAATCAACGAAGATATGCGCCAGTCTATCACAAAGAAGCTGATAGAAGCCCTCCCGCAGTTCCCGCTTGAAGAAATGGAAAAGGGAAATGTCAGATAGGCAAAAAAAGAACAGGGCGCGGAAGCCAGTATATGACTTCCGCGCCCTGTCTTTTTATGGGTGCTGTTTTCGTGAATGTTACGCAGTAGAACGCCATTTTCGGGGGTAAAGGTATAAAGTATCGCCTATCCGATTTTCACGCCCGGAAAGCCCTGTAAATCAAGGGATTTTCCGCACCTACTGCGTAACAGGGGTGCGTCTTTTCCTCATGCGCTCGGCAGCTTGTCTGCGGGTGATACGCTTCCGGCAGACGGGGCAGTATTTGACACTGTTAGAGGTTGACGCAAAGAACGCGCCGCACTCGGTACACTTCTTCTTGTCCCCTGTCTGGTAAAGCTCCGCATAGAGTAGCCTGTCGGCGGGAAGCACCGCAGCCCGGAACCACTTGCAGAGAAGCGAATAGGAAATGAGCTGCGGACAAACGCACTCGTCCCCGTCGTCCAGTAAGATACAGTTCCCGTTATCATAATTGCAGCACGTCCGGCGCACAAGGGCGTTGACTTTCCGGCTCTGGGGCGGCGTCAGCCGCTTAACCCCGTTCATACTTCATCAGCGGCGTAAATGGGAAGCTCTGCAAATTCCGCTTCGGTCAAAGCGTCCACTTTGGAAAGGGTGCGCTTTGCAAGCTCCCGCATATCCGCGTCCATGTAGGGCAGCGCGGCGTTGACATTCTCAATCAAAGCCCGCTTGCCGCCCTCGTTGTAAATGCTCAAAAGGTTTGTTTCTTCAACAGTCAGTCTAATCATGCTCATACCTCCATATCGTGATTTTTTGTTTTTGCCGCCGCCTTTTTCGGGGCGGTCTTTGCCTTGTCTGCTTTAAGCTGCGCCCGGATAGAGGGGCGGGGCTTCCTTATCTTCCTGTCCCGGTTCTCCCCCTTGTCAATCAGCGCATACGTCCCATGTCTGCCCTCGATTTTGGAAAAGGCAAGGGTCTTGTAGGGCAGCATGGAGAAAAGGCGGTCAGTGTCCTTTGTGGCTGCAAGCTGCATGAACGCCGGGGAAAGCTCTACCATGAAATGGGTCTTGTTGGGGCTGTTCGGCGTGTCGTGCCGCTTCATTTCCCGTACAATGCGCCGCGCTTCCGTTTCAATCAGCCCGTCCCGCAATGCGGCGATATGCGCCTTGAAATCCCCCGGCGGAAGCTGCTCCCGGCTGCGCCGTTCTTCCTGTAAGAGCGATTGCAGCGCGTCCGGGTCGTTGGGTACGGCTTCAAAGCGTTCAAACTTTCCAAGCTCATAATCGGGATTGCCGTTGAAAAACTGTCCGGCGGGTATCTCCCGTTCCCCATGCTCATAAATCAGCTTCACCGTATCGGCGGGCAGCTCCTTTTCCTTGACGCGCTCATAATGTTTAGCGTAGTCCAGTTCGTACAGATTGCCCTTGATTTTCCCGCGCTCCGTCCCCGTTAGCTCGATTGCATAGGCAAGGACGCGGTCGCTCGTCTGCTCCATGTAGAAACGCCATGTGTTGTGGGGCGCGGTGTCTTTGAGGAAAACGTCGCGCTCCCGGAAGCAATGCGTCCCGGACGGGCGGCAGAACCACAAAAGGGTCTTGTCCTCCTTGCGGGGGCTTGCCGCCGCCTTTGCGATAATCTCCTTGTCAATCTCCAAGTCGCTCTGGTAAAAGCCTGTGTTCTGCTTCATAACCGCATTGAGGGAAGCGAACAAATCCACGTTCTCAAATTTACTCTGTTTCGGCATGGGTCAGCTCCTTTCCAAATCCTGTAATTTCTGCTTTGCGTTTTTCTTCTGCGCCTTTTCCTTGTCAGCCCTAAGCTGCGCCCGGATAGAGGGCTTCTTTTCCGGCTTCGCTTCCTTGCCGCGCTCTTTGTCGGCTTTGACCGCGTTAGCCAGGTCAACAAGGGAAATTGTTTCTCCCGCCTTAACCTTTGCTTCCAGTTCGTCAACGGTAGGGGTGTTGTTGATGATACCGTCAAAGTTGTTGTCGTTCTGCTCTACGGTGTCCTCGATATGCTTCAAGGGGTTTGCCTTTTCCGGCTGCTCTGCGGCAACAGCAAACGCCCGCGTCCCGTTCCCCATAATCAGATACTTTCCGTCGTCCGACTGGTGGTGAAAGCCATATCCGGCGGCTTCTATCTGCTCCCGGCTCATGGCGGTCACATGGAAAGTCCCCCTCGGTGTCTGGATTGTTTCGCCCGTTGTCAGCTCGTCCGGGGTAAGCTGCTTCTGCTCCTGTAAAAACTCCGGCACTTGCCGGAAGCCTACGCTGTCAACGTAATGCGCGGTGTCCTGTCCGTTCTGATGAAGCACTACCACGTCCGAAACGGAAAGGCTGTGTCCCTTAAAATCTTTTGGGTGGTCGATATTGAAGCGGGTATAAATATCTTCAAGGGAAGTTTCCGGCGCAAGGGGCGCGGAATAGACAAGCTCATAGTTCGCTTTATCAACCACATTTCCCGCCGCCTGCAGGCGGTCGTAAGGCTCAAAGCGGAAGTCCCTTGTTTCGTCCCCGCCCTTTATCTGGTAAATGGAAAAGGTGTCCTTGTCCTGTCCGGTGGTCTGCGCCGTTTCCTGTGCCTTTGCGTAAAGCTGCTTTACGTCGCCCTCGGTCAGCTCGCCGCTTTTGAGCTGCCCCATAAGCTCGCGGCATTTCTCCGGCGTTCCCGTATAAAGCACGTCGCCCATTTTCGCCCGCCCGTTCTCCTGTGTCACATAGGCTTGCAAGAGGTGGCTGTTTTCCCGGCTGTCGCTGTAAGGGTTCCGGCGCACTCTGTAAATCGTTTCCGGGGTAAAGGCTTCTTTCGGGGCTGCTTCCGGCTTTTCTTTCCCGGCTGTATCTGCTTTTTTCGGGGCTTCCGGCTGTGGCGCGGCTTCTTGTCCCTCTCTGGTGGGCTGCTCCTGTCCGGCGGTCTGCTCCTTGTCCTGTGCCTTTTGCAGCTCCGCAAAATTCGCGTCTATGGAATTGATAATCTCGGCGGCTGCGCTGCGTATCGTTTCAAGGGAGCTTTTCAGCTCGGACAGCTCCCGCCCGCTGCTCCACCCGGCGACATAGCCGAAAGAATAGTCCGACGTGTCAAGCCCGTAATGTTGGCAGACGGTATAGGCGACGCTTTCCGCTTCGACTTCGCGGGTGCGGCGGTCAACGCGGGGTTGCTCGTCCTTTGGCGCGTTGAGGTCAATGTCGTGCAGCTTCGCATGGGCGATTTCGTGAATGGCGGTCTTTAAGGTCTGTAATTCGCTCATGCCCTCGTTGATAGCAATGCGCTTGTCCTCCAAGTGGTAGTAGCCATGAGAGCCGCCCTCGATATTCTCAAAGGCGATAGGAACGGGGGAAGTCTTTTCAAGGGCTGCGAAAAAGTCCTTATAGCGGTCAACGTCGCCTGTCAGTTCGTCAACGGCAATGTCCGGCAGTTCCTTTCCCTCGGTCTGGGAAACGTCAAAGACGGATACCACCTTGTAGGCGGGTATGGTGATTTCCTTTTCCTCGGTGACGGGCTTTCCGTCCTTGCCGATTATGGGCTTCTGCGTGTGCGGGTCGATTTTCTGCATTTCCTGTTTGATTTTATAGGGCGACGGGGCAATGATTTTAATTCCCTTTTGCCCTCTCATCACATTTCGCTCAAAGTTGTTCTTCCAAGCGGAAAAGCCCGCCAAAAGGGAAGCGTCCGGCTTCTGCATGGCGATAAGGACGGTGTTTCGGAAGCTGTAATTATGGAATTTTGACATGACTTTCAGATATTCCTTGTAACGCTCGCTGTCAAAGAGTTCCGTAATGCCCTGTTCCAGACGGTCGGTAATCTCTTTTAATTTCTCGGCGGGCTTCCCGGCTGTCAGCACGATAGGGATAACCGGGTGCGGCTCCTGTGGCTGCTCTGCGGCGGTTCGGGCGGTCTGCTCTGTGGCGGCTGCGTCCATAAAGGTCTTGTCCTGTCCGCCGCGTTCCGGCTGTGGGAAGCTCATAACGCGGTATTCTTTGGGTATCTCGTTTTCCGTTCCCCGATACCATTCGGTAAAGGTGTTCTGATTGTTATAGATATAGCCCTGTTCGGTAAACTGCCCCTTATCCTTGCTAACTGCGTCCCGCCCGTATTCTTCATACTTGAAATATTTCTTTGCTTCTTCGGGAAGCTCCAGCTCGTCCAGTTCGTCGATAAGATAATAACCGTAATCTTCTTCGCTGCGGACAGTGGGATAGAGCCAGTAACAGTCAAGGTTTTGTGCAAGGTTGATAAGGTCTTTCATGCTTCCGGCATACTCGCCATGTGTAACCGCCGCCGCAAATTTATCCTTGTCCCCGTCACTCTGCATTTCCAGAAGTTTTCCAAAATAATTCAGCTCGTCCATGCTTGCGCTTTGGATAACGGAAAGCGGCAAGTCAAAGGGGCAGTCCTCCGTAGAAGAATACCCGTTGATGAAAAAATCCTGCGGATTGTCTGCGGTAATGCCGACGCTTTCCATAGCCGCATGAAGCTGCTCTGTTGTGGTCGGCATGGGAAGCCACACGCCGCCCGGTTTGCCTGTTTCAAAGCGGCTGCGGCTGTCGATAAGAATTGAAAACTGCTCGTTTATGGTTTCACGCTCCTTTCTCTGTTCGGTGTCCTGTGGCGGCTCTGCTGTGGTGGGGGCTGCTTTTTCAGCGGTAGGCTGCGCCCGTTCCTCGCCCTCGATAGCATAGCCCGGTAAAAGCTGCCCGTTTACTTTGAAATGCTCTGCATACTCTGGCGGGATAGGCGGCGATACCTCGGTGAATAAATGCTGATAGGCTTTGATACGCCCATTCAGATATTTTTCCATAGCTGCCTTGTCTGCAAAGACTTTCCTTTCCTGTCCGGCGATTTTTGCCTGTCCGTAATTGTGGGGGCTGTTGGTGTAAATACTCCATGAAAGCGTCCACGAATAGGGAATGGATTTCTCTTTTTCCCTGTCATACCGGGTATTCTCGGATATGTGGTAGCGCATTTGGTAGACGCGGTTGCTGATGTGCTTCCCGTAGTCCGTAGCTTCCCACTGGTTCGCGGTATGCGTAGCTTCGGGTGTCCTCACATACTCAATGGCTTTGTCAATGGCAAGGGTCTTTCCCGCCTGTTCGTCCCATGTCGCCGCCTGTTCTTGCAAGGCTTCAAAAGCTGCCTGTTCAGCCGCCGCGTATTCTTCCCGCAATGCCTGTAACTGTTCTAAGGGCAGGGCGGTAAGCCCGGAAAGGTCAGCGGTCTGTTCCTCAAAATAAATATTTCGCTCTATCCGCATACTGTCAGCCGGGTCTAACTTGTCACGCTCAAACATGGAGTAACCTTTTTTCTTTTCCATTCATTCGCTCCTTTCTGAAATGGCGGCGCACCGCCGCGCTTTTGGGGTTCGCCCCGTACTACGGTGGGCTGTGCGTTATGCCAACAATTTTTTCATTTTTTTAGAGGGTTTGGGAAACTTCCCAACAAGCAAAATCCCCGTCCGGCGCGTCAGCGGCAGGACAGGGATTTACGGAAGTGGGTACCCGCTTCCTATGCTTGCTATTCAAGTTTTTAGTTCTTCTGTACTTCGATACGGTAGTTGACGTATTTCCTGCCAGTGTCAGCCAGAACGATAGTTCCGTCATAGGTCTTGCCTGTTTTCGGGGAATAGAGCTTCTTCACATTCACTTTGCCGGATTTAAGGAGCGCGGCGGCAATCTTCGCGGAAAAAGCGGTCTTGCGTTCCTCGAAAAAGCGGTCATTCTTCCACATGACAAAGGCACATTCTTTGTTGCTGCAATAATAGTTTTTCTTCCCCTCATGGACGGGGGAACCGCAACGGGGGCATTTGCCGACAGAGGGCTTTTCCTCCCGGAACAAATCCTTTTTCCCGTCCAGTGCTGCGGCGTGTGTCTGCACAAGCTCCCGCGCCATAGCTTCAATGCCGGACAGAAATTCGCCGGGGTCTGCGGCTCCCTTTGCTATCTGCGTCAGATTGTTTTCCCATTCTGCGGTAAGCTGCGGGGAAGTGAGCATATCCGGCAAGACTGATATAAGGGCGGCTCCGTTCTGCGTGGGGATAAGCTGCTTCCCCTTGCGCTCTGCAAAGCCGCCCTTTACCAGTTTTTCAATGACGGCGGCGCGGGTGGCGGGAGTGCCAAGCCCCCGGCGTTCCGCGTCCGGGTCGGTGTCCCCGTTCCCGGCTCGCTCCATAGCAGAGAGAAGCGACGCTTCGCTGTGGGGCTTCGGCGGCGTTGTGGTATGCTCCGTTACTTTTGCGGCGGGGTTAGGAAAGTTCTGTCCCTCGGAAAGCTCCGGCAGCGTCACGCCCTCATTTTCCCCGTCCTCTGCTTCGGGCTTATCTTTCAGCGTCGCCCGGTATCTGCGTTCAAGCTCTTTCCAACCCTCCGCAAGTACGGTCTTTCCCCTTGCGGTGAAGTCTGTCCCGGCGCATGAGAAAACCGCCGTAACCGCTTCATAAATATGCGGCTCGGCGGTGGCAAAAAGCAGACGCGCCCCCGCAAGGGTAAGGATATTCTTCTCGCTTTCCGGCAGCGCGTCCGGGTCAGCCTTTGCAAGCTCCATAGTGGGAATGATTGCGTGGTGGTCTGATACTTTCTTGCTGTCTAATACCTTTGCAATCTCCGGCGTGAAGTCCGCGCCCGCCATAAAGGGGAGCTTTTCGCAAAGCAGCGCGATAATGTCCGCTGCGGTGCCGCCCATGTCGTCAGTAAGAAAGCTGCTGTCCGTCCTCGGATAAGTAAGGAGCCGCTTTTCATAAAGGGATTGTGCAAGGTCAAGGGTCTGCTTTGCGGTGTAACCGAAAATGCGGTTCGTTTCCCGCTGCAAAGAGGTAAGGTCAAAGAGCTTTGGCGGGGCTGCGGTTTTCTTCTCTCTGGTAAGGGAAACGCATACCGCCTTTCCCGCTTCGCAAGCCCCTTTCAGCGCGTCGGCTTCTGCCTTGTCCGAAATCCTTTCGCTTGCCGCGTCCGCGCCGGATAAATCAAGGCGAACATGATAATATTTTTCTTTCTGGAAATGGGAGATAGCCGCGTCCCGGTCGGTGAGCATTTTTAAGGTCGGGGTCTGGACGCGCCCCACGTTCAAGGTC
The DNA here is from genome assembly GCF_900101315.1 of Blautia sp. SF-50. Taxonomy (NCBI): domain Bacteria; kingdom Bacillati; phylum Bacillota; class Clostridia; order Lachnospirales; family Lachnospiraceae; genus Blautia; species Blautia sp. SF-50. Next base: position 32,732 of record NZ_FMUW01000002.1, read on the forward strand.
TTTCCATACAGGCAGGAGAAAAGCCGGGTGGCGTTAATGCCGATAAGCCAGTCAGCCTTTGCGCGGCAGAGGGCGGACGCAAAGAGCGCGCCATAGTCCCGCCCGTCTTTGAGGGAAGCAAAGCCCGCCTTAATCGCCCCGTCCTCCATTGAAGAAATCCACAAGCGGCGCATGGGCTTCTTGCAGCCCGCCACTTCGTAGACAAAGCGGAAAATCAATTCACCCTCGCGCCCCGCGTCACACGCATTTACCACTTCGGAAACGTCGGCGCGGTGCATAAGCTCTTTAATGGTTTTGAATTGCTTCCCCTTGTCCGGGTCAACGGCGTACTGCCATTCCTCCGGCAGAATGGGTAAGCTGTCAAAACTCCATTTTTTATATTGCTCCCCGTAGGCGGCAGCTTCCGCAAGCTGTACCAAATGCCCGACGCACCATGAAATGAGGTAGCCGCCGCCCTCGATATACCCGTCCTGTTTCCCCTTAATGCCAAGCGCGGCGGCGATAGTCTGCGCCACGCTCGGCTTTTCTGCAATCACAAGTCTAAATGCCATGAAAAAATCCTCCTTTCAGCGTTCCGGCGCGGTGTGCTTCTTCTCCTGTGCCTGTTTCAGACAATAGCCGATACAGGGGGATTGCGCCTTATAAGGGCAACGCATACACGCCGGGGATTTTGGAACGGGCGGCGCACTGTCACGCCGCCCGGTGGGTCTTTGTACCATCATTTTTTCTAAAGGGTTTTCGGTAAAAAGCGTCATGCTTCCTCGTCCTCCTGTTCTTCATCAGAAAGCCCGTCCCCCTCGTCCTCGTCGTAATCGTCAAAATCGAAATCTTCAAGGTCGGTGTCGCCCTTGACGTTCTGCTTTGGCTTCATAAACTTAAAATAATAGAACGCGCCCCCGCCGCCAAGAAGTGCCACGACAAGGAAAAGCACAAGCCCGCCTGTATTGCCTTTCTCTTTGGGCTGCTCTGTTGGTTTCTCGGTTTCCGGCTCCGCTTCCTTGCCGCTGCAAGCGGTCATGTTGTCCTTGCAGACAGGGCAGCTCACATTTACCTTTCCGGCTTCGCATTTATCGGTGCAACTGCAAACGGCGGGCGGGGCTGCTTCGGTGCTTCCGTCCTCCATGAGTGCCATAAGGTCGGCTTCGTCCACTTGATTAAGGAAATGTACGGTGTCCTCGCCCTCGTCGTCCCGGTCGATAAGGATATAAAAGTAATTGCCGTTTTTGGTCGTCACTGTGATAAGCTGCTTGTTGCCGCCGAAATCGTCTACAAGGGTCGCGTTCCCGTCCGGGGTAAGGGGTTCTTCCTTTTCGGGTTCCTCATAGACAACGCCGCTGTCGTCGGTCGCGTCCTGTCCCTCCGGGGTCTGTGCAAAGGCGGTGACGGAAAAGCCGCCCGTCAGCATGAGGGCGGCGCAGAGTGCGGTCAAGGTTCTAAGGATTTTCTTATTCATTCTCGGTGTCCTCCATTTCTTCGGTGTCGTGGTCTGCGGGTTCTGCGGGGTAGCCCGGCGCGGCTTCCATGCCCGGAATACCGCCGCCGGAAAGCATAGCGGAAAGCTCATGCGGGGAAAGGCGCATGGAGCGCACAAGCTGTACGATTTGCAGGTTTTCCGCTTCGGTTTTCTGCGCTTCAAGCCCCCTTAATCTGTTCTGGTACTCGGTGATTTTCTCGCGGGTCTTTGCAATCTCTTTGTCGATACGTTCAATTTTGTTCATAGCCATCAATAAATTTCTCCTTTCTTTGCTCAAAAATATGTTAATTCCAGTTCATCAGCCCATAGCCTTTGATACAGGAGTAATTGACGGGGTAGCTCTTTATCTTGCAGGCGTCGCCGGAATTGCCCTCGACGGTATAGACGCGCTCCCCGTCCGTTCCGATAACAAGCCCCACATGGTCTGCGCTCCCGTCCCCGTCCCAGTCGAAAAAGATAGCGTCGCCGGGGGCGATATTCTCATAGCCCCTCGCGCCCCATTGCCCGCGTGACTGGAACCAGGGTACGCCCTGTGACTGGCACCCGGCAAAGCGCGGCTCGCTCTTTCCGGCTTGATTGTAGCACCATGAAACGAAACAGGCGCACCATTCCACGCGGCTGTTAAATCCGTACCAGCTCCAAAAGGGTCGCCCGCCCACGTTGCCGACTTGCCGCTTCGCAAGGTCTACAACGGCGGTGTTGCCGGGGCGTGTGCCGTTTACAAGCTGTACGCCGCTTAAATCCTCGGACGCGCCCATATCGGGGGAGCCGCCGCCGAAAATCAGCGGTTTGTTTCCGCTTGTTTCCAGATAGACGCGGTACATTTCAAGCTGCTGTGGCGTTAGAAGTTCCTCCGCAATCTCGGAAATGGGCTTGTTCGTCAGCTTCACGTTGAGGATATGGTACTCGTAGGGTACTTCCTCGGTGGTCGTTTCCCCTGTTTCCGGGTCTGTGCTTGTTTCTGTGCGGTAGCGGATTTCCGTTTCTTCTGTCAGCGTCAAAGTGTACTGCATGGCAAAGACGCGATTTAGCTCTGCCTGTGCGCTCTGCGGGGTGTAGGTCTGTAAAAGGGCGGTGAGGTAGGACGCTAACTCATGGGGGTTATGCCCGATACTGTCAAGGTCATAGCGGTATTCGTCATAGCCGGGGTGGGTGCTTTCGATATTGTCAATCTGCTGCTGAAGCTCGTTTTCCTTTGCGGCGTAATTGTTCTCCGTCGCCACAAGGTCGCTGTCCTCCGACGTGTAGGAAGTCCCAAGTATGCCGTTCATCAAGCCGGAGAACATGGAACCGCAAGAGGAAAGCCCCGCCGATACCATGATGAATAAGAGCAGCGCGGCAACGGCGATACATACGCCCGCCGGGTGCCGCCCTACAAAAGCGATTGCCCGTTTGGTTTCCTCGGCGGTTTTCTTTGCCGCTTTCCTTGTATTCTCCGCTGCCTTTTTTGCTGTGGCTGCGCCCCCTTTTTTCGCTGCCTTTGCATACTGCCGCTTGATTTGCTGCTTCTGCATGAAGCGGGAAAGGGGATTGCTCGCAATCTGCGGATTGTCATGTAAGGCTTTGTGGTACTGGAAATCCACATTTGCCTTGAACGCCGCTTTCTCTGCCTTTGCCGCCGCCCGGTAGGGTTTCAGCTTGTGGCTGCGGTAGCCCTCCTTGACTTTCCTCGCCCCGTACTTTGCGCCGCGCTCTGCCAGTTCTTCGGATTTGTGCGCCCCCTCAACGCCGGAATTGTCCTTTTCAACGGAATGTATCTTGTTGTGGACGAAAATACCCGCTTCCTGTGCGGGGCGGGATAGCGGGTTATTGTGGGGCTTATTCTTTCCTATGGGCTTTTCCCGTTCCTCAAAGCGTAGGCGGGTCTTGCCTTTCCCGGTAGCTTCGTCAAAGGTGCGCTCCCGTACAAGTTTCTTTTCTTTGGGGATAGCCGCCTTTGCCGCGTCCAGACGGTCGGCTGCTTTGTCCGATTTTCGGATATACTTTTCAAGCTCCGGCGTTGCCCGTTCCTCGTCGGTAAACTGCAAGCGGGAAGATTTTTCTTTTGCTGTGGCTTCTGCCTGTGCTTTCCTCGCCGCCTTTTTGCTCGCCTTTCTGGTACGCGCCCCGTCGATACGCTCCAAGACGCGCTCGGCTGCGGCGGTGTCCTGTTCCCGTTCTGCCCCCGGCGCATGGGGAAGTGGCGGCGTGTCGGTTAAGGGCGGGGAAGTTGCGCCGCCCGGTAGGGGCTGCGCTGCCTGTTCCGGCGGCTGCGGTGCTTCGGTCTTTGCAAAGTCCGCGTCCCTTATCCGCTTGCTGATACGTTTCTTTTTCCCGGTGGCGGCGTTTACCTCGACAGCCCCCTCGCGGGTCATTTTCTGCGTGACTTTCTCACGCGCCTTATATTGTTTTATGTGTCTGTCCCTCCAATCCGCGCCCTTGCAAGGGCGCAATACTCGGCGTTTATCTCAATGCCTATATAATGCCTGTCAAGCTGCCTTGCGGCTGCCCCCGTCGTGCCGCTGCCGAAAAAGGGGTCAAGCACAACGCCGCCTTTCGGACAGCCCGCCTTGATACAGGTTTCGGCAAGTTTTGGCGGGAACGCGGCGAAATGCCCGCCCTTGTAGGGAACGGTATTGATAAGCCACACGTCCCGCCTGTTCCGCATGGTCGGCATGAGGGCTTCGTCGTAGTAGCTGCCGCTTCGCGCCCGGTTAAGCCCCTGTACGTTCCCCTGTCCGGGTACTTCGTCCGCATATTTCTGTCCCGCGCTGCGCCCGGTGCGGTACCGCGCCGCCGTTGTGGGGGCTAACGGCTCGGCTATGGCGGCTGCGTCATAAAAATACTTCTTTGACTTCGTAAGCAGAAAGATATGTTCATAGCAGCGGGTAGGGCGGTCTTTCACGCTCTCCGGCATGGGGTTTTCTTTCTGCCAGATAATGTCGCTCCGTAAATACCACCCGTCAGCGCGTAGGGCAAAGGCTAAAAGCCAAGGGATACCGATTAAGTCCTTTTGTTTGCAGCCGGAAACGCGGTTGTTTCTTGCAATCTGCTGTCCGTTTCTGCCTTTCGGGTTCTTCGGGTCTGCATGGTAGCCTTTATTTCCTGTGCCGCAGTAGGTGTCCGCGATATTCAGCCAGAGCGTACCGTCAGAACGCAGTACCCGGCGCAGCTCGCGGAAAACCTCGGTCAGCCTGTCAATGTACTGCTCCGGCGTGTCCTCCCGCCCAATCTGCATATCAAGCCCGTAATCCCTAAGCGCATAGTAGGGCGGGCTTGTGACGCAACAGTGTACGCTTTCCTCTGGAAGCTCCCGCAAGGCATAGAGCGCGTCCCGGTTGATGATTGTGTCAGTTTTCAGCCCGTTCATGCTTCGCCCACTTCCTCCGGCTTCGTCGTCATTACCCGGTAAAGCTCGGTGTCTTTCGGGAAGCGGTCTACAAAGGGCAGCACCACGTTCCCGTAGAAGATAAGCCCCTCGCCCGCTTCGGTGTGGGTGACATACTTCATCTGCTGCGGGGAGATGTTGAGCTGCTTTGCAAGGATAGCCCGGTCGCCCGCCGCCTGATTGAGCATGAGGACAAAATCAGAGTTTTCAAAGATATTCTCCACTTCGCGGGAAGCAAGCAAATCTTTGACGTTCTGCGTGATTGCTGTGGGTATGCCGCCCCATTTTCTGAAACGCTTCCAGATTTCAACGGAATAGGCGGCGGTCTGTTCCTCTTTCAAGAGAAGATGAAATTCGTCCATAAAATACCGGGTGGATTTCCTTTCTGCCCGGTTGACGGTGACGCGGTTCCATACCTGGTCCTGCACAATGAGCATACCTAATTTTTTGAGCTGCTTCCCAAGCTGCTTGATGTCAAAGCAGACAAGGCGGTTTGAAAGCTCTACATTCGTCCTGTGGTTAAAGACGTTAAGGCTCCCGGAAACATAAAGCTCCAACGCCGCCGCGATACGCGCCGCTTCCGGCTCCGGCTGCTTCAAAAGCTCGTTGTAGAGGTCGCCCAAGATAGGCATTTTCTCCGGGTCGGGGTCTGCAAGGAAAGGGCGGTACACGTTCCTAACAGCGCGGTCAATGACGGTCTTATCGACGGGCTGCAAGCCCTCCTTGCCGCCTATGACAAGCTCGCAGAGGGAGAGGATAAAGTCGGATTTCAGCGCAAGGGGGCTGTCGTCCTCGCTGTAATTGAGGTTAATATCCATAGGGTTCACATACTGGGGCTTCCCGTCAATGCCCTTGCCCGTAGGCGATAACCGTATCACTTGCCCGTCAAGCCGCTGCACAAGGGAAAAATACTCTGCTTCCGGGTCGCAGATAATTATGTCGTCGTCGGTAATGAGGAAAGCGTTTGTCATTTCCCGTTTGGCGGCAAAGGATTTCCCGCTTCCCGGCGTACCCAAGATTAAGCCGTTGGGGTTCTTTAGCTGCTTGCGGTCGCAGAGTATCATGTTGTTAGACAGGGCGTTTAAGCCGTAATACAAAGCCGCGCCCGTCTGAAAAAGCTCCTGCGTGATAAAGGGGATAAAGATAGCGGTGCTTGACGTGGTAAGCCCTCTTTGAATGGGGATAAGGTTCTCCCCAAGCGGTACAGAGGACATAAGCCCCGCTTCCTGTTGGTAGTCAAGGCGGGTTAAGGCGCAGTTGTTCTTCTGTGCAATGCCCGCCGCCGCGAATACGTCATTTTCCAGTTTCCTTTTTGTGTCTGCCATGTTCACCACAAGGAACGTCAAGAGGAACATTCTTTCATTCCGGCTCTGCAAGTCCTGTAAGAGGTTCTTCGCTTCGCTGCCGAAAGTGGCAAGGTCGGACGGGATTATATCCATGTCGTAGCCGCTGCGTACCGCTTTTTTCTGTTCTTCGATTTTCATTTTGTCAAGGTCGGTGATTTTCCGCTTGATTGTCTTTATGGCTTCGGTCTGGTCGATACTGTGGATATGCAGATTGACGATAACGCCCGTTTCCAAGTCCAGAATGTCAGATAAGATACGGTCGTTTAATTCCGGCGCAAGGATTTCAAGGAATGAAACCGCGCCGATTTTGCGCCCCATGCGGAAATAACGCCCCTCGCCAAAACGGAAAGAGGACGGGGCGATAAAGTCCTTTGTGGAAAGCCCGGACGGGGCAAGCCATGAAAAATCAAAGGCAAACTGCCCGCCCTCCGGGTGGAAAATGCCATGCAGCATTTTAAGGCGTTCATAGCCTGTCATGGGGCGGGCAGACACGCCCAAGAGCTTAAAGTTGTTGAGTACGTCCGTTTCGATACGGGCAAGGCGGGATTTCGCCGCGCCCAGACTGTCGGCTTCAATGGCAAAGGTGATATATTTTGCTTTGACAAGCCCGTTGTTGCCCTTTGCAAGCTGGTTTTTCAGCATATCCCGGTATTCTGTGCGGATAGAATTGAAAGCGTCCTCCTGTGCCGGGATATTGACCGCCTTTTCCGCTTCGCCGCGCTGCGTCCCCTGATTGATGAAAGAGAGCTGCACCGAAACGGAAGCGTCAAAGTAGTTGAGGAAGTCGCACCAGTTCTCAAAAATGGCGGTCTTGTCGTCTGCCTGTGCAAGCTGATAGTTAATATCTTCAAAGGCGACGGTCTTTGAGTATTTCCGTCCCGTAACCTTGCAGATACCGTCCGGGTACATCTGGATATAAGGGATTGTCTGCTGCGCGGTGTGCGCTTTCCCGTCGCCCTTTGCCTGTCTGATGATTTCCGCAATCTGCTTTTTCTCGGCGCGGGTGAGCTTGCGGGGCGGGTTAGGCTTTGCGCTTCCCGCCGCGCTGTTTCTTCGTGTTTCCTTTTGCAATCGCTGATACCTCCTTTTCAAGTTTTCTCTGCCGTTCTAAGACGGAATAAAAGTTGTCTGTCCTGTATGGTCGTTCTTTGGGGGCTATGAATTTCGTCTGAATGATGTTCTTCACCACCACTTCAAGGGGCTGTCCATGCTTCTCATACATGGCAAAGAGGAAACAGGGCAGCATGACGGCAATCATAGCCATAGACGCAAGGCTTGTGCCTGTGCTGTCTTTGAGCAGAAAGAAAAGCGGCAAGCCGAACAGGAGAGCCGCCGCAAAACATACAATCTGCCGTTTGGTAAGGTTGAACGCTACTTTTGTCTTGACTTTGGATAAGTCTTTGGGTACGGGTACATACGCCAAGTGAAAACCTCCTTTCTCTGGGTTTGGTGTTGCTGTAACTTCCCATAAGGGTAATCAAGGCAAAGGTCAATCTATGCCCTTTGCCCGCCCGTATTATATGGGGGTTATCCGCGTCAAGGTCGGGTCGTATTTTCGCCGCTTCGCTCTGAAAATCTCCACCCTGCCCTTGACACGCCGCTAATGCGCGGAGAATATCGACTTCGCCAGTGCGCCGGATTTGAACAGGGAGAAACAGAGGATAACGGTATAGGCTGCAAGGGAGAATATCGCGCTGTGCAGATTGTCCGCTATTATCATGTTGTTTACCAGAACCGCGTAAATGCCGACGCATATCATAATGAGGAAGCCTTGAAAACCGATAGCGAACAGGGATTTTAGGTAGTTGTTTCCTATCTGCCCCCATTCCCGGTTCGTCATTGTTGCAAACGGGATAGGCGATACCGAACAGTAAAGGTAAATCTCTATCATGCGCCCGTAGAGGATAACGGTTATCAGTACGGACATGATTTTCATGCACAAGCTCACAAGGCTTGTTTCCATGACAAGTAAGAGCAGTTCGGGGATTTCCATAGCGTCAAGCCCGTCCTGCATGGAAGCAAGGGCGGCGGCAACATCAATCTCTGTGCTGCCGCCGATTACCCCCGCCGCGCCGGAAACAACGTGCTGCGCCATATCGAACACCGCCATAGTGATGTCAAAGGTGTGCGTCACAAGGTAGACTGCCACAAACGCCTTGAACACCCACTTGAAGAACATGGAAGTGTCAACGTCGTGCATATTGTTCTTTTCCGTTACCATGCTGATAAGCTCATAGCATAGGACGTAGGTAATGACAAGCCCCGCAATGGGTACGATTACATTCTCACTAAGGGTCTGTATCATGGAGAATATATTTGCGTTCCACCCTTGCGGGGTCTGCCCTACCTCTGCGGCGATAGTGCCGACTTTCTCGTTTACGTCCCCGAACATAGTTGACAGATTACCGTTTATGGCTCCTATGAGGATTTCCTTTATCCATTCGTTAATCGCGTCAAGTATGCTCTGCATAAGCCTTTACCCGCGCTTCTTAACCGAACAAGCCGGAAAGCAGCGGTACAAGGGTCATGCCGATAAGGGCAACGCCGCCGCCCGCCATAAGCTGCTTCATGCCCTGGCTCTTCGCGCCCGGATTGTCGTTGCCGTAGCCCTCCATGAGATTGATAACGCCCCAGATACCAAGCCCGGCTCCAAGTGCTACAACAAGGGTCTGCAAAACGTCTACTGCGCTATTGAAAAATGCCATAAATAAATCCTTTCTGCCGCGTCTGCGGCTGTCCGGCAAGCGGACAAAAGGCGGTCAGCGTATGCCGCCGCATAAAAAAACCGCCCTCTGGTAAAGGCGGCTGTCCCCGCGCTGCGTAAGTTCTGCGGCGCGGCGGTATTCAGTTGTAGGGGGGTGCGGCTCCTGCCGCTGTGTGCTGCGCCGGAAAGTAGGGGCGCGTATCATGTAGCCGATATTGATATATGTGATTGCTTCGATTCCTCCTTTCGGTGTCCCGCTGTGCTGCCGGACGGGTATTATTCAGACTTGCGGGAAGTGAATAGCTTGCATAGCAAGGTGTTCGCTTCCCGCAAGTTCACAAAGGGGTAGCTGCCGCAAGGCAGCGTAGGGGAAGTGTAGCTTCCCCTGTCCCCCCCTCCCCGGCGGTCTGCCATGCTGTCACTGTTGAGGGATAAGCCCCCGGCGCGTGACATACTCCGTTGCAAAACGGCGGTGTTCCGCTTCCTTTTCCCGCCAATACTCCCATAATGCAGCGTCGGCGGCTTCCGCAACATTCATTAAAAACCGTTCAAGCTGCTTTTGTTTTTCCTCTGCGCTACGTTTCCTCATGGTCTGCGTCCTCCTGTAAGTCTGCTGCGTCAATCTCGTAATAGTCAAAAACCTCGTCGGGCTTGACAATGGCGGGGCGGCGTTTAAGGTGCTTTTCCATGTCAAAGGCGTTCTTCGGGTCTGCGTCGGATAGGTACTTGTATTTCGGGTGTTTCGTTATGTCGAATTTGTCCGAAAAGAACGGGCGCACCCCGCGTAGCTGCAAGATACATTTCCCTCCGTCCATGACTGCGATTTCATCTTCCGTCATAAGCTGCTTTCCCAATTTCTGATAGTTCAGCCCATGCGAAAGCTCCCGCCCCCTTGTTTCGGAAGTGTTGAAGCTGTCTATCGTTTCCTTGCCTAAAATCTCCGATATTTCTTTGAGCGTGGTTTTTTCCTTGCCGCCCAAGAAAAGCGTGGTGTCGCAGTTGCCGACTATGGTATCGGCGTTGTCCTTGTAGATTGCCTTTAGCTGTGACTGGCTCTGCAAGATGATTGACGCGGAGATTTCCCGGCTCCGTATGGTTGCGATTAGTTTCTCAAATTTGGGGATTTGCCCGATATTCGCAAATTCATCAAGTAAGCACCGTACATGGACGGGAAGCCGCCCGCCGTATTCATCATCTGCTTTGTCGCACAAGAGGTTGAATAGCTGTGTGTAGAGAATACTCACGACAAAGTTAAAGGTGTCGTCGGTGTCGCTGATAATCACGAAAAGGGCGGTCTTTCTGTCACCTATGGTGTCAAGCTCCATTTCGTCGGTTTCCATAAGCTCCCGCAGCTCCTTAATGTCGAATGGGGCTAACCTCGCGCCGCATGAGATAAGTATGCTTTTTGCGGTCTTGCCCGCCGCCAGTTTGTATTTTTTGTACTGCTTGACTGCAAAATGTTCCGGGTCTTTTTCTTCCAGACGTTCAAACATGAGGTCAACCGGGTTCTGGAAATCCTCGTCGTCCTCGCGGGCTTCCGACGCATTTATCATTTCAAGCAGCGTCGTGAAGTTCTTCTCGTCCTCTGGGGCTTCATACCAGATATAGCCGATTAGTGCGGTGTAGTAGAGCTTTTCCGCTTTCACCCAGAAATCCTCGCCGGATTTTTCCCCGTCGCCTTTGGTGTTGGCGATAATGGTATTGACTAATTTCAAAATGTCCTTTTCGCTCCGCAGATAGGCAAAGGGATTGTATTTCATGGATTTTTTGAAGTTAATCGTATTTAGCACTTTGATACGGTATTTGTACCGCTGCAACATTTTCCCGGTTTCCAAAATCAGTGTTCCTTTCGGGTCAGTGACGATATACGACGTTGGAAAATCCTTTGACGTACATTGCATGAGCGACGGTTTCACAAAGAACCGGGTCTTGCCGCTGCCGGAACCGCCGATTACAAGAATATTTTTGTTTCTTGCGTATTTCGGCTGCTTCGGGCGGCTGTTCATGGTGAGCCGTTCCGTCTGCGTTAAGGGGATATTGTTCTCAAATACCGGGTCTGTGTACGGCTTTATGTCGTCAGCCCCGCCCCAACGCGCCGAACCGTATTCTGTCCCGCGGCGGTATTTCTTCGCGTTCTTGCCTTTGGTGTAGATAATCAGCCGGACAATGACCGCCCCCGCAATGCCGATAAGTAAGTCTGCCGGGTGGAAGCTCGGCGCGATACTGGAAAAGGCGGTGGTAAAACCGTCCCCAAGATGTAGCAGCTTTGCGCTTGCGTCCGCGCCGGGGGATAGACGGACAGCCGCGCCCACTTTATCAAAGAGCCAGACAAAGAGCAGATACGGGAGATTTAGGATAAGCAGCTTCTTGATTTCCGGCTTCATAGCGATACCTCCCTGTCCTTGTTCTTGACCTTTGCCCGTTCCGCGTTCTTGCCCTGTGCGGCTTCTTTGAGCGTAGAGAGCAGCTTTCGGATAGAGGGCTTTTTCTCCTGTGTCAGCTTCTTTGCGGAAAACTCCTTAAAGGCTGCGGTCAGCACGTCCGCGTCCCGCCCCTTGAAAAAAACCAGATAGCGGGGCGGGCTTTCCGTTGCGTCCTTTTTCAGCGCAAAGTCGATACCGTACTTTTTCGCCGTACTCTCAAAGGCTTTGATATTGCCCTCGGTAATCTCAATGTTGGAAACGCCCGCGTTCTGCTTCATAAGCTGCTTTAAGCTCTGCTTTCCCTGTGGCGGTTTTGCAAGCTGCTTTTTGCCCTTTGACAGTATGGCTTTCATTGCCTTTTGGAGCGTCTGGGCGGTCAGCTTCCCGGTCTTGATGTAAAGGGCTATGGTCTTTTCGTTTACTTCGTCCTGCAATTCCTCGCGTCCTCCTTTCGCGTTTCTTTATGGGGCGGCGGTCAGATACGCACCCGCAGCCCGTTCAAGTCCTCGGCTCTGATACCCACAAGATACCAGTTGTCGCCGTACTCAATCCGGGTCGGCTTCCACTTGCCCCGCACGAATACGTCAAAGCACTCACCGCAATGCAAGCCCCCGTAGTAGCTGTTTAAGTCAAAGCGAATGTCGTAACGGTCGGTGCGCTCGTCAAATACCAATGCTCCTGTCATTTTCTGTGCCATAATAAAATCCTCCTTTTGTTGTTTTACAGGCTTTCGCCCGGTTTGAATGAATAATAGTCCGGGTCGCCGTACTGCGGCTTCTTCGGTGACAGTGCGCCGCTTGCCATGTCATGGGCGACAAGGGAAGTGTAATAATTGCCGATAGTGGACGGGGCGTTGAAAAGGGCTGCTTTCAGATATTGCTTGATGTTGCGGATTTTCGTTGTGTTCTCCCGCATACAGTCAAGCACAAAGCGGATATGCTCGCCGTCCAGTTTCATAAACTTAGATTTCACAAGCTCTGCCGGGTAGTCGTCCCCCGCAATCCGTACCCGCTTTCTGGCGGTGCATACGGTTTCAAGCATGAGGTCTACAATCTCGTCCAGCCTGTCCCCGTCAAACTTCATGTCCTGTTTGAGAATGTGGTAGTCGATATTGTCCTTGATGATTTCCCGGTATATATCAACTGCGCTCTGTGCTGCCGCTTCCGTTCCTTTCCGTTCCGGCGGCGTAGCCGCTTCTCTGCAAGGAGAGGGGTTAGGGGAAAGGATAGGAATGGAATGGGTACTTGATAAATCTGTATTTGATTTTTCTTTTTTTGGTAAGTCAGTTCTTTGTATATCTTTATTTAATTGCGTTGGATTTTCCAACGTAGGTTTTTCCAATGTTGGTTTTTCCTGCGTTGGATTATCCAATGTTGGATTTTCCAATGTAGGTAAATCCGGCGTAGGCGGCTGCGGCTGCTCGAATATCACATAGTCCGCGCCCCGCAAGCGTCCTTTCTCGTCGCGCTCCCTTGACCGAACGATATACCCGGCGCGTTCAAGCTCCTTAATGGCTTCGCGGATAGCGTCTATCTTCTCCCGGTTGATAAGGGATAAGCCTTTCAAGGTGTAGTCCCAATCTTCGGGGAGTGACAGCATTTGCGACAACAGCCCTTTTGCCTTTAAGGAAAGCTCCTTGTTGCGTAGGTGGTGGTTGCTCATTACGGTGTAGCCCTTGTTCCGTTCCACTCTGAAAACTGCCATAGTAAATCACTCCTTTTGCTGTGGATTTGTTACGCAGTAGAAGCGCGGTTTCGGGGGATAAGGTATAAATCCCTTGCCGCGCCAGATACGCGCCCGCAAAATCGCTTGTAGCAAGGCTTTTTCTGCCCCTACTGCGTAACAAAGGGCATAAAAAAGCGGCGTTCCTGTTCTCCCATGTAGAGAGTAAGAAACGCCGCTTCTGCGTCGTATTCAGTTTTTAGTACAATACCCTGCTTGTCCGTCGCTCGAAAAACCTTGATTTTCCAGTGTTTTCAAAAGTATCGTTATCTAACGTCAGCTTTTGATCGTCCTGCATTCCAGGCAATGCTGGAAGATATCCGGCGTGGAATTGTAGATTGCGTAGTGGTAAAAGACTTATCACGATTTGGAAGGGAATATATTGATTCCGGGAAGTATATCGAGAGATTATTCCCGGCTCTTGGTGTGCGTTTTATTGCCATCAATGACAATTATGACAGTCTCAAGGGAAAGAATCAGGCAGACGAAATCATTATCCCATTTAAGAATTTAATCAATGATGCTTATTGCCGTGACATTTCTATTAAGATCAGGAGTAATCTTGAGATTAAGAGGAAAAAAGGTGAGTGTGTGACTCCGTTTGTAGCTTTTGGATACAGGAAGACAAAGACAGATAAGCATAAATTAGAGATTGATCCATCTGCAGGCAGTGTAGTACAGGATATTTTTAAGATGAAGCTGCAGGGAATGAGTCAGGATGCGATCGCTAATCGTTTAAATGAACTGGGTATTCTTTCTCCATTTGAGTATAAAATCAGCAACGGCAGTCATTATGAAACTGGCTTCCGACAGAAAGAACAGGCACTTTGGAGTTCTGTTACAGTCCGCAGAATACTGGAAAACGAGGTTTATATCGGAAACCTTGTACAGGGAAAAAGGACAACACCAAACCATAAAGTGAAGCAGACTTATGTGAAACCGGAAGATGACTGGATCCGGATTGAGAAAAATCATGAACCTCTGGTGAGTGACCGTGATTTTGAAATTGTTCAGAGGCTTCTTGGCATGGATACACGTACTTCACCTGACCAAAAGCAGGTATATCTGTTATCCGGAATTGCTGTATGTGCGGATTGTGGAGCACCTATGACAAGAAAGGTTTCTACTGTGGCAGGGAAAAAATATGCTTATTATCTATGTTCCACAAATAAAGAAACAAAACGCTGTTCCAGTCATAGAATACCGGAAAAGGATCTGGAAGATGCCGTACTGGTGATGCTGAAACAGCATATCCAGAATATCCTGCACCTGAAAAGAGTCCTGGAATTTGTTGGTACTGTGCCATTTCAGGAGATCAATATGAAGAAGCTGCAGGACAGGCTGGAGAAGAAAAAACAGGAGACAGAACGCTGTAAGGAGTTACGGATGATGCTCTATTCGGATATGAAAGAGGGCATTGTATCAAAAGAAGACTATGTAGAGCTTCATGCAGCCTATGGAAAGAGGCTTAGAAATGCGGAAGAGAGTATCCGTGCGATCCAGAAAGAAATGGATAGTGAGCTGGAAAAAGCAGACAAAGCCAATACCTGGCTGGATTATTTTGTGAAATATCAGGATATTGAAGAACTGTCCCGCACTGTGGTGGTAGAACTGATCAGACAAATCAGAGTATATGATAAAAAGAATATAGAGATCACTTTTGATTTTGATGATTGTTATCAGACATTGCTGAATCAATTACCGGCCATGGGAGTTGATACGGTAATAGATGATGATAATAATCTTCAGGTCAAGGTAAAGGAGGTTGTATAAAATGGCACGAAAGAGCAGGAAAAACATTCCGGAAGTAGTCAGCAGTGCAACCGTCCAGACAGAGATGAGCAGACCATTCCGGGCAGGATTGTATGCCAGAATTTCAATGGAAACAGAAGAAACCTTAGAAAGAGGAACGATAGAAACCCAGGTGGAATTGATGAAAAACTTTGTAGCAGATACGGAAGATATTTCGGTTGCGGAAGTTTATAAGGACTCAGACTATTCAGGTACAAATTTTGACCGTCCTGGATTCGTACAGATGATGGAAGATATCAAGCATGGAAAAATCAATTGTGTTATTGTAAAAGATTTGTCCAGACTTGGAAGAAATTATGTCGAAACCAGTAATTATATTGAACGAGTATTCCCGTTTTTCCATGTAAGATTCCTGGCTGTGACAGATGATTTCGATTCCTTCAGAGAGGGTGTGGATCTTACAGTTCCACTGAAGAATATTATCAATGAGTTCTATTCGAAAGACCTTGCCAAAAAGAGCAGCAGCGCAAAAAAAGCTCTTTGGAAAAAAGGAAAATTTACAAGTGCCTGGGAACCGTATGGTTACAGAAAGTCAGAAGAAGACCATCATCAGCTGATCGTTGATGAAGAAGCTGCAGAACATTTGAAAAGTATATTTTCTATGTATATGGATGGCAGGAACTATAGTGATATTGCAAGACAGCTCAATAAAGATGGAGTTTTATCGCCGACTTTACAGAGAAAATTCTATAAAACCGGTGAAAAGCCGCTTCCGGAGTCAAAACCCTGGAACAATTATGAAGTGAAACGAGTTCTTCAGGATGTTCATTGCACAGGTGATTCTGTATTTGGAAAATATCAGCAAAGTGTTTTCCAGGGAAATAAACAGAGAAATCGACCAGAGAGTGAATGGGTGCATGTGGAGAACACGCATGAAGGGATTATAGATAGAGAGTTGTTTCAACAGGTACAATCTAAAATCCAGGAATATACGGAAGCTTATAAGAAGAAACATCAGCAGAACAATGGGGCTATTAGAAACCATAATTTCTATACAGGAAAAATATGGTGCGGAGGCTGTGGCAACCGCATGACGTTGTCCAGAGAAAGAAATGGCACATTCTTTTATATCTGCGGAGCAAATACTAACCATAAATCCGGAGGAAAGCAATGCAAAGGGCACAGAGTCAGAAAAGAATATGTGGATGACGATGTTCTTCGCCTGATCCAAACGCATATGAAAACCGTATTGGATACAGAAAAAATGATTCAGAAAATGAATGCAGCTTCCAAAAATCAGACACAGTACCTGCTTTTGGATAAAGAGGTGGGAAAACTTCGACGGGAACTAAGCCGTATCAGTAAGCGTAAATCGGATTTATATGAAGACTATTCCGAACGTTTGATTACAGAAGAAGAATACATACAGTTTTCTCGGATCTATTCCAATGAAATTGAGAATATCAAGAGCCGTCTGGACACAGTATTGGCGGCACAGGTTCGGTATTCCCAGGATTACCACATTGAAGAAGGCTGGGGAAATGTGATACATACTTATATGTCAAAGCGTAAGCTGACAAAAGAAATGGCAGATGCCTTTGTGGATTCAATTATTATCCATGGTAAGTATGATTATGAGATCAAGCTGGTATATGACGATCAGTTTGCAGATTTACAGAAACTAAAGAAAGAGAAGGAGGCGCAGTCAAGATGACAGATCTTAGAAAAACAGCTGTTTACATCCGTTTGTCTGCAGAAGATGACAATGTAGATGGCAGAGCCAAAAAAGAGAGCGACAGTGTAACTTCTCAGAGAATTCTGTTAAAATCATTTGTAATTGATGAGCTGGGTGTAGCTGAGTCGGATATTCTGGAATATGTGGATGACGGTGTCAGCGGTACTCATTTTAAAAGGCAGGGATTTCAACAGCTGCAGGATGACATGAAAAGCGGAGAAATCGGCTGTGTAGTTGTGAAAGACTTTTCCAGATTTGGAAGAGACTATTTGGAAGTTGGATTTTATATTGAATATATTTTTCCACTTCTACAGATTCGATTTATTTCGATTAATGACAGCTATGACAGTGCAGCAAGCAGCGGAATGACTGGTGGAATGAATGTAGCATTGCAGAATCTGGTATACAATATGTATAGCCTGGATTTGTCAAAGAAAATTTCATCAGCATTGCAGACAAGAACGAGAAATGGTACACGCCTTCCGGTAAATGCCAGATATGGCTATAAAAAAGGAAAAGATGGAAGGCTGGAAGTAGATCCGGAGGCTGCAAAAGTCGTGAAAATGATTTTTCGGATGGCAGCGGAAGGAACAAGTTTTGCGGATATTACAAGGGAATTGAACAGACAGGCGATTGCCACTTGTGATGAGCAGAAATTATCAAGAGGGGATCAGGTGCAGTTCCAGAGGTTTGACACGATCAAAAAGAAACACTGGAGCCCTACGACAGTAGCGGCAATTGTCCGGGATGAGATTTATATTGGAACCAGAATCTGGGGAAAAACACGTTGCAGTATGCATACCGGTCATAAAGCAGTTCTGAATGATGAAACAGAATGGGTTCGCCTGGAAAATCATCATACGGCAATTATAGACAGGGCATTGTTTGAAAAAGCAAATGAAATGCATCCGAAAAAGAAGAGAAGTGTTGCGGAATCACGCACCAATTTTACTCTGGAAAGACGTAAAAAACAGCCGGCATTGCTGTTGTGTGCCAACTGTGGGCATTCTTTACTAAAAGAAACGGAGCATCTGCTAAAATGCTCAGATGCTCGAACAAATGGAGATCCTGTGTGTCGAAGTCTGGTGATCCGACGGGAACCGCTGGAGGAGAATATCCTTGGGCTTGTCCATCAGTATGTAGCGTCAATGTTGGAAAAAGAAAAGAAAGTATCTTCCAACAGGCAATGCGACTACAAAGAGATCAATACCGCAGAATTGCAAAAACAGAGCCGACAGTTGACCTCGGAAAAGATGAAACTCTATGATGATTACAAAGATGGTCGTATAGATTGTGATTCGTATAAGCAGAGAGCTAGAAAGATAAGTGTGCAGCTGGAGGAAATAAAACGAAAGATAGAAGATGCGGAGAATAGTAAAAAGCTTCTTGAACAAAATGAACTTTCTGATAAAATAAAACTAAAAGATTTCTTGGGAATTCAGAAGTTCGATACAGAGAAGCTGCGTGAGATTATCAAGGTGATCCGTGTTCATAGTCAAGATGAAATTGAAATCGAATGGAATTTTGACGATATTTTTTCGGAACAGAGATAACTTGAGCAGGACAAGAATGACTTATCAGAAGATAATAAAGGTGCTGGGACTACCTGATGGGAGCGTCAGATAGTCTTCGGCAGAAAAAAATAAAATTTTTTTTGTCCTATACTTGACACATCCACATGTATGCAGGCATACATATTGTTCCAATATGGCGAAAGCTGGAATGAATCCGAAAGCACTCCAATATTTAATGGGACATTCTGATATAGGGGTTACGTTAAATGTATATACGCATCTGGGATTAATTGATGCAAAAGAAGAGATGAATAGGATTGCAAAACTGGCATAGTATGATAAAATAATAGAAAAAAGAATTAAAAATAATCTGATTATAAGGTTCTTAGAAAGCCTGTTTTCCAGGCTGGTTATTACTAAGAAGTTACTAAATTTGGATAAGAAAATATACGAATTTATGCTGTGATATACAGGAAAATGACAGGATTGAAGATTATCGGAAATGCCTGTAAACAGCGTAAATACAGCATTTCAAGGAGTTTTAAGCAATGATAAGTGTGCTATTTGTCTGCCACGGCAATATCTGCAGATCAACCATGGCCGAGAGTGTTTTTACGCACAAGGTAAAAATGCTCGGCCTTTCAGATCAGTTTTTGATCGACAGTTTTGCAACAAGTACAGAGGAGATTGGGAATCCACCTCACAGAGGAACAGTGAACAAGCTGAGAGAAGTGGGAATACCACTGGTTCCGCACAGAGCGAAGCAGATTACGTGGGCGGATTATGAGAAATCCGATTATATTATTGGTATGGATTCTGCTAATATGCGTAATCTTAACAGGATGCTGAAGAATGACCCGGAAGAGAAGCTTTATAAGTTTCTGACTTTTGCCGGATCAGGACGGGATATTGCGGATCCTTGGTATACAGGAAATTTTAACGAAACTTATGAAGATATACAGGAAGGTTGTGAGGGATTTCTGGATTATCTGGAGAAACATGGAGAAATCCATTAGTGATATTTCGGAATGAGACACAAATCTGAAACAATACAAAAGGTATGACAGCAAAAGGCAGCGGAAGTTGCTTTTTCTGTCGATGAAAACTTCTTTACAAATCTGAAAACTTCTATTATACTTGTCCATACAGCAAGCAACTCAAATTCAGCAGAGAAATCTGCTCTCTGCAATTCTACAGTGGAAGTTCTTTCCACAGAAATATCTAATCATGTTATCAGATCAGAATCATTTTGTGTGTCGTTGTGAGAGCGCACAGGATTTTGTCAGGACATTCGTCCGCTTTGTTTCACAGAAAGGAAATTAAATATGGAAAAAAGTTATAAAACTTTTGTCACGGACCTGAGAAAGCTCCTTCTTGCGGCTATGGATCTGAAGGAAGAAGAAATTTATTTTTCAAACGATGGAGAAAAATATGGCTGTTTGGGAGATAGGCTATTTGTAGAGAGTGGTCATATGGAAAAGGCAAAAACAGTTTGCGGGTTGCATACAGAAGAACTTTATAAAAGGTACTGTCAGGAACATTCTTTTGAAAATATCGTTCATGATTGTGTTGGGGAGATAAAGAAAGTCAGTGAAAATTGTGTGCTATGTGATTTGGATGATCTGAAAGATTATGAGAAGGTAAAAAGCAGACTTTTTATTCGACTTCTGAATGCAGATAAAAACAGGACTATACTGAAGGAGTTGGTTCATCACAAAATCGGAGATATTGCTTTAGTGGTTTATTATCTTGCAGGAGAAAAAGAAGGATATGTTCTGAGTGCAAAGATCAAGAAAAGCTTTGTGGAGAAATGGGGAAAAGATGCGGATACTGTTTTCGAAGCTGCTCTAATAAATACATATTTTATCAGTCCACCAAGAATCTATCATTGGGAAAAAATGCTGTTTGATAAGACATATGAAGGAGATAATTTCATGGATATCCTTGGAACATACCATCCAAATAAAGGGATTGCCGGGAATTGCCTGAGTACAGAAAAGCGTACTAATGGAGCGGCAGCAATCTTTTTGCCCGGGGTAGCCAGACGTCTTTCTGAACTTCTGGGGTCAGACCTGTATCTGGTTTTTACCAGTGTTCATGAAGTAATGGTCCATAATGCGGATGTGGTTTATCCGGAAGATTTGAAAGAAGTTCTAAGTGATACGCTCGAGAAAGCAACTCCGGAAGAGGATTATCTGACATCTTCCATTTATCGATACAGCAGAAGGAGTGGTGAATTCTCTGTGGAATTGAAATGAGCTAAAGAGAGGTGACATATGGAAGTGCTTTGAGTTTATCGTTATTTGGGCATTAGAACAGAAATTAAGGCCGGAATCCATCATAAAGAATGAAATTCCGGCCAGGTTCTTTCCATGTGTTATGCTGTTTGTCTAACTATTATAAGAGTTCTTTTTTTGTGGTTTAGCTGAGAAGTGCGGAATCGTTGGAAAATTCTTCACCGCTGGCTTCTTCGAATTTGTCCAGGAGATCTTTGACTGTAAGCTTTTTCTTTTCTTCGCCCTGGATATCCAGAATGATCTTTCCCTCCCACATCATGATCAGACGATTGCCGTGAGTGATTGCATCACGCATGTTATGGGTGATCATCATGGTTGTCAGATGATCGCGGTTTACGATCATGTCTGTGATCTCGAGAACCTTGGCTGCAGTCTTCGGATCAAGAGCAGCAGTGTGCTCATCCAGAAGAAGAAGCTGAGGCTTCTTTAAAGTTGCCATCAGAAGTGTCAATGCCTGACGCTGGCCACCGGAGAGGAGTCCGACTTTGGAAGTGAGCCGGTCCTCAAGACCAAGACCGAGAATCTTCAGGAGTTCGTGGTATTCTTCCCGTTCCTGGCGGGTAATGCCCGGACGGAGAAGGCGGGATTTTCCGCGGCGTTTGGCAAGAGCGAGATTTTCTTCAATTCCCATAGTTGCAGCAGTTCCGGTCATAGGATCCTGGAATACACGGCCAAGATACGCGGCTCTTTTATATTCGGAAAGTTTTGTGACATCGGTTCCACCGATAATGATCTTTCCGGAATCTACAGGCCAGGCACCTGCAACTGCATTCAGCATAGTGGATTTTCCGGCGCCGTTTCCTCCGATGACTGTAACAAAATCACCTTCGTTCAGATGAAGATCCACGCCGTTTAAAGCAACCTTTTCATTGATAGTGCCCGGATTAAATGTTTTATGTATATCGATCAGTTTCAGCATGATCATTTACCTCCCTGTTTGGCTTTTGTAAAGTATTTGCCCTTCCAGTATGGGAAAGCAAGGAACAATGCAACGACGAGTGCGGAAAGCATTTTCAGAAGGTCTGTATCAATTCCCATCCAGATAACAATCTGAAGTACCAGATAATAAAGAATAGAACCAAATACAACGCTTAACAGCTTCAGTGCAAAGTTGCGGAAAATACGGCTGAAGATCGCTTCACCGATAATTACTGCAGCAAGACCGATAACGATGGAACCACGTCCCATGTTGATATCTGCAAATCCCTGGTACTGTGTGAGAAGAGCGCCGGAAAGAGCAACAAGTCCGTTGGAAAGCATCAGTCCCAGAACCTTATTGCGGTCTGTGTTGATACCCTGTGCACGGGACATGCTTGGATTACATCCGGTCGCACGCAGGGAACATCCGAGTTCAGTTCCGAAGAACCAGTAAAGGACTGCAATCAGAATGATGATCATAATTGCTACGATAAAAAGCGTATTCTGTGTCAGAGCAACACCCTTGACACGTCGAAGGGATACCAGAAGATTAAATTTATCAACATTGATCGCCTGGTTTGCTTTTCCCATGATCTTCAGGTTGACAGAGTAAAGGGAAAGCTGTGTCAGGATTCCGGCAAGGATAGCCGGGATGCCCATAAAGGTATGAAAAATACCAGTGGCAAGACCGGCCAGAAGTCCGGCTCCTGTTGCAGCCAGCATGGACACCCATACATTGTGTCCGCTAAGCATCATCATGATACAAACAGCGCCGCCTGTACATAAAGTTCCGTCAACGGTAAGATCCGCAATATCAAGAATGCGGAATGTAATGTACACACCGATCGCCATGATTCCCCAGATAAGCCCCTGTGCGGCAGCTCCTGGAAGTGCGGTTATTAAACTCATAATCTGCATGTTAAATTATCCTCCTCTTTTTTATGCACGAACAGCGAGAAGGGGAACTCCCTTCTCGCTGTATCAGTGTATAATAGGTTTTTTACCGATTATTCAGCTGTTTTATCTGTTTCGATTGCTTCATATCCATCCGGAATTTTAATACCAAGCTCGTCACAGATGTCTTTGTTGTATTCTTTTGTGAATTTTGGTGCATATTCAATCGGCATTTTGGAGATATCTTCGCCATCCTGAAGGATGCTGACTGCCATTTCGCCGGTTTTGTATCCAAGATCATAGTAGCTGATGGAAAGTGTTGCAACACCACATGCCTGGCAGATACCTTCTTCACCAGCGATTACCGGAACCTTTGCCGGAAGACAGATGTTGTTGATGATCTCAGTATTGGATGCTACAGTATTATCTGTAGGTGCATAGATCACATCACTGTCATTGGCAGCTGTGGTAACAACGGATGAAAGATCGTTGGAATCAGAGAATGCATAATCTTCACAGGTATAACCAAGCTTCTCAAGAGCATCTTTTACTGTATCTACCTGATACTGGGAGTTTGGCTCTGCTGAGCAGTAGAGAAGTCCGACATTTTTTGCATCCGGGAAAAGCTCATGGAGCATATCGGCCTGCTCATCAAGAGGAGCAAGATCAGAAGTACCGGAAATGTTCCCGCCTACTGTTCCGTCAAAGTCATCGATTCCGAGAGCGACACCATATTCGGTAACGGCTGTTCCAAGGATCGGGATATCGGAAGTTCCGGCAGCTGCAGCCTGAAGAGATGCGGTTGCGTTTGCAAGGATCAGGTCTGCCCCTTCTGAAACAAAGCTGTTGATAATGGTAGAACAGGTATTAGAATCACCCTGTGCATTTTGCTCGTCAAATTTTACGGAATCACCCATCTTTTCAGTGATGGCATCCTCAAAACCCTTAGTTGCGGCATCCAGTGCGTCATGCTGGACCAGCTGGCAGATACCTATTGTGTAAGTCTTTTCTTCTTTGGCGCTTACTGTGGCAGCACAGGTTCCTGTTACAAGAGCTGCTGCGAGTACAGCTGTTAAAATACGCTTTTTCATATT
This sequence comes from Blautia sp. SF-50, assembly GCF_900101315.1. Taxonomy (NCBI): domain Bacteria; kingdom Bacillati; phylum Bacillota; class Clostridia; order Lachnospirales; family Lachnospiraceae; genus Blautia; species Blautia sp. SF-50. Next base: position 55,972 of record NZ_FMUW01000002.1, read on the forward strand.
GTTTTCCTCCTCACGATGTTGCTGCATTTTTGGATTATTTAAAAATACAACACTGATTGTGTTAATATAACACTTTAACGCTTAAAAGTCAAGAAGAATTAACGTGAAAATATGTTGAATAAACAGATCCGGAAAACAAAATAAAGCATGAAATGAAATGCAGGCACAGGAAAAAACATACAGTCATATCATATTGTGAATGAAATTCTCAAGGAGAAAGAACATGGCATATAAAATCGTTCTGGATGCCGGACATGGTGGAGAAGATCCGGGTGCTGTTTATAAAGATCGCAAGGAAAAGGATGACAATCTGAAACTGACCCTTGCAGTAGGAAAGATCCTGGAAGAGAATGGCGTGGATGTGGTTTATACCAGGACTACAGATATTTATCAGACTCCTTTTGAAAAAGCGAAAGCTGCAAATGAAGATGGAGCAGATTTTTTTATTTCTTTTCATCGCAACAGCAGTTCCAAGCCGGAACAATACAATGGAGTTGAAGTACTGATCTATGATAAGAAAGGCATTAAATATCAGATGGCACAGAATATCCTGGGAGCATTGGGAGAACTGGGGTTTCGGGAACTGGGCGTAAAAGAACGTCCGGGGCTGGTAGTGCTCCGGCGCACAAAAATGCCGGCACTTTTGATCGAGACCGGATTTATAAACTCGGAAAAGGATAATCAGCTTTTTGAAAAAAAATTCGAAGAGATTGCCAGAAGCATCGCAGATGCCATTCTGGGAACATTGAATGAGGAAACGGTGGAAGAGCCATTGTATTATCGGGTACAGACAGGAGCATTTCGAAATCGGGAAAATGCAGACAGGATGTTGTATCAGCTGACAGATCAGGGATTTCCGGCGTTTATCCTGAGAGAGAATGATCTTTACAAAGTTCAGGTAGGAGCATATATGCAGCTTGGAAATGCGGTCAATATGGAACAAAGGCTGAGGGACAGTGGATATAGCACAGTGATCGTTACAAAATAGAAAACAGATGATCTGTTAGTGCATCTGCCACGAAAGAGTGATATGATTAGGCAATACAGAAAGCTGGATAAGGGATACCTGTCAGATAAATATCTTTTGATCCGGGATTTAGCTGCAGATGGTAAAGAAAGGACATAGAAAATAATGTACGAAGAGTTTCTGAAACAGATAGAAGATTTCATGTTTATAGAAGATAAGCCGGAAAAAGCGGATGTGATCTTTGTTCCGGGAAACGGATATCCTCAAATGGCGGAAAAAGCAGCGGAGCTTTACAGGAATGGGTTTGCACCAAAGATCCTGCCCAGTGGAAGATACAGTATCACAGCAGGGAGATTTACAGGAGTTCTTGACAAGAAAGAATGTTATTGTGGGACATACAAAACGGAATGGGATTTTTTGAAAGATGTTCTGATGCAGAATGGTGTACCGGAAGAAGCGATTCTGAAAGAAGATCAGGCAACCTACACTTATGAGAACGCAATTTATTCCCGGCAGGTAACAGACAGAGAATACCTGGATATCAAAAAGGCGATTCTCTGCTGTAAGACCTGTCATGCAAGACGTGCGTTGATGTATTACAAGTTGCTTTATCCGGATACGGAATTCTTTGTGAGTTCGTGTTGTGTGGATTCTATAGATAAAAATACGTGGATTATGACAAATGATGGAATTGATGAGGTAATGGGGGAAATAACTAGAATAATTAAACAATTTTCATTGATGCTCAAAAAAAATTAATTTAGGGGTGTCGTAAAAAAAAGAATTGTGTTATAATGCATTTGACGAAAAAAAGAAATATCTGTTACGAAAGATTAACAAGATATTAATTTTTGGAGAAATATTGGTTCGAGCGCATGTTACATGCGTTCGATATTTTATATAACTGAATTTTTTGACAAAAGGCAAATATGAATCTTAGATTTTGAATATAGAGGTGCAGATTATTATGAAAAAGAACACAAAGATTACATTTAGCAGAAGCTTTTCAATACTGGCAGCAGCGGCATTGTCCATGACACTGATCGGAGGACAGACCTTTCCGGCATATGCGGAGAACTCTTCAGGTATAGAATCCGGTGCTGTGATCCCGGATAATATAACTATTGACAGCCCTACAGCTCTTGCTAACATTGCGCTCCCATCTAATGCGTATGGAACTCTTTCCTGGGCAGATAGTTCTTATGTTCCGGACAAACGTGTGCAATCCTGTGGGGTAGTGTTCAAACCTGCTGCAGGTGCTGACCTTTCAGGCCTTCCGGGGTGGGACAGTAATTCAGGAACACTTACAGGTTCCGTGACAGTTGTGGTCAGCAGCATTGACAGTACAGAGGAAAATTCCGGAAGTGAGGAAAGTTCCGATTCTTCTGATTCAGATTCAGGAGAATCTTATGGAACCGATGATAAAGAGGAAAATGGAACCGACGTCAATGAGAGTGATGCAGATACTTCTGTAAAAGAAACAGAGGACAGCACTGCAGAGAATGAGGAGAAGAACGAAGGTCTGCAGGATGACAGTGCCCAGGAAAATAAAGAAGATCCGGAGACAACAGGAAAAACGGAGCAGTCTTCTTCAGACTCTTCAGATACAACAGATGCAGCAGATGCCAGTGGAGAGGAAAAAAGGGATCCGGAGATAACAGAAGCTCCGGAGGTAACAGTTGCACCATCTGAGGATAATAAAACTCAGGATGGGGAAGAAGCAGAAGCTGTGGAAACTCCTGCTGTAACGATAACTCCGGCGGCAGAAGATGGTATGGATCCTGATGCAGCATCTGAGAATAGAGACGATGAGAATCATGAAAAAAATAACGATGCTGAAATTACCGCGATCCCGGAAATTACGGAGACTCCTGATACTGAAGAAAACAAGGATAATATTTTTGACAGGAAAGATGATACAGAGGATAAACGCCCTCAGAATGCAGCTACCGATCTGACAGAAACAGAAAAAGAGGAAATTGCGTCTCAAAATCATACCTGTGATGGAATAACTGTATCAGGAATCGATCTTCCGTGGTATGTACAGTTTCGTGTTTCTGGTGGTGAGGACTATCAGTTTACCAATGAAGAAGATGCAACAATCTTTAAATCCTATGAGTTTGAACTTTGGGATACACAGAATAATACAGAGTATAAAATTCCGGATGGGGAGTATATCAGTGTGACTGTACCTGTAAAGGCCGGCTATACATATTCTATTGAACACCTTCTTGATAATGGCGCAATGGAGACCATCATTCCAAGCATGGATGGTGCCACAATGACTTTCAGTACACATTCATTCAGCCCATTTGGCATCGCTGGAAGTAAATCTCTGGTAGGGCCAGATGCTGAAAGCAATACCGGTGCAACGGTTACACCTGCAGCTGATGCTTCATCTTCGGATACTGCATCTTCAGGTACTGCAGATTCTGCAGAAACAGACAGTACAGACACCAATACGGCAGAGACATCTCAGAATCTGACTTCAGATAGCACAGATCAGGAACAGTCTTCTTCTCAGAACAGTGATACGGCGGAGAATGAGGCTGAAGAACAGTCTTCTGCAACAACATCTAAGAAACAGGTAAATACCGGAGATAACACTCAGATCCTTCCGTTTGTGATCTTGTTTGTGGCAGCGGCAGTTGTAGCTGGTGTAGCAGTGTTTTTTAAGAAAAGAAAGAAGTAATGAATACGAATAAGAGAAAAAGCTCTCCCATATAATGACTGTGGGAGGGCTTTTTTATGAAGGGAAAAGCAATATTACGATCATTGCTGCTAGCCTATGGAGTGACAGGACTTTTTCTTCTGATACTGGCGTTTCTGCTCTTTCAGTTTGAATTTGGAGGAGGAACGGCGGCGGTGGGGATTATTATTATTTATGTAGTATCCTGCCTGGTCGGAGGTTTTATGGCGGGAAAGATCATACGGAAAGACCGATATATATGGGGGATCGTTACCGGGCTTTCCTATTATGTTCTGCTGCTTCTGGTATCTTTTCTGGCACAGGGGAAATGGGATATGACCTTTGCCCATGCGTTGACTACTTTTTTCATGTGTCTTGGTGGCGGAGCCATTGGTGGGATGCTGTCGTAAAAGCTTACAAAAAAATGCTTTGAAAATCGATGATTTTATGCTATACTAGGCGAAGAATAGAATACATAAAGGAGGATATATCATGGAACATATCAAGACATTAAATACAAAGAACCTTCAGAACACGGTTAAGAAGGGTGGATGTGGCGAATGTCAGACATCCTGTCAGTCTGCTTGCAAGACTTCCTGTACAGTAGGAAACCAGAGCTGCGAGCACAAATAAGAAGCAGCCGTTGAATGAGTGGAAAGCAGCGGGAGATCCGCTGCTTCACTTGTTTTATCTGAAAGTAACAGGTATCCAGCAAAACGCGCCGGAGGGCGCGTTTTGTCGGGTTATAAAAGAATTTTAGAAAGGATTGCGGGAAGATGAGTCTGATTCACCGTTATCAAAGTAATGGATATAATATTGTGCTGGATATCAACAGCGGCTGTATCCACCTAGTAGATGAAGTAACCTATGAGGTGCTGCCGTATCTTGAAGAAGGCATGGAAGCGGCTGCCATTGCTGAGAAGCTTGGCGACCGTTTTAAGAAAGAGGATGTGGAAACCTCTGTAACTGAATGTAAGAAGCTTCAGGAACAGGGAATGCTTTTTACAAAAGATATTTATGAGAATATCATTGATGAATTTACCAAAAACCGCCAGACCGTTGTAAAGGCTCTTTGCCTTCATATTGCTCATGACTGTAATCTGGCATGCAGATATTGTTTTGCAGAAGAAGGAGAGTATCACGGAAGACGTGCGCTGATGTCTTTTGAGGTAGGAAAAAAAGCGTTGGATTTCCTGATCGCTAATTCCGGCTCCAGAAAGAATCTGGAAGTGGATTTCTTTGGCGGCGAGCCTCTTATGAACTGGCAGGTTGTAAAGGATCTTGTGAAATACGGAAGAGAACAGGAGAAACTTCATAACAAAAAATTCCGCTTCACGCTGACAACCAACGGCGTTCTTTTAAATGATGAGGTGATGGAATTCTGCAATAAGGAAATGGGAAATGTTGTCTTAAGCGTGGACGGTAGAAAAGAAGTTCATGACTACATGCGCCCGTTCCGTAAGGGTGCAGGAAGCTATGATCTGATCATGCCGAAATTTGAGAAATTTGCGGAATCCAGAAATCAGGACAAGTATTATGTAAGAGGAACCTTTACTCATCATAATCTTGATTTCTCTCAGGATGTTCTGCATCTGGCAGATCTTGGCTTCAAGCAGATTTCTGTTGAGCCGGTCGTGGCAGCAGATACAGAAGAGTATGCGATCCGTGAGGAGGATATCCCACAGATCCTGGAACAGTATGATATTCTTGCAAAAGAAATGATCAAAAGAGAAAAAGAGGGAAAAGGATTCAACTTCTTCCACTTTATGATAGACCTTACCGGTGGTCCGTGTGTATACAAACGACTTTCCGGATGCGGCTCAGGAACCGAGTACCTGGCTGTTACTCCGTGGGGAGATTTTTATCCATGTCACCAGTTTGTGGGTGAGGAACAGTACCTTATGGGTAATGTAGACGAGGGAATCACAAAGCCTGAAATCGTAAAAGACTTTGGAAGATGTAACGTCTATACGAAACCGGACTGTAAAGACTGTTTTGCCAGATTCTACTGCAGCGGCGGCTGTGCGGCAAATGGTTACCATTTCGGCGGAGATATCCGGGGGAATTATAAGATCGGATGCGAACTCCAGAGGAAGCGTGTGGAGTGCGCTATCATGATAAAAGCCGCTTTGGCGGAATAAGAGAGGAAAAAGAAAATGAAGAAAAGTAGAGGAATTGCAGTGCTGCTTCTGACAGCAATTGTCACAGTATTCTTCTGCTATGTGGCTGCGGTAGGCATTGGTCCTACAGGAACAGGTTCGGCTAAGAATATCAACACCGGACTTGATCTTGCCGGCGGTGTCAGCATCACATACCAGGCTAAGGACAGTAATCCGAGCAAGGAAGACATGTCCGATACTGTTTACAAGATGCAGCAGCGTGTTTCTCAGTACAGTACTGAGGCACAGGCATATCAGGAAGGTTCCAACCGTATCACCATTGAGATTCCAGGAGTATCAGATGCAAATGCGATCCTGGAAGAACTTGGAAAGCCAGGTTCTCTGTATTTTATCGATCAGACAGATGCAGACGGAAACCAGAATTTTACAACAGGAAACAGTGAGAGTGGATATGTTCTTGCAAGAAGTATTGAGGATATCCAGAAAGCCGGATCTGTTGTACTGGAAGGTACAGACGTTGCAGACGCTGAGGGAGGTGCTTATCAGGATTCATCCACAAGCTCCCAGAAATATGCAGTCAGTCTGACTCTTACAAAGAATGGAAAAACCAAATTTGCGGAAGCTACCAAGGCAAATGTTGGAAAGCAGATCGCAATCGTATATGACGATCAGGTTTTAAGCGCTCCGAATGTAAATGAGGAGATTTCCGGCGGAAAAGCTCAGATCACCGGAATGGCAAGTACAGAAGAGGCACAGAATCTTGCTTCTTACATAAGAATCGGTTCCTTAAGTCTTGAGCTTACCGAGCTTCGTTCCAGCGTAGTTGCTGCACAGCTTGGTGAAGAAGCCATCGCAACAAGTGTAAAAGCCGGAGCGATCGGTCTTGTGATCGTTATGCTGATCATGATCATCGCATACCGTATCCCAGGTCTGGTTGCATCTGTTGCACTGGTTCTTTATACAACCTTAATGCTGATCACGCTGAATGCCTTTGATATCACCCTTACGCTTCCGGGTATTGCAGGTATCATCCTGGGCATTGGTATGGCAGTGGATGCCAATGTTATTATCTACGCCAGAATCCGTGAGGAGATCGCGGCAGGCCTTTCTGTCCATGCAGCGATCAAAAGTGGATTCGGCAAAGCGTTTTCCGCTATTTTTGATGGAAACATCACAACACTGATCGCGGCTTGTGTGCTGATGTGGCTTGGCTCCGGTTCTGTTAAGGGGTTTGCCTACACGCTGGCAATGGGTATCGTGATCTCCATGTTTACAGCACTGGTTATATCCAGACTTGTTATTAATGCGGTATACGCAATTGGTGTTCGTGACCCGAAATTCTATGGCATTGCCAAGGAACGTAAGGTTGTGGATTTCGTTGGAAAGAGAAAAATCTTCTTTGCTGTTTCCATTATCCTGATCCTTTGCGGACCTGTAGGAATGCTGGTCCACAGTAATGTGATCGGTGACAAAGCCATGAATTACAGTCTGGAGTTTTCCGGCGGTACTTCTACCAATGTAACCTTCAATAAAGAGATGGATATCAAGGAGATCGATTCCGAGGTAACACCGGTTGTTGAGGCAGTGACAGGTGATAAGAATGTACAGCCGACCAAGGTGCAGGGAACCAATCAGGTAGTGATCAAAACACGTTCTTTGGATCTTAAGGAACGAGAAGCACTGAATAAGGCATTGGAGGAAAATTTTGATGTAGATACAAGTCTGATCACATCGGAGAATATTTCCGCTACTGTCAGCAATGAGATGAGAAGAGACGCTATCGTAGCGGTTATCGTAGCTGCGATCTTCATGCTTCTTTACATCTGGTTCCGTTTCAAGGATATCCGCTTTGCAAGCAGTGCAGTACTTGCACTTCTTCATGATGTCCTGGTCGTACTTGCGTTTTATGTTATTTCTAGAACATCTGTGGGAAATACATTTATTGCGTGTATGCTGACGATCGTAGGTTATTCCATCAATGCTACTATTGTCATCTTCGACCGTATCCGTGAGAATATGAGAGGCAGAAAGAAAGTTGAGGATGAGAAACTAAAAGAGATCGTAAATACCAGTGTTACAGAAACTCTGACACGAAGCATTTACACATCCCTAACAACATTTGTAATGGTTGCAATTCTTTATGTAATGGGTGTTTCCTCAATTAAAGAATTTGCAGCACCGCTGATGGTAGGTATCGTCGGTGGAGCATATTCTTCTGTATGCATCACTGGTGCTCTGTGGTACACCATGAAAACATTCAGAAAAAATCGTGTTGCAGCACCGGCAGCTGTAGCAGCTTCCGCAAAGATTTCTTCCGAGAAATCTGAGAAAAAGGTAAAACAGCCATCCGGACAGCAGACAGCTCAGCAGCAGCCGAAGAAGAAAAACCGTAAAAGAGTTGCCGAGCGCCTTGCAGCGCAGGAGGCAGCAAAGCAGCAGAATGATGAGGAGAAATCTGAATAAAATTGCTGAATAACAGAAACGTTCCGTACCGGGAAAGAATATTTCCTGGCGGAACGTTTTTTTTGTGTGGCATAAAAAACTTGCAGCTATGCAGGAGTATGAGTTACAATACGGTTATTGTGTTGCTTTGAAGAAAGAAAGCGGCAAAGCATCAAGGAGGAAACAACATGGAACGATGGGTTGTTGCTGCAAAACGGGCGGATTTTGCGGCAATTGGAAAAGAGTTCGGAATTGATCCGGTGATCGCCAGACTAATCCGAAACCGGGATGTACAGGACAGGGATGAAATTCGCAGATATCTTTATGGAAAGGTGGACGAACTGGCTTCTCCGCATTTGATGAAAGATGTGGATAAGGCAGTGGAGATCCTGCGGAATAAAATAAAGGAAAAAAAACGCATCCGTATTATAGGCGATTATGACATTGATGGGGTAGTATCGACCTTCATTCTGATCAAAGGACTGAAGCGTGCAGGAGCTCTGGCAGATACATATATTCCGGACCGTGTGGCGGACGGATATGGAATCCATGAGCACCTGATCGAAAGAGCAGTGAATGATGGGATTGACGTAATTGTTACCTGTGATAATGGAATTGCGGCGTACAATGAAATCACTATGGCTAAAGAGAAGGGAATGACGGTGATAATAACCGATCATCATGAAATTCCCTATAAAGAAACGGAAGATGGAAGAGAACTGATCCTTCCGCCGGCTGATGCCATTGTAAATCCAAAACAGCCGGACTGTAATTATCCGGAGAAAAGATTGTGCGGAGCAGTTGTTGCGTTGAAGCTGGTGACAGCTCTCTATGAGGCATGCGGGATTCCGGAAAAAGAGCTGGAAGATTTTCTGGAATTAGGAGCCATTGCCACGGTGGGAGACGTGATGGATCTTCAGGGTGAAAACCGCATCCTTGTAAAGGAAGGACTGAAACGACTTTCCCACACTTCTAACAAAGGTCTCCGTGAACTGATCCGTTCCAATGGCCTGGAGGAGGGGCCGATCACTGCCTATCATGTGGGGTTTGTGCTGGGACCATGTATCAATGCCAGTGGAAGACTGGATACCGCTGCACGTTCCCTGAAACTGCTCTGTGCGGAGACGGAAGATGAAGCAGCAAAACTTGCCGGTGATCTGACTGCGTTGAATCAAAGCAGAAAAGCTCTCACGGAAGATGGAAAGGAAGCAGCGATCCGTATTGTGGAAGAGACAGAAATCGGACAGGACAGGGTTCTTGTGATCTATTTACCGGACTGTCACGAAAGTCTGGCCGGAATTATTGCGGGACGTATCCGGGAAAAGTACAATAAACCGGTCTTTGTTCTGACAAAAGGTGAAACCATGGTGAAAGGCAGCGGACGTTCCATAGAAAGCTATTCCATGTTTGAGGAACTGGTAAAATGCGGAGATCTAATGGAACAGTATGGCGGTCATCCTATGGCGGCAGGATTATCCATTAAAGAAGAAAATGTGGAAGAGTTCCGCAGACGGTTAAATGAAAACTGTACTCTGACAGAAAAGGATCTGGCTCCAAAGATTCTGATCGATGTGCCAATGCCGGTTTCCTATATAAATAAGGAACTTGTGGAAGAGATATCCCTGCTGGAGCCTTTTGGAAAGGGAAATACCAAACCGATTTTTGCACAGAAGGGACTTCGGGTTTTAAGCAGCCGTATTCTTGGCAAAAATAGGAATGTGGCAAAGCTTCAGCTGTCAGACAGTACCGGCTGTGTAGTGGAAGCAGTATATTTTGGAGAAGCAGATGAATTTGTTGATAGAATAAAAAACTGTGGAAGTATTGCGGTCACATATTATCCTGAGATCAACCGTTATCAGGGAAGAGAGACCTTACAGATCGTAATCCGAAATTATATTACAGAATAACAGGAGAAGGTATCACTAAAATGCAGATCCTGACAGCGAGTAATTGACTGTAAAACAGGAAAGAAGGCTCTGTACTGGGCAATATGCAGTCCAGGGCCTGTCGTAATTCCGCGAGTTCTGTCGGGTTGCACATTGATTCCCTACAGAAAAAGTGCTATACTATCTAACATCTGATTGACAAATTAAACCATTGGAGGTTATTATGAAAAAAATAGAAGAATATGTAAGAAGTATCCCGGACTTTCCAGAGCCAGGGATTATTTTCCGTGACGTTACCAGCGTCCTTCAGGATGCGGATGGATTACAGCTTGCCATTGATTCTATGCAGGATTGTCTGGAGGGTGAGGAGTTCGATGTGATCACAGGTCTTGAATCCAGAGGCTTTATCTTTGGTATGCCGATCGCATATAATCTTCACAAACCCTTTGTTCTGGTCCGCAAAGCAGGAAAACTTCCATGTGAGACCGTTTCCAGAACCTATGATCTGGAGTATGGAAGTGCAACTATCGAGATGCATAAGGATTCCATCAAGCCGGGACAGAAGGTTGTTATTGTGGATGACCTGATCGCTACGGGCGGAAGCGTGGAAGCAGCCATCAAGCTTGTGGAGGAGCTTGGCGGCGAGGTTGTCAAGGTGGTTTTCCTTATGGAGCTTGCAGGTCTGAAGGGACGTGAGCGTCTCAAAGGTTATAATGTGGCATCTGTGATCTGTTACGACGGAAAATGATTTTTTGTCGGTGGAAGGGGATGTGAACTGTTGTAGTCATACGGCAGTATGAAATTGTGCACAGGCAGGTGGGATTTAATGGCAGAGACAAAAAATACGGAAAAACAAAACATTGAGATACAGAAGGAAGAAGAAAAAAGAGAGTCCGTCCGGAAGGCAGATGCGGCGGTGAAATCCATGCATGATTTTACAAGCCCTGAGGTTCTTTATCAGGAGCTGATAAAAAGTGTGAAGAAATATCATCCGTCTACAGATATTTCCATGATTGAAAAGGCCTATAAAGTGGCCAGTGAGGCACATAAGGATCAGAAACGTAAATCCGGTGAACCTTATATCATTCATCCTCTCTGTGTTGCAATCATCCTTGCGGATCTTGAGCTGGATAAGGAGACCATAGTGGCAGGTCTTCTTCATGATGCGGTAGAAGATACTTGGATGACGTATGAAGAAGTAGAAAAGGAATTTGGTTCTGAAGTAGCGCTTCTGGTAGATGGTGTTACCAAGCTGGGACAGCTGTCCTATTCCAAGGACAAGGTAGAGGTTCAGGCTGAGAATTTAAGAAAGATGTTCCTTGCAATGGCTAAGGATATCCGCGTTATCCTGATCAAGCTTGCGGACCGTCTTCATAATATGCGTACCCTGCAGTATATGAGACCAGAGAAACAGCAGGAGAAAGCAAGAGAAACCATGGATATCTATGCTCCCATCGCGATGCGGCTTGGTATTTCCAAGATCAAGGTGGAACTGGATGATCTTTCTCTTAAGTATCTGAAGCCGGATGTTTACTATGATCTGGTAGAAAAGGTTGCTCTTCGCAAAAGCGCCCGTGAGGAATTTGTTAATTCTATCGTGAAACAGGTAAAGCAGCATATGGAGGATGCCAATATCAGGGCACAGGTGGATGGCCGCGTGAAGCATTTCTTCAGCATCTATAAGAAGATGGTCAATCAGGATAAAACCATTGATCAGATTTATGACCTGTTTGCCGTACGTATCATTGTAGATACTGTGAAGGACTGTTATGCAGCTCTTGGTGTTATCCATGAGATGTATAAGCCGATCCCCGGCAGATTTAAAGATTATATCGCAATGCCGAAGGCCAATATGTATCAGTCTCTGCATACAACACTGATCGGCCCTAACGGACAGCCTTTCGAAATCCAGATCCGTACATTTGAAATGCATAAAACCGCAGAATACGGTATTGCAGCTCATTGGAAATATAAGGAAACTTCCGATGGTAAGAAACCTGGAAAGAGTGAGGAAGAGAAGCTGAACTGGCTGCGCCAGATCCTGGAGTGGCAGCGCGACATGTCCGATAACCGGGAGTTCATGAGTCTTCTGAAAAATGATCTGGATCTTTTTGCGGACAGTGTTTACTGTTTCACTCCCCAGGGAGATGTAAAAACACTTCCCAATGGTTCTACACCTATTGATTTTGCATACAGCGTGCACAGTGCAGTAGGAAACAAGATGGTAGGTGCCAGGGTCAATGGCAAACTTGTTCCTATTGAATATAAGATCAAAAACGGTGATCGTATTGAGATCATAACATCCCAGAATTCTCAGGGCCCCAGCCGTGACTGGCTGAAGATCGTAAAGAGCACACAGGCTAAGAATAAGATCAACCAGTGGTTTAAGAAAGAACTGAAGGAAGATAATATCCTGAAGGGTAAGGACATGCTGAATCAGTATGCCAAGACCAAGGGCTTTAAACCAGGCATATATACCAAGCCACAGTATATGGAATCGGTAATGCATAAATATGGTTTCCGAGACTGGGATTCTGTATTGGCAGCGATCGGACATGGCGGCCTGAAAGAAGGTCAGGTGTTTAACAAGCTGGTAGAAGCCTATGAGAGGGAGCATAAGAAGAATCTTACAGATGAACAGGTCCTGGAGGCAGCTTCCGAATCACAGGAGAAGCTTCACATTGCCAAGAGTAAGAGTGGCATTGTAGTAAAAGGCATTCATGATGTGGCAGTTCGTTTTTCCAAATGCTGTAGTCCGATCCCGGGAGATGAGATCGTAGGCTTTGTAACAAGAGGAAGAGGGATCACCATTCATCGTACAGACTGTGTGAATGTGCTCAACATGCCTGAGATTGACCGGAAACGTCTCATTGAAGCAGAGTGGCAGATGCCGGACAGAGCGGATTCCGAGAAATACGAAGCGGAGATCCAGGTTTATGCAAATAACCGTACCGGACTTCTGGTGGATATTTCCAAGATCTTTACAGAGAGGAAGATCGATCTTCGTTCCATTAACAGCCGTACCAACAAGCAGGAACGCGCCACGATTTCCATGTCCTTTAATGTATGCAGCAAACAGGAACTGAATTCTCTGATCGAAAAGATCCGTCAGGTTGAAAGTGTTCTTGATGTAGAGCGAACAACGGGCTGACCCGATAAACGGAGGAATTTTTATGAGTAAACTTGAAATGCAGCAGTGTGTGCTGGGCCAGGTGTTTACCAACTGCTATTTTCTGAAAAATAAAGAGACCGGAGAACTGCTGATCGTAGACCCGGGAGACTATGCAGAAAAAGTTTTTCAGAAAGTATCTCTTATGCAGGGAAAACCGGTGGGGATCCTTCTGACACATGGTCATTTTGATCACATCATGGCTGTAAAGGAAGTGAAGGAAAAATATCAGATCCCGGTTTATGCATGCATGCAGGAAGAAGTGATGCTGGCAGAGCCCACGATAAATATGACTGCTGTTTATGGAAGTGCCTGTTCAATTAAGCCGGATGTTCTTCTGGATGACGGGCAGATTTTCGAAGCGGCCGGATTTTCCATCCAGATGTTCCACACACCGGGACATACCAAAGGAAGCTGCTGCTATTATATCAAAGACGAAGGTGTGCTTTTCAGCGGAGATACATTGTTTTGCGGATCTGTGGGAAGAACCGATTTTCCTGGCGGAAGTTCTGCTGAGATCGTAAGAAGCCTTCACAAGCTTGTGGATACTTTGCCGGAGGATACAGAAGTATTTCCGGGGCATGACGCATCCACAACCATTGGTTATGAAAAGAGGTATAATCCATTTGTATAAGATTGGCATTTTGTTTCAGAACAGAGATTTTGAGCATGATGTGTATGAACTGATCAAAGCGTTTTATCCCGGAAATGAGATCGTTTCTCTTTATGAAGAGGATGATGCGGATTATGATATCCGCTTCCGGGTCTCACGTGATGAAGAAGGTTATACCATCAGTTACAACAACGGAATAGAGAAAAAAACAGCTCATGGGGCTGTGATAGAAGGGCAATCCAGTGGAGAAGCTTCGGATGCCCTTATTTCTTGCAATGATGCCCATGATATCCGCAGAAAAAATAAAGACGCGATCAAATACGCCCTGTATCAGATGCTTTCCAAAGCTACAGGAAAGACACTTCCCTGGGGAAATCTTACAGGCATCCGTCCTGTGAAAATGGCTATGGGAATGCTGGAGTCCGGAATGAAAAATACGGAGATCGCCAGATATATGAGAGATCAGTATCTGGTAAGTCCGGAGAAAACAGCTCTTGCAGTTACCATCGCAAATCGTGAGCGGGATATCCTGAAAAATATTGATTATGAAAACGGCTACAGCCTTTATGTTGGCATTCCTTTCTGTCCGAGTATCTGTCTGTACTGTTCATTCAGTTCCTATCCGCTGGAGAGATGGCGTAAATATGTGGAGGCGTATCTGGATGCGCTGGTAAAGGAAATTCGGGCTGTTTCCGGGATGATGAAAAACCGGAAGCTGGATACGGTCTATATCGGTGGGGGAACACCTACCACACTGGAGCCGGATCAGCTTCGGAGACTTCTTGGCGCGATTACGGAATATTTTCCCTGTGAGGAGCTGGAAGAATTTACGGTTGAGGCAGGAAGACCGGACAGTATAACCTTGGAAAAGCTTCAGGCGATCCGGGAGTTTCCGGTTACCAGGATTTCTGTAAATCCACAGACCATGAATCAGGAAACCCTGGATATCATTGGCAGACGTCATACAGTAGAACAGACAAAGAATGCGTTTCATCTGGCAAGAAAAGCCGGATTCGACAATATCAATATGGATCTGATCGTGGGTCTTCCCGGCGAAGATATCACAAAAGTGCAGCATACACTGGACGAGGTAAAAGCTCTCGGGCCGGACAGCCTGACCGTACATTCTCTTGCTGTGAAGCGTGCGGCAAGACTGAATATTTTCCGTGATAAATACCAGGAGATGACCTTTGAAAACAATCAGGAGATCATGGATCTGACTATGAAAACGGCCTACGAGATGGGAATGGGTCCTTATTATCTGTACAGACAGAAGAATATGAAGGGGAATTTTGAGAACGTCGGGTATTCTGAGGTTGACAAAGCAGGGATTTACAATATACTGATTATGGAGGAAAAGCAGCCGATCATCGCACTGGGTGCAGGTGGTTCCTCCAAGCTTGTGTTTGATCACGGACAGCGCATTGAGCGTGTGGAGAATGTGAAGGATGTTGTCAATTATATCACACGTATCGATGAAATGATCGAGAGAAAACGCGAGGGCATTGCAAAATGGCTGTAGACGGAAAGGAGAGACGGATCCTTGAAAAGCGTACAGAAGATAAGTGAAACTACGCAGGACCGGATCCTGGAAATGGATCTTTCCGCAGAGCTGAAACATGGGGTTGTTGTCAGTAACCTTGCCTATGATGTGGCAAAGGAGCTTGGTCTTGGTGAGCAAGAATGTTATCAGCTGGCTATTGCCGGAATGCTCCATGATATAGGCAAGCTGAAACTGGAAGGATACATTAATGGCCAAGAGCAGAATCCGATGGTCATTGAAGAACTGAAATATGTTCGCATGCACTCCACATTAGGTTATGAGATCCTGAAAGACCAGGGATATTCCGATTATGTTCTGGAAAGTATTCTTTATCATCATGAGAATTTTGACGGCAGCGGTTATCCCAGCAACAGAAGCGGAAAGGATATCCCTATGGGTGCAAGGATCCTGAGAGTATGTGATGTATATGCGGCTTTGAGTATGGACAGACCATATCGGAAAGCTCTGGAAAATGATGAAGTTTTAAGACTGATGATCGATGAGATTAAAAACTTTGACATGCAGGTGTTTCTTGCATTTCAGAGGGTGATTCATAAAGGAGGAAACTATGGCATTAAAAAAGAAACCGGTTACAGGAATGAAGGACATTTTACCGAAGGAAATGGCAATCCGTAACTATGTGATGAATATGATCAGAGAGACGTACGGAACCTTTGGTTTTTCCGCAATTGAAACTCCCTGTGTAGAACATATTGAGAATCTCTGCAGCAAGCAGGGCGGTGAAAATGAAAAACTGATCTTCAAGATCATGAAGAGAGGCGAGAAACTGAAACTGGATACTGCAAAAGCAGAGAATGATCTGACAGATTCCGGACTTCGCTATGACCTGACCGTACCGCTTTCCAGATATTATTCCAATAATGCAAACGAGCTTCCGGCTCCGTTTAAGGCACTTCAGATGGGAAATGTATGGAGAGCTGACCGTCCGCAGAGAGGTCGTTTCCGTCAGTTTATGCAGTGTGATATCGATATCCTGGGTGAGCCGACCTATCTTGCTGAGATCGAGCTTGTACTTGCAACTACAACACTTCTTGGAAAACTGGATTTCCAGAACTTTACGATCCGTATCAATGACAGAAGGATCCTGAAGGCAATGGCTCAGTACAGCGGATTCCCGGCAGAGAGCTTTGATACTGTCTTTATTATTCTTGACAAGATGGATAAGATCGGCATCGAGGGAGTTGCAGAGGAGCTTGAGAAAGAGGGCTTTGCGAAAGAGAGCATTGACACTTATCTTGGACTTTTCCGTGAGATCACCAACGATGTTGAGGGTGTCCGTTATATTAAAGAAAAACTTTCTGATGTTCTGGAAGCAGGTATTGCAGAGGATCTTGAAACGATCATCAACACTGTAGAATCTGTAAAAACAGCAGACTTCAAAATGTCCTTTGACCCTACACTGGTACGTGGAATGTCCTATTACACAGGTCCGATCTTTGAGATTTCCATGGATGAGTTCGGCGGAAGCGTCGGTGGAGGCGGACGTTACGATGAGATGATCGGTAAATTTACAGGAAATAATACCTGTGCTTGTGGTTTCTCCATTGGATTTGAGAGAATCGTTATGCTGCTTCTTGAGAGAGGCTATGAGATTCCAACCAAGAATGGCAAGAAAGCATATCTGATCGAGAAGAACATGCCGGCAGACAAGCTTCTGAACATCCTGAAACAGGCAACTGAGGAAAGAAGTGCAGGTACACAGATCAATATCTCTATCATGAAAAAGAACAAAAAATTCCAGAAAGACCAGCTGGCAGCAGATGGTTATACAGAGTATGTAGAATTTTTCAACAGAGACTGAAACTGCCCGTCTGAAAACGGAGATAGCAGAGTAAATTAAAATGACTATGAAAAAAATAGTCAGAGGAGGATAAAGAGATGGCTGAAAGCATGCAGGGACTGCACAGAACTTGCCGATGTGCAGAAGTGACCACAGAGATGGTCGGAAAAGAAGTAACATTAATGGGATGGGTGGCAAAAGCCAGAAATAAAGGAGGTCTTGTATTTGTGGATCTTCGTGACCGTTCCGGGATCATGCAGCTGATTTTTGAGAATGGCAGCATTGACGAGGAAGGCTTTACAAAAGCAGGTAAACTGCGTAGTGAGTTTGTTATTGCTGTAACCGGTACCGTAGAGAAACGTGGAGGAGCAGTAAACGAGAATCTTGCAACTGGCGAGATCGAGCTTCGTGTAAAATCCCTCCGTGTTCTTGCTGAGGCAGATGTTCCTCCATTCCCGATCGAGGAGAATAGCAAGACAAAAGATGAGATCCGACTTAAATATCGTTATCTTGATTTAAGAAGACCGGATCTTCAGAGAAATATCATGATGAAGAGCAAGGTTGCCCAGCTTACAAGACAGTTCTTTACAGAAGAGGGATTTCTTGAGATTGAGACACCGATGCTTGGAAAGAGTACTCCTGAGGGAGCCAGAGACTATCTGGTACCATCACGTGTTCATCCGGGAAGCTTCTATGGCCTTCCACAGTCTCCGCAGCTGTACAAACAGCTTCTGATGTGCTCTGGATTTGATCGTTATATCCAGATAGCAAGATGCTTCCGTGATGAAGATCTTCGTGCTGACCGTCAGCCGGAGTTCACACAGATCGATATGGAGCTTTCCTTTGTTGATGTAGACGATGTTATCGATGTTAACGAGAGATATCTTGCATTCCTGTTCAAAGAAGTTCTGGATATCGATGTAAAACTCCCGATCCAGAGAATTACCTGGCAGGAAGCTATGGATCGTTTTGGTTCCGACAAGCCGGATATGCGTTTCGGTATGGAACTTCATGATGTCAGTGATATCGTAAAAGACTGCGGATTTGGTGTGTTCACAGGTGCGCTTGAGAACGGCGGAAGTGTTCGTGGTATCAATGCAGAAGGTCAGGGCGCAATGCCGAGAAAGAAGATCGATAAGCTTGTTGAGTTCGTAAAAGGTTATGGTGCAAAAGGTCTTGCATACATTGCCATTGCAGAGGACGGAACCAGAAAGTCTTCTTTCGCCAAGTTTATGACAGATGAAGAGATGGATGCTCTTGTAAAAGCTATGGACGGCAAGCCAGGAGATCTTCTTCTTTTTGCAGCAGATAAGACAAAATTGGTATACGATGTACTGGGAGCACTCCGTCTTGAGCTTGCAAAACAGATGGATCTTTTAGATAAAAATGAGTATCGTTTCGTATGGGTAACAGAGTTCCCGCTTCTTGAGTGGAGCGAGGAGGAGAACCGTTTTACAGCAATGCACCATCCGTTCACCATGCTTATGGAGGAGGATCTTCCGCTTCTTGACACAGATCCGGGAAAGGTTCGTGCAAAAGCATACGACATCGTTCTTAACGGAAATGAGATCGGCGGCGGCAGCGTGCGTATCCATCAGGATGATATTCAGGAAAGAATGTTTGAGGCACTTGGCTTCACAAAAGAAGCTGCACATGAGCAGTTCGGATTCCTTCTGGATGCCTTCAAATATGGAGTTCCGCCACACGCAGGACTTGCATATGGCCTTGATAGACTTGTTATGCTTATGGCAAAGGCAGATACGATCCGTGATGTTATTGCATTCCCGAAGGTTAAGGATGCCTCCTGTCTGATGACTCAGTCTCCTAGCCAGGTAAGTGAGGCACAGCTTCATGAGCTGGGACTTGACCTTGAGCCGCAGAAAGAAGAGGAAGAATAAAAAATCATGCAGCCGACAATCTATACATTTCTGATCGTTTGTCCACTTGTATTTCTTGCCGGATTTGTAGATGCTGTAGCAGGCGGGGGAGGACTGATTTCCCTGCCTGCTTATCTTTTGGCCGGAGTTCCTGTACATAATGCTGTTGCCACCAACAAGCTGTCATCAGCAACAGGAACATTGATCTCAACTGTCCGTCTGTGTAAAAATAAATTTGTGGACTGGATCCTGGTGCTTCCATGTATTCCAATGGCGCTTCTGGGATCTTCCATAGGAGCTCACCTTGCTCTTATAGCCAGTGATAAGCTCCTGCGTTATATGCTGATCCCGGTTCTTCCGGTGGTTGCTTTTTATGTGCTGCGCAAGAAAAATATGGATGAGAAGGGTGGCGAGATCGCCAGAAAAAAACAGATCCTGCTCTGTGCCGTATGCTCTCTTGCTGTAGGATGCTATGATGGCTTTTATGGACCAGGAACAGGAACTTTTCTCTTGCTTTTGTTTACAGGATTGGGAAAAATGAGTGTGGCAAAAGCTTCCGGTACCATGAAGGTTACCAACCTCTCTTCCAATGTAGCGGCTCTTGTTGTATTTCTGCTCAGCGGAAAGATTGTGATCATGCTTGGAATTGCAGCGTCAGTGTTCTCGATCGCAGGACATTATACCGGTGCAGGTATGGTTATGAAAAACGGAAGCCGGATCATACGGCCTATTATTCTTATAGTCCTTGCATTGCTTTTTATAAAGATCATATCCGGAATATAAAAAAGAAGAATATAAAAAACCCGTGAAGATCACGCTTTCCTGTCAGAGAAAGCAGATATTCACGGGTTTTCTAGCTTTTATTCTTTATTCGTTATCTTCGGTAGAATCTTCAGGAACCGGTGAAGCGGTAAGAGTTCCGAAGATGGCATTGCCCAGTTCGGTACCTGCATTCTCAAGCTTCCAGGATGCACCATCGTTTGTGAGATGGAAGGTAGCAGTGGCAGTTATGGTTGCCTGATTATTCCTGATACTGTCCAGAAGCAGTTTATGTGATTTGTTGTAACGCTTCTGGGAGCCGTCGATCACTGCATCAGCAGAAGCCAGATAAGTATTCAATTCTTTTTCGTACTGTGTAAGAATGGAATTACTGTCAAATGTGGTAAGCTCTGCGTCCACCTCAGCAAGATATCCGGAAACAGAGGTGCTTGATATTTTGTAGTTAAAACAGGAGTGAAACTGTTCCATAAGGGCAGAGGCAATGGCGTTTTTTGCCGAATCTGAAGTGTTCAGAATGGAATCCAGCCCCAAATAATTAGCCATCTGCTTTACATCCATTTCTTGAAGCGTTTTCAGATAGACGGTAAGCGTTTCGGCAGGCGGCACAAGATCAGGATCGGACAGATAGGTGATAAGGCCACCGACCAGATCATTTTCGAGAGAGGAACTGTGCGTAATCTCCCAGTCAGGTTCTGAAGAAGATCCAAGATTGTTTAGTTGGATGGAAGTAGTGCGTTCTGCAGAACTGTACGTGTTATTCTTGAGGAGCTTGTACAGGAGCAGATAACGCTGCTCCAGGGAATTTCCGTTATCATTTTCTTTACCGGAGGCGGTTTCCAGTATTTCTTCCTGAAGGCTTGCAGAAACAAAATCACTGGCAAGAGCCTCAGCATCCAGAGTAGTGAGCTTAAGCTGTGCAGAAGCATTTTTTTCGTCGCTATCAACGGATATACCTAGGATTTTGTAATCGAAATTCTGAAAGAAGAGAGAAAATACTTCTTTTATGTCAGCAGAAAGCTTTGTGCTGTCATCAGAATCCGGAAACAGTTCCTGATAGGATATGTACTGCATGGTTGTTTCAGAGTCCAGATTTTTAAGAAGATCCAGATCTTTTTTGATCGCCTTCTCCGCATGAGCTTTGGCCGACTGGGAGCAGCTACATAAAAAAACTGAGAGAAGAATGATCATCAAGAAAGCCAGCAGATGTTTCACTGTCTTCATATTGTTCTTTCCTTTCAAAAAAGTTATATTACAACATTTTAGCAGATAAAGTACCGAAAGTCAAAATATCGCAAAAATGGAGAAAAAGGAGACTTTTTTATGAAAAATCTGTGAAATCTGCATCGTTTTCTTCAGGGACTTTTCTTTTTAGAGTGAATCTGCTATGATGTTTGAAGCAACAGATAGTTTTAGTACGATGCTGAGAAAAGGGGACAGATATGAAAAAACGTATTTTGATCGCACTTGGAGTCCTTGTACTTGCAGCCGGTATCGGAGCCGGTGGATGGTATTATTATACACATCATGCAGGGTCCGCAGGAGGCAGCGATATTGTATATGTAACAAAGATAAGCAAGCTTTCGGAAATGGATTCCGGAGTGGAAAACCGATATGCAGGTGTTGTGGAACCGCAGGAAACGGTTCAGGTAAAGATCGAAAGCGGCCGAAAGGTAAAAGAAGTTCAGGTAAAGACCGGTCAGGAAGTCAAGAAAGGGCAGCTTCTTTTTCAGTATGATCTTGGAAGTATCCAGCAAAGTCTTCAGGAAGCACAGCTGGCCTTGGACCGCCTGAAAAACGAACAGTTAAGTATATCTGATCAGATCACCACACTGGAAGCTGAGAAAAAGAAAGCTACAGCGGATAATCAGCTTTCCTATACAATAGAGATCGAAACACAGAAAATGAATCTCAAGAAGAATGAATATGATCAGAAAAGCAAACAGGCAGAAATCGATAAGCTTTCCCAGGCAACGCAGAATACCGAGGTGCGCAGTGAGATCGATGGAGTGATCCAGAAGATCGATACCTCCAAGATGGGCGGTGATGATTCTGAGGGCGTGGAGGATACGCTGACAGAAGGCACGACGGATTCCACAGATTCCAGTTCCGGAGACAGTTCCGGCAATGCATTTATCACGATCCTGAGCACAGGCGCTTATCGTGTAAAGGGAACGGTAAATGAAATAAACCGTGATTCGATCATAGAGGGGACACCTGTGATCATCCGTTCCAGAGTGGATTCTTCAAAAACCTGGAAGGGCACCATGGGCTCTGTTGACATGGATAATTCTACCAGCAACAGCAGTTCGGATATGGCAATGTTCGGAATGTCCAGTGCCAGTGATGATCAGACATCATCCAGTACCTATCCGTTTTATGTGAATCTGGATTCATCTGAGGGTCTGATGCTGGGGCAGCATGTGTATATTGAACCGGACGAAGGACAGGATGAGAAGAAGTCCGGTATCTGGCTGAACGATTATTTTATCGTGGATGCGGATACAGACAGCCCATATGTCTGGATCGCAAACGGTCAGAACAAGCTGGAGAAGAGAGATGTCATATTAGGACAGTATGATGAAGATCTTGGGGAATATGAGATCGCAGACGGACTTTCTGAAAAAGATAAGATCGCATTTCCGACAGATGAGCTGAAAGAAGGTATGTCTGTCACAGAAGGTACTGCAGATCAGACTACAGCGGCGATGTGGGATGATTCCGAGGATGATGAAAGTATTGATGATTCTGCGTACACGGAAAGTGATGGCTCAGAGCCTGAAATGATCGAAGATGGAGCGATCGACAGTGACATGATGGATGCGACAGACGATATTTCTTCGGGAGATGACCTTGTTCC
Source organism: Blautia sp. SF-50 (assembly GCF_900101315.1). Taxonomy (NCBI): domain Bacteria; kingdom Bacillati; phylum Bacillota; class Clostridia; order Lachnospirales; family Lachnospiraceae; genus Blautia; species Blautia sp. SF-50. The sequence continues at coordinate 78,716 of NZ_FMUW01000002.1, forward strand.
GATGGAAGGAGCGCCGACAGAATGATTTTGGATTTAAAAGGAATATATAAGGATTATCAACAGGGGAAAATGACGGTACCTGTATTGAAAGATGTAGATTTTTCCATGGAGGAGGGAGAATATGTGGCGATCATGGGACCTTCTGGTTCCGGAAAGACTACACTGATGAATATTATCGGATGCCTGGACAAACCTACCAAGGGAACTTTTCTCCTGAATGGAGAAGATATTGCCAAATGTACAGAGAATGAGATGTCAGATATCCGTCTGAAAACGATCGGATTTGTATTTCAGAGCTTTCATCTCCTTCCAAGGCAGAGTGCGCTGACAAATGTGGAACTGCCGCTGAATTATGCAAGGGTTCCCAAAAAGGAGCGCCGGGAACGTGCACGAAAAGCTCTGGAGCGTGTAGGCCTTGCCGACAGGGTGGATTTTAAGCCCAACCAGCTTTCCGGAGGACAGATGCAGAGAGTGGCTATTGCAAGAGCGATCGTAAACAATCCCAAGCTTTTGCTTGCAGATGAGCCTACCGGGGCACTGGATACGAAATCGGGAGCACAGGTTATGGAACTGTTTCAGAAGCTGAACGATGAGGGAGTTTCTGTGCTGATGATCACACATGACCCGGAGATCGCGGCACATGCCAAACGGGTTGTTATGATCCGTGACGGTGAGCTGCAGGAAAAGAGGTGATAGAATGAAAGTGGTGAAGAGAGTGATCGTTGGTGTACTGGTTGCGGCATTGGTAGCCGGAGGAATCTACACAGGGCTTATGCATGTGAAAGAATCCAAGGTAACAGAGGTGCCGGTAACCAGCGTCAGCAATCTTCAGACGGACTGGTATTCGGAGACAACACTGGATGGAACCATCACCACGAATGTTTCTCAGAATGTAAATATGGATAAAGATATGATCATCGAGAAAATATATGTATCCCAGGGTGATGATGTAAAAAAAGGCGATAATCTGATCTCCTTTGATATGACACTTGTAGAGATGGAACTGAATATTGCAAAGCTGAAACAGCAGAAGCAGGAGCAGGATCTGACCAAAGCACAGAACCGTCTGACAAGTCTTCAGAATGGAGGTCCCATCGAAGACAGTACAGACAGTACTGATGATACGGACCTGAATCTTACAGGTGGTGATACAGGAGGTGACGGAGAAATGACAAATACGGATACACCTTCTGGAAGTGACGGAGACGAGGATATGCAGTCAACTACCGGTTCCGCGGCTACTGCAGATGGCAGTTATCTTGCAGCGGCTTCCTCCAGGCCATTACTTCTCAGTGCCTTTACAGATACAGAAGGAGATCTTGAAGATTCTGCAGAGGAAGTTACCGAAGAAATGCCGTCCGGAGAAACGACGGACAGTGAAACAGAGCAGATGACCGGAGATGACACAGCGGATATGGAAGAGGATACAACTGCATCCGATGAGGATCTGATCATGGATCCGACCTACCAGGATCCTACTGCCAATGATATTACAGACGGAGAGACTACGGACTGGGGTTCCGGAGAAGATGACACCCCAACGGTATCTCCGACACCGACTCCCACACTGGGACCCAATGAGCTTCCTGATCCCAATATAACAGAACCGGAAATTCCGGGGATCACAGATGGTGAACCGGAATTTTATCAGAAGCTGGATTATACTTCTCAGCCGTTTACAGGAACCGGTACGGAAGAAGATCCCTATGTTTTTCTTGTAAGCAGTGCCAAAGGCAAAGTTACGGTGATGGGATCCTTCTTTAACAGAATGGCGGGATACAGTGAGGATGGAACCAAAGTGGTCCAGAAAGGCGGCAGCTGGTTCCAGCTGGAGTTTCATGAGAATGATACCATTGCTGATTTTCAGGACAGAACACTTTCCTGTACAGGATATTATCTGATCGATGGAAGTCTTCTTGAAAATCCGGTATATATGTATGCGGAAACAGAATTTACACTGGACGAGGCTTCCAAATATGACAAAAATGATGATGAGATACCGGATGACAGCGGTGATGGAGATGACGGTACTGATGGCACAACCATGTCAAGAGAGGATGCGATCAAGATCCAGAAAAACAAGATCGCAAGTTTGAAACTGGATATTGAGGAAAATAATCTGAAAATCACTAAGCTGGAGAACAAAATAAAAAACAAGCTGATAACAAGCAAACTGGATGGAACGGTTGCTTACATCGGAGATGAAGTCACAGGTTCTTATAATGGAGATGCTTTTCTGAAAGTAAAAAGCAAAGATGGTTTTTATGTTACCGGAACGGTCAGCGAACTGATGCTGGATCAGATGAAGGAGGGAACACTTCTTCAGTGTACCAGTTATAATTCCGGCAGCTTTGAGGCGAAGGTACTGAATGTATCCGATTACCCGGTGGATTCTTCAAATGCTTATTATGGTGGAGATTCTAATCCCAATGTATCGTATTACACCTTTAATGCAGAGATCACAGATCGTTCATTGCAGTTTACCGACCAGGATTATGTGACGGTATCTCTGAAGTCAAATAAACTTGCCGAAGGCAGTATGGTTGTGATGAAGGCATTTATCCGTACGGAAAATGGAACCAGCTATGTATACAAAGACGTGAAGGGAACACTGAAAAAGCAGCAGATCACAGTGGGAAGCATTGTGAACAGCGGATATTATGCAGTTGTAACTTCAGGTCTGAAATCCGATGATCTTCTTGCTTTCCCATATGGTGATGCCGTGAAGGAGGGAGCCAAGACAAAAGAAGTGACTTTGGATGATATGTACAATGAATAAATAACAGGAAGGAGAAATTTCATGTTTGAAAATATACGCCTGGCTTTTCAGGGAATATGGTCACATAAGATGAGATCCTTTCTGACCATGCTGGGTATTATTATTGGTATTGCATCTATTATTGCAATTGTATCTACGATCAAAGGTACCAGTGAGCAGATCAAGGAAGATCTGATCGGGTCCGGAAACAATACCGTACAGGTTATGCTCTATGACGGAGACAGTACATACGATATGGATTATGGTTCTTACGGAAGCTCGGCCAAACCGCCGGTTATTTCTGATTCCCAGAAAACGGCGATCGGAGACTTGGATCATGTGATCAGTTCTACATTTTATTACAGCAGCCAGTCTGCCAGTGTTTATTATAAAAACACAAGCTTTCAGGGCGGAACCGTGTACGGGATCGACAGCAATTATCTGAAAACGAGGGGATACCTGGTCCAGTCCGGGCGGGGATTTGTACAAAAAGATTATGACAGCTACCGAAAGGTTGCTCTTGTGGATTCCAATGCTGCACAGAATATTTTCGGAAGTGAGAGCCCGGTAGGGAAAACCATTGAGGTGGGATCAGAACCGTATATCATTGTAGGTGTGATTACTCAGAGTGAGGACAGCATGCCGAAGATCAATACGATTTCTGAGTATGAGGAATATTCGCAGACGATCATGGGAAGCGTGATGATCCCGGATACTACCTGGCCTGTTGCATTTAAATTTGATCAGCCGCAAAATGTGACAGTCCGTGCAGACAGCACAGATAATATGAGTTCTGTAGGAAAAGCAGCAGAGGATATTCTGAATACAGGGATCCAGAATGAAAAAAACAAATCGAACTTTAAATATAAAGCGGAAGACATTATGGAGAAGGTCAAGAATCTCCAGAAGCTCAGCGAAAGTACCAATCAGCAGCTGATCTGGATTGCAAGTATCTCCCTGCTTGTTGGTGGTATCGGTGTTATGAATATCATGCTTGTATCTGTCACAGAACGTACCAGCGAGATCGGACTGAAAAAAGCTATCGGAGCAAGAAAAAAAGTGATCTTGGGACAGTTTCTGACGGAAGCTTCGGTGCTGACCAGTATCGGAGGAATCATTGGTGTGGTCCTTGGGATCATCTTGTCAAAAATGGTGTCTCAGGTGTCAGGAGCACCAACAGCCATCAGCGTTCCGGCTATCATCGGCTCTGTGGTATTTTCCATGCTGATCGGTCTGATCTTCGGACTTCTCCCATCTGTAAAGGCAGCTAATCTTAATCCGATCGATGCCCTTCGCAGTGAATAAAAAGATATACATACATATAGCATCTGCAATTGCCGGAAGGATTCCGGCGGCAGATGCTTATTTTTATATCTGAAAGTATTGTTCAGGTTTTATGAAGCTCTGCGGTCTTTATTTTGTCACTTTTGCTGTATATATGACAAAAAAAGAAAGTATAAATAGAGTTTTTACAGGTTTTTTAGAGATCATAAAAAAATCGTGGCAGAATCTTTGGATAGTGTGATATAATACGTCATAAGTGGGCAAATATAAAAACAGAAGGAGATAATTTCATGAAGGTTTTGGAAGGTAAATCTGTATTTTCCGGTATTGCGATCGGTAAGATCTCAATCCTCCAGAAAGTTGACGCTAGTGTTAAACGTGTTCACGTGGAGGATCCGGAAGAAGAGGTAAAGCGTGTGGAGGCAGCCAGAGAGCAGGCTGTGGCACAGCTTCAGAAGCTTTATGACAAGGCTCTTCAGGAAGTTGGAGAGTCCGGAGCGGCAATCTTTGAGGTTCATCAGATGATGCTGGATGATGATGACTATCTGGATTCCATCCACAACATTATCCGTACAGAGTCTGTAAATGCAGAATATGCGGTTGCAACAACTGGTGATAACTTCTCATCAATGTTCGCACAGATGGACGACGATTATATGAAAGCAAGAGCAGCTGATGTAAAGGATATCTCAGACCGTCTGGTACGTGTGCTTTCCGGCCATGGAGATGGAGAGCTTGAAGCATCCGAGCCGGTGATCGTAGTTGCAGAGGATCTTGCACCAAGTGAGACTGTACAGATGGATAAGAGCAAGGTTCTTGCTTTTGTCACAAGAAAAGGTTCTTCTAACTCACATACTGCGATTCTTGCGAGAACCATGAATATTCCGGCGCTGATCAATATTGAATACGATGAGTCCATGGACGGTAAAATGGCAGTCGTAGACGGAAAGAGCGGAAATCTGATCGTTGAGCCGGATGCAGAGACCCTTAAAAAATATGAGGATATGCGTGCCGATGAACTTGCACAGCGTGCAATGCTCAAAGAACTGAAAGGTAAAGAAACTGTTACCAAGAGCGGTCGTAAGCTCCACCTTTATGCCAACATCGGAAGTACAGGTGATGTTGCGAATGTACTTGCCAATGATGCGGAAGGCATCGGACTTTTCCGAAGTGAGTTCGTATACCTGGAAAAAGAAGACTATCCTACAGAGGAAGAGCAGTTCCAGGTTTACAAGACCGTAGCTCAGAATATGGCCGGCAAAAAAGTTATCATTCGTACCCTGGATATCGGAGCGGACAAGCAGATCGATTATTTCAATATGGCGCATGAGGAAAACCCTGCAATGGGATATCGTGCGATCCGTATCTGTCTGGACCGTCCGGAAGTATTTAAGACACAGCTGAGAGCGCTTTTCCGTGCAAGCATGTTCGGAAATATTTCCATCATGTATCCGATGATCATCTCTGTAACAGAGGTGAAGCAGATCAAGGCTATTGTAGCAGAAGTAAAAGCAGAGCTTAAGGAACAGGGGATCCCGTTCCGTGATGACGTGGAGCAGGGTATCATGATCGAGACTCCGGCAGCTGTTATGATCAGTGATCTTCTTGCAAAAGAGGTTGATTTCTTCAGTATCGGAACCAATGATCTGACCCAGTATACACTGGCTATTGACCGTCAGAATGCAAAGCTTGACAACATTTATGATTCCCATCATGAGGCAGTTCTCCGTATGATCCAGATGGTTGTGGATAATGCACACAAAGAAGGTATCTGGGCCGGAATCTGTGGTGAGCTTGGTGCGGACACTACACTTACTGAGAGATTTGTAGAGATGGGACTGGATGAGTTGTCCGTATCTCCGACATTTGTTCTTCCGGTTCGAAAGATCGTAAGAGAAATGAAATAAAACACAGATCATAAATAGATAAGGATATTTTTGATAAATAGTGTGACAGCTGCTGTGCATAAATATTTGTATGGCAGCTGTTTTTTTTAGTTACTGTTTGCGGTTACTGTTCACTGGTAATATTCCGCGAGGTGTTTTTTGTGAGCGAAGGTCACAGAAAATTTCCAATTGTGATATAGAAAAAAATATGATACACTAACATCATGGCTTTCTACAGCAGTTCAAAGAATTAGTTCATCAGGGGCTGATGCATTAATTCTTTGAACTGTGAGATAACAGACCAGGAGGAGAGAAAAGAATGGGCAAAATTGCCATTGTAACAGACAGCAACAGCGGTATCACACAGGCCCAGGCCGAAGAGCTTGGCGTTTATGTGATACCGATGCCGTTTTATATTAATGAAAAAATGTATCTTGAAGGTGTAACTCTCACACAGGAAGAGTTTTATGAGAAGCTTAAGAAGGATGAACCGATCTCCACATCTCAGCCAAGTCCGGCTGATCTCTGTGATCTGTGGGACAAGCTTCTGAGAGATTATGAGGAAATCGTTCATATTCCGATGTCAAGCGGACTGAGTGCATCCTGTTCTACTGCAATGGGACTTGCTATTGATTATAATGGTCGTGTTCAGGTAGTGGACAATCAGCGGATTTCCGTAACACAGAGACAGTCTGTAATGGATGCTAAGATGCTTGCCGAGGCAGGAAAAAGTGCTGCAGAGATCAAGAAGATCCTTACAGATCAGAAACTCGATTCCAGTATTTATATCACACTTGACACCCTGAAATATCTGAAAAAAGGTGGCAGGATCACACCGGCAGCAGCAGCCATCGGAACGGTTCTGAACCTGAAGCCTGTACTTCAGATCCAGGGAGAGAAGCTGGATGCCTACGCCAAGGTCCGTGGCAAGAAGCAGGCCAAACGTGCCATGCTGAAGGCAATGAAGAATGATTGGGAAACACGTTTTAAGGAATACGCATCTGACGGTGAGATGTGTCTTCAGGCTGCTTATACAGGAAATCTGGAAGAAGCAGAAGAATTTAAAAAAGAGATCCAGGAGGTATTTCCGGGAATGGAGATACATATGGATCCCCTTTCCTTAAGTGTTGCCTGCCATATCGGTTATGGTGCCCTTGCAGTCGCATGTTCAAGAAAAGTGACGTTATAAGCATAAAATACAGAAACAAAGATATGAGGAGTTTGAAACATGAAGAAGATTATGGAACAGATGGCGGAAGAACTTTCCGCAGCATTTGAAAAAGCAGGTTATGATCCGTCCTACGGAAAAGTTACTGTTTCCAACAGACCGGACTTATGTGAGTATCAGTGTAACGGTGCTATGGCAGGAGTCAAAGCATATCACAAGGCACCGTTTATGATCGCTGATGATGTGGTAGCACAGCTGTCAGACAGCCGGATCTTTTCCAGAGCAGAAGTTGTAAAGCCTGGATTTATCAACCTGGATGTGAAAACGGAATTTGTTGCAGAATACATGAATAAGATGGCAGAGGATGAGAAGCTTTCTGTTGAGACTGCCAAGAATCCGAAGACGATCATTATCGACTATGGCGGACCAAACGTTGCCAAGCCGCTTCACGTAGGACATCTCCGTTCTGCGATCATCGGTGAGAGCATCAAGCGTATCGGACGTTTTGTAGGACATAAGGTGATCGGTGATGTACATCTTGGAGACTGGGGCCTTCAGATGGGACTGATCATCACCGAGCTGAAACACCGGAAACCGGAGCTGGTATATTTTGATGACAGCTTTACCGGTGAATATCCGGCAGAGGCACCGTTTACTATCAGCGAGCTGGAAGAGATCTATCCATGTGCCAGTGGGAAGTCCAAAGAGGATGAGGCTTACCGTAATGAGGCACTGGAGGCAACCCACCTTCTTCAGCAGGGTAAACCCGGATACATGGCGCTCTGGAACCACATCATGAATGTATCTGTAACTGATCTGAAGAGAAACTACGCGAACCTGAACGTAGACTTTGACCTCTGGAAAAAAGAATCCGATGCACAGCCGTACATCCCGGATATGGTAGAGGATATGAAGAAGCGAGGATTTGCCTATGAGGACCAGGGTGCTCTTGTTGTAGATGTAAAAGAAGAGAGTGATACCAAGGAGATCCCTCCATGTATGCTTCTGAAATCAGACGGAGCTTCTCTCTATACGACCACAGACCTTGCTACTATCGTAGAGCGTATGAAACTCTTTCAGCCGGATGAGATCCTTTATGTTGTTGACAAGCGTCAGGAGCTGCATTTTATCCAGGTATTCCGCTGCGCAAGAAAAACCGGTCTTGTAAATCCGGAAACCAAGCTTTCCTTCCTTGGTTTCGGTACCATGAATGGAAAAGACGGTAAACCGTTTAAGACAAGAGAAGGCGGTGTTATGCGTCTGGAGAACCTGATCGCAGATATTGATGAGGAAATGTATCGTAAGATCGTGGAGAATCGCAGTGTAAAAGATAAAGATGCAAAGGATACTGCCAAGATCGTAGGACTTTCCGCAATCAAATACGGAGATCTTTCCAACCAGGCGACCAAGGATTACATCTTTGATGTTGACCGCTTTACATCCTTTGAGGGAAATACAGGTCCGTATATCCTTTATACTATCGTTCGTATTAAGTCAATCCTGAACCGTTATGTACAGGAGGGAGGAGATTTAAGTACAGGTAAGATCCTTCCGGCAGTCAATGCCAGTGAGAAGAACCTGATGCTTCAGCTTTCCGGCTTTGCGGCAATGGTTGAGAACGCTTTTGAAGAAAAAGCACCACATAAGATCTGTGCATATATCTATGAGGTATCCAATGCATTTAACAGCTTTTACCATGAGACCAAGATCTTAAGCGAAGAGGATCAGGCACAGAAGGAATCTTTCCTTCAGCTGCTCCAGCTTACAAGAAGAGTGCTTGAGACAAGCATCGATCTTCTTGGATTCTCTGCACCGGATCGTATGTAAGGTATAGCTTTGCAGATACAAACACTATGAATAATGACAGACCGCCGGATAAAGAGACATTTTTGTCTGCTATATTCGGCGGACTTTTTTATATAGAAAGTTCTTTGCAAAAAGAACAGGACGTGCTATAATAGGACTTATCCTAAACGAAGGCAGATCACGAATTTCTGCCTGACTATAAGTTATCTGATTTTTTTCAAACCGGAATTCACCGGATTATCCCAAATCAATAAGAAACGTAATTATAAATATTGTCTGACAGAAATGAGAGGAAGGTGATCTGTCTGATCGGAAATGTTCTGAAAGAACGTTATTGTATTGTAGAACAAATTGGACATGGCGGAGGTGGAAGCCTTTATCTGGCAAAAGATATGGAGCTTGGTATCTGCCGTGCAGTGAAAGAGATACCGATCGCAAAGAAAAAAGAAGCCAGACTCATGCAGCATCTGGAATATCCTGCAATACCGAAGATTATCGATTATGTGGAAACAGGGGAGTACTGTTATCTGATCATGGAATATATCAAGGGTCAGTCGCTGGGAGAACTTCTCCGTTCAGGAAAACGGTTTTCTTTACGGGAAATCCTTGCTCTGGGAAAGGAGATTGCCAGAGTATTGGAATATCTTCACAGTCGGAAGCCACCGGTCTGTTACGGGGACCTGAAACCGGATAATCTTATGTTTTCTGAAACCGGGCATCTGTATCTGATAGATCTTGGAAGTGCCATGTTCGATCATGGAAAAAGAAAACAGATCTGTGAAGGAACGAAAGGCTATGCGTCGCCGGAGCAGTATCAGGGCTACTTAAGACCGGGAAGTGATATTTATGCTCTGGGGAAGACCCTGGAAAAGCTTTGCGGAAAAAAGAAATGGCAGTGGATTTTATATCCGGATTTTTTCTGGCTTCTGTTCCGATGTACCAGAAAACAGGAAAAATACAGATATTCGGATATGTCAGTGGTTCAGAAGAAAATCCAAAAGCTGGAAAACAGATATCGGATGATCACCTGGAGAAAACGATTTCTGGAAGCGGCAGCTGCAGGGATTCTGATAGGAACACTGATCTTGATAGCAGGATTGCTGAAAACGGAAGAATTTTCTGTGGCGATCTCAGAAGTAACAGATTTGTATTACGAAGCCAGACAGTATCCGGAAGACTCAAAAGATCGGGAAAAGTGCTGTATGGCAGCGGAAAAGAGACTCCAGAGGTTAAGTAGAAATTATGGGGAAAAAGAACAGCAGCGTCGTATTGAGCTATTGCTGGCATGGAATGCGGAGCTTTTGTGTGAACCGGAAAAAGCGGCTTTATATTATGAAAATCTTCTTCTGTATGATGCAGAATATCCTGTGGCCTACGGGGAATATGGGATGTTTCTTATTCGGACCGGTCAGAAAGAGGCCAGCAGAAAGCTGTGGGAAGATTATAAAGAGAAAGAAAAAGCGGAATTACTGGATGACAGTGAAAGCAGAAATCTGCAGCTTTGGGAGGAGATCAATGAGAAAAAGAAGAGAAAGTGATCAGAAAAAACCAAAAGAAATGAAAATTCCTAGTAGGAAAACCTGTTTTATTGTTTTGTTTCTGCTGGTCTTATGCAGCTGGATGATCCCTTCCATTGCTGTCTATGGATTTGATGTGTCAGGAATGGATAGTTTTGATACCGGCGGATTTGATATGAATGTGGGAGAAGGAACCGGACAGCTGCCGGAAGACTGGGAAGAAAGCTATGCAGGAGAAGGAAGTGATGATAGTAATTGGAACAGAGAAGAAGGAAATACGGAGGAGTATTCCGCTGCCTGGGCAGAATCGGAGAATGATCAGGAGGAGTCTGCACAATGGAATTTAGATTTTCAGACAGATGAGGTACGTTCTCAGGAAGAAAGCTTTATGGAAAATGGAAATACTGCGGCAGAAGATCCGGGGGTCGGGGGAGAAGGCTATGAAGTTCAGAAACCGGATATCAGACAAGATGAAAATCCGGGGATAACTATTCCGGAAGAAGTAGAGATAGCTGATATACCTGCGGAAAAACTGAAGGAAACGCCGATACCAACAAAACTGCCAATACTGACTGAACAACCGATCCCCATACAGACAGTGGTAGCAAGTCCATCTGTAACGTTGACTCAAAAACCAGTTCGAAAGTCAGCAGTAGATGCATCAAAGAGGGAGAAGAAGCAAAATCCGGCATTATCTTACTATCGGATAGAACCAACAGGAACGTCGGATAGGAAAAAAGAAAAAGAGCAAAAACCGGTGATCCGAATGAAAACAGACGGTAACAGGATCCGGATAGAGATCAGTCCGGATATTCCGTTCCAGATCCTTTCATTTCGGATCAATGGAAAAGAATGTGATTTTTACTGGCAGGGAAAAAAGCTTCTGGCGGAATTACCGAAAAAAAGCAGAAATCCCTGGAAAGCAGAACTCATGGGTTTTGTGAAATCCGGGAAGCTGTACTATGAAACCATGGACTTACCAGAAAAACAGTGATACAATAGGCATACTTACTGATTATTTTATACAACAGGAGGAATTTATGTATAAGGCAATCTTTTTTGATCTGGATGGAACACTGACAGAATCCGGAGAGGGGATTACGAAATCTGTACAGTATGCACTGGAGAAGCTTGGAGTTTCGGCACCGGAGCTGGAGCCATTGAAGGTTTTTGTGGGTCCGCCACTTCTGGAACAGTTTATGAAATATGCGGGATTTGATAAAGAGACAGCACAGAAGGGAATTGAATATTACAGAGAACGGTATTCAGAAAAAGGAATGTATGAGAACACCGTTTATCCCGGCGTAGAAAACACTCTGGCAGAACTGAAACGTCGTGGCTACAGACTGGCTGTGGCGTCTGCGAAACCGACCTTTTACGTAACACAGATCATGGACCATTTTAATCTGAGTCGATATTTTGAGGTGATCGCCGGGACGGACCTCAATGGACCGAAAGTAACCAAATCTCAGGTGATCGAGGAAGCTCTGGAAAGAATGAGCCTTTCTGACCACCGTGACCAGGTGATCATGGTGGGTGACAGAGAACATGACATTCTCGGAGCCAGACGATGCGGGATCCAGTGTGTGGCTGTATCTTACGGATATGGAAGCAGAGAAGAACTGGAAAAGGCACAGCCTCTTCAGATCGTAGCTTCCGCAGATGAACTTCTGAATTTTTTCGTCTGACCCCTCTGCACAGACAGAATATTTTTCAAATAGTGTGGAGGGAGCTTTATCCGGCAGGAATCCATTATCTTATCGGACAGATCCTCGGAAGCGCCGTGCTTCTCTGGCTGGCAGGGCATGTCGGCAACGCACAGGAAAGGTACTATAGTTATACGCTGGTGATCACCGGACTTACCGGAGTGCTGGTTATGTTTCCGGCAGTATATTTTTATCGGAAGGATCGTATAGGAAGGCTGATCGGCGGTTTGACTTCCGTTGAGGAACAAAGGCTATCTATTCCTGAAATGCTGCTTCTTCTTGCTGCTGGAGCCGGATTTGCCCAGTATGCCAATGTGCTGGTGGCGATCCTGCAGAACTGGATCTCATCCAGCTATGGAGAGACGATGACGAAGATTACTTCAGGAAAGAGTTTATTTATGATGATCTTCTGGATGGGGATCATAGCGCCTGTTGCAGAAGAAATGATCTTTCGCTGGCTGATCTATCTGCGACTTCGGGATCACTTTTCTGTACTGTTTTCCGCTGTGATCTCTGCGGCGTTTTTCGGAATTTATCACGGAAATGTCCTGCAGGCTGTGTATGCGTTTGTTCTGGGAGGGATTTTTGCGTGGTTTCTGGAGATGGGCGGTAATAAGTGGACCAGTGTGCTGATGCACATCGGAGCCAATACCTGGATACTTATTTTCAGTGAATATGCCCAGACTCTGGTGGAAAAAGCCGGAGCAGGAAGCCTTCTGATGATCTATGGTGTTTTTGCGGCAACGATGATTGGAGGATATCAGTATTTTGCACGCCGGGGAGAAAAACGTGGCTACCGGGCTGTTTGATCCAATGTGGATCACGAATATCTGCCTGCTACTGGATCAGGCAGAGTGATAGATGAATATTTGCTTTACAGAGAATCTGTAGTGGAATCATAGTATAAGGATGCCATTACAGATTTTTTTTATAAAAATATGCCGGAATCTTTTGCTGCCGGTAAATTTATATAGATTTTATATTTATTTAAGAGACCATTTCTTGCGTACCTTTGTATCGTGTGCTATCATAAGTGTATTAAAAGAATTAATACACTTAATACACAGATTACAGAGAAAGGAGCGTCGTATGTTATTCTTGGACTATCAGGACAGACGTCCCATTTACGAGCAGATCGTAGAGAAATTCCGGATGCTGATCCTGTCAGGAGCTGTGGAGCCATCTTCCAAGATGCCGTCTGTGCGGCAGCTGGCCGTGGAATTATCCATCAATCCCAATACCATCCAGCGGGCATATATGGAACTGGAGCAGCAGGGGCTGATCTGTCCGGTGAAGGGAAAAGGCAGTTTTGTCACAGACAGCGGCAGGATCAGGCAGATCGGTATGGAAGAAACCTTAAGTGAGCTGAAAAAGATCACAGAAAAGGGAATGGCTCTGGGAGTAGGGGAGGAAGAAATGATCGGTGTGATCCGCTTATGCTATAAGGAGGGAAACAATGATTGAGATAAAAAACTGCAGCAAAGCTTTTGGTAAGATACAGGCAGTAAATAAGGTCACCATGGATATCGGGGAACGGGAGGTTTTTGGACTGATTGGCTCCAACGGTGCGGGAAAAAGTACTCTGCTCCGTATCATGGCCGGGATCATCCGTCAGGACAGAGGAGAGGTGCTGATGGATGAAGAACCGGTTTTTGAAAATGAAAGGATCAAAGAGCATTTTTTCTACATCCCGGACGATGCATATATTCCGGCAAATTACAATGCTCTGGACATGGCAGAATTTTACCGTTGTATTTATCCGGGATTTCAGCAGGCGCGTTTTGAGACAATGATGAAGCAGTTTCATCTGGATGGAAAACGAAAAATCAGCACTTTTTCCAAGGGAATGAAGAAACAGCTTCTGGTGATCCTGGGAATCAGTACAGGAACGAAATATCTGTTTTGTGATGAAACCTTTGATGGCCTGGACCCGGTAATGCGCCAGGCAGTAAAAAGTATTTTTGCATCGGAGATCATGAGTCGTGAATTTACGCCGGTGATCGCTTCCCATAATCTCCGTGAGCTGGAAGATATCTGCGATCACATCGGGCTTCTTCATCAGGGAGGAATTCTCCTTTCCAGAGATCTGGAGGATATGAAATTCCACATCCATAAGATCCAGTGTGTACTTACTGACAAAAAGAAAGAAGAAGAATTAAAGAAAGAGCTGGAGGTTTTGAAAACAGAGCATCAGGGCTCCCTGTTGCTTATTACTGCAAGGGGAACAAGAAGAGAGATCATGGAGAAGATACAGGCAAAAAATCCTCTTTTCTGCGAAGTGCTCCCACTGACTCTGGAAGAAATATTTATCAGCGAAACGGAGGTGGCAGGCTATGAAGTCAAAAATTTATTCCAGTGAGTATATGAAATCCTCTTCTAAAGGACAAAGATGGATCCCGGCATTTGCCATGATCGCATTTCTCCTTGCATTTCCGGTAGCGGAACTTATTCTGATGGGAAAATGGAATGAGCGCAGTTATACTCAGAGTCAGCTTTCCTATCTGTATTCCAGCCTGTGGAGCAGTGACTTTCTCACAATGGGAGCAGCTGTGGCTGCGGTAACCGCATTTTTGGCAGCAGTAAGCGGCTTCTGGTATCTGTATTCCCCGAGAAAAGTGGATTTCTATCACAGCCTTCCGGTAAAGCGAAGTGCACTGTTTCTGCACAGAGTATTGTTGGCTGTTCTTTATTATCTGGTGCCATATGTGATCATGGAATTTGCTGCGGTATGCATCGGGGCAGCCAGAGGATATTACAGCCTTTCCATTATGAAAAAGGCACTGATCCTGCTGGTGCTCCATCTCCTGATGTATCTTCTGGTGTATTTTTCCACAGTGCTGGTGATCGCCTGCACCGGTACCATGTTGATGGGAGCACTTGCATGGGTAGGGCTGTTTACCTACAGTATCGTTCTGGCAGTGATGCTGCAGTTAAGCGGACATTTATTTTTTGATACCTGGTACGAGGGCAGTTACGGAATTCTGGCAGCAGTGCGGAATCTGGGATCTCCTCTTATGGTGATCGTAAGCTTTATAGATAGATACAGCAGCGGAAGCTTTGGAAAGCAGTTGCTGATACTGATCCTCACGCTGTTTATCATGGCAGCACTTTCCTGGATGGCATTTTGCAGACGAAGGTCAGAGAATACCGGAAAAGCTCTGGTATATACCTGGATGGAGCCGGTCTTAAGTGCCCTGCTCACAATACCATCCGGACTGGGGATCGGTCTGATCTTTTATATGATTCCGGAAGATTCATCCAAAACAGCATGGTGGATCTTCGGAATGATACTGGGAACGATCCTGGTCCATGGAATTCTGGAAGTGATCTATGAAATGGATTTTCGCAGATTTTTCCGCAGAAAAGTGCAGCTTATGATCCTTGGAGGTGTTGTGGCAATCTGTGCGCTGACCATGAAAATGGATCTTCTGGGATATGACAGTTATTTTCCGGCTTATGACAATCTTCAGGGAGTTGTGATAAATGTAAGCAATCTTTCATATACAGAGCAGCTTTGCAATGTGGAAAAAAAAGAAAACGGAATCTATAAGATCCGGTATACTGCCACCTCAGACAATAGTTCCGGTCTGCTGGATCAGCCGGTGATGAAAAGTAAAGCATTATATAACAGTCTGAAGGATATCAGGCTTCAGAATGAAAAAGGAAAAAAATCAGGAAGGCGCATGTATGTGCGCTACATAAATAAACAGGGATTCAGTGTATGCAGAGGCTATATTGTATCCTCTGCACAGGCACAGAATCTTATGGAAGCCCTGTATGATGAGCAGACATGGAAAGAAGACAGATATTCATTTTTCCAGCTGGACAAACAGTATCTGAAAGAGGTTACCGGTATTTTCTGTGACGGAGATATTCATTCTTTATTTGAAAAAAATGCAGAGAAGCGTCAGGCACTGGCAGAGGCACTGAGAAAGGACATTCTGGAAAACGGCGGTCAGACAGTAAAAGACCAGCCATGTGCAATGCTGATGTTCGATTATACGGGAATTCCGTCAGAAGGCTACATGGATGAAGGGGGAATGAATGTACCGGCTGTGCAGGAAGGAGAGAATGTGTCCACATCCGTTCTGGTGTATCCGTCATATAAGAGAACACTTGCAATTTTGGAAGAAACAGGATATCCTCTTTCTATGGATGAGCTGTCTGTTGAGTATATTGATGTTTATTACTTCAGCTCCGAAGCTGCCGGCGAAGATGATGAAGCTTTTTCCGACACTGAGCCCATTTCGGATCTTGAAGAAACAGATAACGGTTATAAAGTCCGTTACGATAAAAAGGAACAGCTGGAAGCTCTGAAAAAATGTATCCGTCCATCACAGCTGGTAAACGGATGGACTATCTGGAATGCAGATGCCACAATGGAAGTGGTTCTGGAAGGACAGGAGAGCACCGGCGGGGATTCCGGACTTTATATGACATTTACCGGAGAGATCCCGGATTTCATCAAAGCAGATGCAAAGGCAGCCCATGTAACAGAATGGGAGGTAAATGATTAATGGAAAAACCAGTCCGGCTGGATAAATTTCTGGCAGATGCCGGCGCAGGTACAAGAAGCGAGGTAAAAAAATACATACAGAAGGGTCAGGTGCAGGTTAACGGGAAATCTGTGAAGAAACCGGAGCTGAAAGTAACAGAAGAAGATCAGGTGGTTATGAACGGGCAGGAGATCCATGCTGCACCGGAATATGTATACTATCTTTTTAACAAGCCGGCAGGCTGTGTCAGCGCAACGGAGGACTTCAGAGATAAAACGGTTCTTGACTACATTGAAGAGAAAGACAGAAGAAAGGGTCTTTTTCCGGTGGGACGCCTGGATAAAGATACAGAAGGCTTTCTTCTGATCACAGATGACGGTCCTCTGGCACACGAGCTTCTTTCTCCGAAAAAGCATGTGGATAAGACCTACTATGCAAAAGTATCTGGGAAAGTGACAGAAGAAGATGTCGTGAAGCTGGCAGAAGGCGTGGATATCGGGGAAAAAGATCTCACACGACCGGCAAGGCTGGAGATCCTTTCTACCTGGGAGTCCGGTACAGAATCTGCAGAAGCCGGTAAGAATTGGGAATCTGAGATCCGACTTACTATCCACGAGGGAAAATTCCATCAGGTAAAACGGATGATGGAGGCACTGGGAAAAAAAGTAACTTATTTGAAAAGACTATCTATGGGGCCGCTGGCGCTTCCTTCAGATCTTCCGACAGGAAAATATCGTTCGCTCACCGAAAAAGAGCTGGAGCTTCTGAAGTCTGCCGGAAACCGCTGAAAAACAGAAAAAAATTGGAAAAATCCCCTTTACATAAGGGGATTTTCTATGCTATAATTCAGAAGTTGCAAAAATAAGCACGCACGGCGATTCTATAAGGATGGTGCCCTACGGTGTGAGGATGGGTCCAGAGAGAAGGCGACCTGTGCGGAAGAATTTAACCAAAAAGGAGAAAAGACATGAGCGTTATTTCAATGAAGCAGCTTTTAGAGGCAGGTGTTCATTTCGGACATCAGACAAGAAGATGGAACCCTAAAATGGCTCCGTACATCTACACAGAGAGAAATGGTATCTATATCATTGATCTTCAGCAGTCTGTAGGAATGGTTGACGATGCTTACAATGCAGTAGCAGATATCGTTGCCAACGGTGGACACATCCTTTTCGTAGGAACTAAGAAACAGGCTCAGGATGCTATCCGTACAGAGGCAGAGCGTTGTGGAGAGTTCTTCGTAAATGAGAGATGGCTTGGTGGTATGCTTACAAACTTCAAGACAATCCAGAGCCGTATCGCAAGACTGAAAGAGATCGAGACAATGGAAGCTGACGGAACATTCGACGTACTTCCTAAGAAAGAAGTTATCGAGCTTCGCAAAGAGCTTGTTAAGCTTCAGAAGAACCTTGGCGGAATCAAAGAGATGAAGAGAATCCCGGATGCTATCTTTATCGTAGATCCTAAGAAAGAGAGAATCTGCGTACAGGAGGCTCATACACTTGGAATCCCGCTTATCGGTATCTGCGATACTAACTGTGATCCGGAAGAGCTTGACTATGTGATCCCGGGAAATGACGATGCTATCCGTGCAGTAAAACTCATCGTTTCCAAGATGGCTGACGCTGTTATCGAGGCTAAGCAGGGAACTGCTGAGGCAGATGGCGAGATCGAGGCTGAGTCTGAGGAGTTTGCAGCTACAGAGGAATAATTCGTATAAACAGAATATTTCAGGAGGAAACGAACAATGGCTATTACAGCAGCACAGGTAAAAGAGTTAAGAGAGATGACCGGCGCCGGAATGATGGATTGTAAGAAAGCTCTTACATCTACAGATGGTGATATGGATAAAGCAGTTGAGTTCCTGCGTGAGAAGGGTCTTGCTACAGCACAGAAGAAAGCAAGCCGTATCGCAGCAGAGGGTCTTTGCAAAACTCTGGTAACAGAGGATGGAAAGAAAGCAGTCGTTGTTGAGGTTAATGCTGAGACAGACTTCGTTGCAAAGAACGAGAAGTTCCAGGGCTATGTTGCAGATGTTGCAGCACAGGCACTTAACACAACAGCAGCTGATATCGATGCTTTCCTTGCTGAGGCATGGGCACTTGATACAACCAAGACTGTAAAAGAGGCTCTTGCAGCTCAGATCGCAGTAATCGGCGAGAACATGAACATCCGTAGATTTGCTCAGGTTGAGGAGCAGAACGGATTCATCGCTTCCTACACTCATATGGGTGGAAAGATCGGCGTTCTTGTAGACGTTGAGACAGATGTTGTTAACGATGCTGTTAAAGAGATGGCTAAGAACGTAGCTATGCAGATCGCAGCTCTGAAACCGCAGTACACAAGCGACAAGGAAGTAAGCGCTGACTATATCGAGCATGAGAAAGAGATCCTTATGGCTCAGATTCAGAACGACCCGAAGGAGTCCCAGAAACCGGCTAAGGTTATCGAGGGAATGATCACAGGACGTATCAAGAAAGAGCTCAAAGAGATCTGCCTTCTTGACCAGACATACGTAAAAGCAGAGGACGGAAAACAGTCCGTTGCTAAATACGTAGAGCAGGTAGCAAAAGAGAACGGCGCTAAGATCCAGATCAAAGGCTTCGTTCGCTACGAGACAGGCGATGGTCTTGAGAAGAAAGAAGAGAACTTCGCTGAGGAAGTTGCAAAGCAGATGAACGCATAATCTTACAGTTCGCATAAGAATTTGAATCGTAATTTTATCATGTAAATCAATGAAAAACCTTGAATTTCCTATGAAAATGGGATGATTCAAGGTTTTTTTGCGTATTGGGGAATAAATTCGAGACTGTGAGAAAAAGTCTGTAAATAAGATTCTTCTATGATATGCAAGGGTGGCAAGCCTGAAAATCAGGCTTCTCACCCTTGTTTTATATATAACAGTGGTAGGGCGGTGGAATTTAAATAAAAAATTTACACTTTACAAATAACAGATAAAGTATTAAAATAAACAAAAGATATCTTCAGGGCAGGGTGTGATTCCCTACCGGCGGTAGAGCCCGCGAGCCGAAAGGCATGATCCGGTGAGATTCCGGGGCCGACAGTATAGTCTGGATGGAAGAAGATGATAGTACAGTTGATTTTTGTATGAATGAATGTAGTATCAGAGCTCTGAGATGGTGATCCATTTCAGAGCTTTTTATGTAGGAAATAATCAGACATTCATTTATTGATCATATGTAACAGATCAATTCCACCCTGCAGATATTTCTGCAGGCTTTTTTTGTATTTGGCACATCGTTTTCGAAATAAATATACCACTCACTTGTCTGTGAATCCGATTGCACAGGTCTAAAAGCCTCGGCGTACCAGGCAAAGAACAGGAATAAGAAAGAAGGAATAAAAATGACGGATCAGGAATATATGCTTCGGGCGATCCAGCTGGCCAAAAAAGGAGAAGGCTGGACGAATCCCAATCCGATGGTAGGGGCAGTGATCGTAAAAGACGGAAGGATCATTGGGGAAGGCTATCATAAAAAGTATGGAGAACTTCATGCGGAACGTAATGCAATTGCTTCCCTCACAGAATCAGCAGAAGGTGCGGTGATTTATGTTACGCTGGAGCCTTGTTGTCATCATGGAAAAACACCTCCATGTACGGAAGCGATCATTGAACAGAAGATCAGAAAAGTGGTGATCGGTTCCCGGGATCCGAATCCGAAAGTGGCAGGAAAAGGTGTACAGATGTTAAGGGAAGCCGGTGTAACAGTAGTTGAAGATTTTATGAGAGAAGAATGTGATCAGCTGAATCCGGTGTTTTTCCATTATATTACTACGAAAACCCCATACGTGGTGATGAAGTATGCCATGACACTGGATGGGAAGATTGCAACGAAGACAGGAGCATCAAAATGGATCACCGGAGAAGCGGCAAGAAAAGAAGTACAGCATATGCGGCATCAGTACATGGGGATCATGGCAGGTATTGGAACTGTGCTTGCAGATGATCCGATGTTAAACGTCCGGGTAGAAGGCTGGAAAAGTCCTGTCAGGATTGTGTGCGACAGTAAGCTCAGGATCCCGCCGGACAGTCAGATCGTAAAAAGTGCGGAAAAGTACCGGACGATCGTGGCTTATGCAGATCAGAAAAATACAGAAGAAAAAATAAAAATATTACATACCATGGGAGTTGAGACCATTTACTGTCCCGATGAAAAAAATCAGATAGACCTTAAGAAGCTGATGGCAGATCTTGGAAACAGAGGCATTGACAGCATTCTCCTGGAGGGAGGCGGTACGTTAAATGACAGTGCCCTGCGAGCCGGAATTGTAAAGGAAGTACAGGCTTTTGTGGCACCAAAGCTGTTTGGTGGTGTGGCCGGGAAGACACCGGTAGAAGGTATCGGAGTTGAATTCCCGTCTGAAGCAGTAGAACTGAAATATACAGATATCTGCCAGATCGGTGAGGACATCCGGATAAGATGTCAGGTGTGTGAGAAAAAACAGGAGGAATCATGTTTACAGGAATCGTAGAAGAGAAAGGAAAAGTCCGTTATATACAGCTGACAGGAGAATCAGGGATCCTGGCAGTGAAAGCCCGGAAAGTCCTAGAAGGGACAAGGATCGGTGACAGTATTGCTGTGAATGGTGTGTGTCTGACAGTTACGTCGATCCAACCGGACGGATTTACTGCCGATGTGATGGCAGAGACGATCAGAAGAAGCAGTCTTGGCAGTTGTAAAGCTGGAAGCCAGGTAAACCTGGAACGTGCAATGGCTGCAGATGGTAGGTTCGGGGGACACATAGTAAGCGGCCATATTGATGGGACTGGAGTGATACGTTCCATGCTCCGGGAAGAAAATGCCATCTGGGTATCAATTGAGACATCGCCACAGATCTTGCATCTGATCGTGGAAAAAGGATCCGTTTGTATTGATGGGATCAGCCTGACAGTTGCAAGGGTTGATGAAGCTGGTTTTCAGGTGTCGGTCATTCCACATACAGGAGAAGAAACCACCCTTTTGGAAAAGGTGCCGGGGGATCTGGTTAATCTGGAAAATGATGTGATTGGAAAATATGTAGAAAAATTGCTTGGCATCAAAAAAAACGAAGAAGAGAAAAAAGAATCCGGAATTACGATGGAGTTTCTTGAAGAATTCGGGTTTTAGAACAGGAGGATATACACTATGTCACAAAATTATCAGTACAACACAATTGAAGAGGCACTTAGGGATCTTAAGAAAGGAAAAATAATTCTGGTCACAGATGATCCGGACAGAGAAAATGAGGGAGATCTGATATGTGCGGCAGAGTTTGCAACCCGGGAAAATATTAATTTCATGGCGACTTATGCAAAGGGTCTTATCTGTACACCGATGAGTGCAGAAATTGCGGCGAGATTGAACTTTCCGCCGATGGTTGCTGAGAACACGGACAATCACAGTACAGCATTTACCGTGGCAGTGGACCACGCAGATACAACCACC
The DNA here is from genome assembly GCF_900101315.1 of Blautia sp. SF-50. Taxonomy (NCBI): domain Bacteria; kingdom Bacillati; phylum Bacillota; class Clostridia; order Lachnospirales; family Lachnospiraceae; genus Blautia; species Blautia sp. SF-50. Next base: position 100,784 of record NZ_FMUW01000002.1, read on the forward strand.
GGTATCTCTGCGGCAGAACGCTCCTATACCATTATGAAGTGTGTGGATGATCAGTCAAAACCGGAGGATTTCAGAAGACCGGGACATGTATTTCCGCTTATTTCCAGAAAAGGCGGGGTTCTGGTACGAAATGGCCATACGGAGGCAACAACAGATCTTATGAGACTTGCCGGACTGAAAGAATGCGGCGTGTGCTGTGAAGTTATGAAAGAAGATGGCACTATGATGCGTACATCACAGCTATGGGAAATGGCAAAAGAGCATAACCTTACATTTATTACGATTCGTGATCTGCAGGATTATATAAGAATACATGAAAAGCATGTAAAGGAGGAAGCAGCTGCAAACCTCCCAACGCAGTACGGTGATTTTAAAATGTATGGCTATATCAATGACATTACAGGAGAGCATCATCTGGCACTGGTAAAAGGTGATCTAGGAGATGGTGAGGATGTGCTTTGCCGTGTACATTCGGAGTGCCTGACAGGAGATGCATTCGGATCGCTCAGATGTGACTGCGGCCTGCAGCTGCAGACAGCGATGCGCCAGGTAGAGGCGGAAGGCAGAGGGATCATTCTGTATATGAGACAGGAAGGCAGAGGGATCGGACTGATCAATAAGATCAAAGCCTATGCGCTTCAGGAACAGGGATACGATACCGTGGAGGCTAATGTGAAGTTAGGGTTTGCACCGGATCTCAGAGAGTACTGGGTTGGGGCGCAGATACTGTCAGACCTTGGTGTGAAATCATTAAGATTACTGACCAATAACCCGGATAAAGTCTATGGGCTTGGCGAATTCGGGCTGAAGATCAATGAGAGAGTACCATTGGAGATTCCGGTACAAAAGTATGACCGGAAGTATATGAAAACGAAGCAGGAAAAGATGGGTCATATTTTTAAAGAAATAAATTTATAAAAAACAGCAAATAGCAGGAGGAAGAAAAAATGAGACAGATCAATTTAGTAGAAGGAAAAGTAGTAGCACCGGAGGGAATGAAGGTTGGTATCGTGGCAGCGAGATTCAATGAGATCATTGTGAATAAATTATTGGGAGGGGCAGTCGACGGACTGGTAAGACATGGAGTAGAAGAAGAGAATATTACTGCAGCATGGGTGCCGGGAGCATTTGAGATTCCGCTTACAGCACAGAAAATGGCACAGTCAGGAAAATATGATGCAGTTATCTGCGTGGGAGCTGTCATTCGTGGAGATACTTCACATTATGATCTGGTGTGCAATGAATCTGCCAAGGGAATCGCACAGGTTGAACTTGCAACAGGGATCCCGGTCTTATTCGGAGTGATCACGACTGAGAATATAGAGCAGGCTATTGCGCGTGCAGGAAGCAAAGCGGGAAATAAAGGCTATGACTGTGCGTTATCTGCGATCGAGATGGTCAATCTGATGAAGCAGCTCTAATAGATAGGAAAATAAATGATGACAAAAACGATCATATTCGATTATGATGGAACGATCCATCATACCATTGGAATCTATGAACCGGCATTTCGTGAAACCTATCAGTGGCTGACAGAACAGAAGGCTGCAGAAGAACGGGAGATAGGCTCGGCGGAAATTGCCGGCTGGCTGGGATTTAACAGTAAGGAGATGTGGAATACATTTTTGCCGGAGCTGGATCAGAGCTATAAAGAGCAGGCGAGCAGGATGGTAGGAGAACTGATGGTCAGACAGATCAGGAAGCATAAGGCAGTGTGGTATCCGGGAGCAGAGGAGATGCTTACAGTCTTGAAGAACCGGGGATATCATCTTGTGATCTTAAGTAACTGTAAAGCTTCCTATCGTGAGGCGCACTGGAAGGAATTTGGGATGGAACGATGGTTCGATCATTTTTATGACTGCGAATCGTATGGATTCCGTCCAAAGACAGAAATTGTGCAGGAAATCATCCGGGAATGTACAGGCCCTTATCTGGTGGTCGGAGACAGGAGGCAGGATCTGGAATGTGCCAGAGCCTGCAAAAGCCCATTTATAGGATGCCTGTATGGATATGGTGAGAGCGGGGAGCTGAACGGAGCAGATCGTCTTGCAGAACATATAGAGGATATACCACAGTTGGTGATATGAGGATGAGCTCAGCTTAATCCGAAAGCAAAAGCTGTACACTGACAGAAGGCATAGGACTGACGGGAACGGCATAAATATTATAAAAATCCGAAGGATCCTGAAATATGATTTCCCTCAGTCTATGTATGATCGTAAAAAATGAAGAAGCAGTTCTTGAGAGGATCTTGAAGCCGGTTTCTCAGGTGATGGATGCGATCCTGATCGCAGATACCGGTTCTTCAGACAGAACAAAAGAGATCGCGGAGCAGTATACGTCGCAGGTGTTTGATTTTCCCTGGTGTGATGATTTTTCTGCTCCGCGTAATTTTCTTCTGGAAAAAGTCCGCACCGATTACTGGATGTGGCTAGATGCGGATGATGTCCTGGATGAAGAAAATCTGGAAAAACTGAAGAGTCTTAAAGAAACTCTGGATCCCGGAACAGATGTTGTAATGATGGAATATGCGGCAGGGTTTGACCAGAGCGGGAGAACAACATTTTCTTATTTTCGGGAGCGGATAATGAAAACATCCAGAAATTTTAGATGGAATGGGGCAGTTCATGAAACTGTGATTCCGGAGGGAAATATCATTTATTCAGATGTGGTGATCCGGCACCGGAAATGTGGAAAAGGTGATCCGGACCGTAATCTTCGCATTTATGAAAAAATGCTGGCAGGAGGAGAAACGCTGGAACCCAGACATCAGCTTTATTATGGGAGAGAACTGTATTATCATCAGCGTTATCCGGAGACAGAGGCTGTGTTGGTGGAGTTCCTGAAAAATCCATCCGGATGGCTGGAAAATAAGATCGATGCCTGTTTTGTACTTGGACAGTGCTACCGGAAAATGGGAGAAAAAAAGTACGCACTGGAAGCTTTTCTGTACAGTCTGACTATGGATGTGCCGAGGGCGGAAATCTGTTGTGAGGTCGGAAAGATTTTTCTGGAAAGAGAGCTTCCCAGACAGGCTGGCTATTGGTATGGGCAGGCGCTTACTGTGCCGTCAGATAAGAAAAAATGTGGATTTTTTATGGCTGAGTGTCATGGATTTGTGCCATATATGCAGCTTTGCGTTTGTTATGATAAGATGGGATGTCCGGAGCAGGCATTCTTTTTTCATAAGAAAGCGAAGGGACTGAAGCCGGAAGATCCGGGAGTATTGTATGACCAGAAATATTTCTGGGAAAAATATGGTCTGGTATAAAAGAAAAGATATCTTTATTATATTTTTCCTGGCAGGGTACAAGCTTGCGGGGATCCTATGCACAGGTAAAAGCTGTTGTCATATACTGTAGGGAAAGTTATTTTCCTATGAGGTGATCGAAGAATGCTGTTCAGGCATCGAAAACGTAAGGAAATGGAAATGCAGCAGGACAGTCATGAGGATTTGTCCTGTATGTCCTGTTATGGAAATCATAGTTCCTGTGGATGTGACAGATGTGGAACAAGAGGCTGCCCAGGCCCTGTGGGACCTACAGGACCAACCGGTCCCAGAGGCTGTCCGGGAGTTCCGGGTCCTATGGGTCCTCAGGGACCGCAGGGGGAACCGGGAATACAGGGATATACGGGAGCCACGGGTCCCGCTGGAGCCACTGGTCCAGCGGGAGTCATCGGTCCGACGGGAGCAACAGGAGCCACCGGTCCGGCAGGAGTAACAGGTCCGACGGGAGCAATGGGAGCGACAGGAGCAACAGGAGCCACTGGTCCAGCGGGAACGACGGGGGTAACAGGTCCGGCTGGTGCGATCGGAGCCACCGGTCCAGCAGGTCCAACAGGAGCCACTGGTCCTGCAGGAGCAGCCGGAGCCACCGGCCCTGCTGGAACAGTAACCCCGGCAGCTGCTGTTGGAAATGCAACAACGGTAGATGATATTGTGGAGGATTTTAATGCACTTCTTGCAAACCTTCGTGATGCAGGACTCCTGGAAAGATAGTGAAATGATAAACACACGTTACTGTGCGGCTGCGTATTTTATGCAGCCGCTGCATATTCTCCATAAAAATATTTCATTGTAGCTTTCCGACGAAAGGTGCTATAATATTCTTATGTAAGTATGAACATGGGGGATGAAATCGTGAAAAAAAACAAGTATGAGATCGATATGTGTAATGGGTCGATCATGGACAAGCTGATCTCGTTTTCACTGCCGCTGATGCTGTCCGGTATCCTGCAGCTGATGTTCAATGCAGTGGATATCGTGGTAGTGGGACGTTTCAGTGGAAGTGAGGCGCTGGCGGCAGTAGGCTCCACTACCGCACTGATCAATGTGTTTACCAACCTTTTTATCGGGATTTCTCTTGGTGCCAATGTGCTGGCAGCCAGATTTTATGCTGCCGGTAAGGATGAAGAAATGTCAGAAACAGTACATACATCGATCCTGCTGGCTCTGATCAGCGGGATCATCATGGCAGTTCTGGGAGTGATCTTTGCCAGAATCTGCCTGGAACTGATGGATACACCGGACGATGTGATCGATCTTTCTACTCTTTATATGCGTATTTATTTCCTGGGAATGCCGTTTTTTATGCTGTATAACTATGGTGCGGCGATCCTGCGTGCTGTGGGAGATACCAAGCGGCCGCTGGTCTTTCTGATCATTTCCGGCTGTGCCAATGCGCTTTTGAATCTGTTTTTCGTGATCGTGTGTCATTTAAGCGTGGCCGGTGTGGGAATCGGAACGGTGATCTCTCAGCTGATCTCCTGCATTCTTGTCCTTCGGTGTCTGTATCAGACAGAGGGAAGCTATCAGCTGCGTTTTTCAAAACTGTCCATAAAGGGAGAGTACCTGAAGCAGATCTTCCAGGTGGGACTGCCTGCCGGGATCCAGAGTACAGTGATCAATTTTTCCAATGTACTTCTTCAGTCTTCTGTAAACTCCTTTGGTTCCATTGCTATGGCAGGATATACAGCAGCCAATAATATTTTTGGATTTCTGTATGTGTCCGTGAATTCGGTTACCCAGGCCTGCATGAGCTTTACCAGTCAGAATTATGGTGTGCGAAAACCGAAACGTATGGACCGGGTGCTTGTTGACTGTATGATCCTGTCCTTTGTCGTATCCTTTGCCATGGGCTGTGGTGCATACTTTTTCGGTCCGCAGCTTCTGAAGATCTATACGGAAGACCCTAAGGTTATCCAATGCGGAATGGAGATTCTTGCCTATACCACAGTTACCTATTTCCTCTGCGGACAGATGGATCTGTTTCCGGGAGCACTGCGCGGAATGGGACGCTCCGGTGTCCCCATGATCCTGTCTATTATCGGAACGGTCGGCCTTCGAATTGTGTGGATTTTCGGAATTTTCCCGGCTCACAGATCACTGAAAGTACTGTTTATTTCTTATCCGGCATCCTGGATCCTTACGATCATCATGCAGGTGACCTGTTTCTGGTTTGTAAGGCGGAAAGTTCACAGGCAGCTTCTGGGAGAGACTGCAGAATAAAAACGAATACACAGAATATCAGAAAAAGCGGATAGAATTCCGCTTTTCTGTGTTTACGGGGAAAATAAAACAGGTCAACTCATGTCCATTTTGCAAACAGGAGACATTGGAGCTGGAAAATAAAGAATATGGAGGAAACATGGAATTATTAAAACCTGATTATTACGACGAATTTACCTGTATTGCAGACAAATGCACCATCAGCTGCTGCAGGGAATGGAAGATCAACATAGATGATGAAACCTACAGAAACTGGAAAACCATCCAGCCGCCGTCAGAGGTGCCCGGACACAGAAGCTGCCTGCAGGCCTATACCATGAAAAAGGACGGCAGCCGGATCATGAAGATGACGGAAGAGCACGACTGTCCTTTTCTTGCAAAGAACAGACTGTGCTATCTGGTAAGTGCTTATGGGGATTCGATGCTTTCAGAGACCTGCCAGATTTTTCCAAGGGAGATCCATGAATTTCAGGATCATAAGGAAGCGACCATGATGCCCTGTTGCCCGGCTGTCCTGGACATCTGGAAGGAGAAGAAAAGAATCGCTTTTCCGGAAACTCCAAAAGAAAAGGAACAGCCGCTTTTTCTTGTGCGCCGGAAGGTTATGGATCTTATAATGGATCCTGAAAAAACACCGGAGGAAATCCTTCTTGATAGTTTTTATGTTCTGAAGGAACTTCACTGGAACATGCCGCTTACCACAGAGCTTGTGGAAGATTATTTTTCAGAGAAAACGATTCGCCAACTGGAACATGCTATTAATGAAATAGAGCTGCCTGTTCTGGATACCATGGACGAATGCAATGAACTTTTGCAGGACCTGGCTGTAAATTACCGGAAAGAGGGACTTTACCGGAAATATCTGGAGCCGGTGATGGAACTTGCGGAGGAATTGTCCGAAGAATATGAGGAAGAGGAACTGGTGGAAGCCCGGGAGGATTTTTATCGGAAATTTCGTGTATATGAAGACCTTCTCCGGAGCTTTCTTGCCAACGAAGTATATTCAGATCTTCTGACACCGGAGGGAGATCTGGAAGATGCCCTGGTCCATATGCAGTGGATCGGTATGGAATATGCCACCATCCGCCAGGCTGTTTTTCTTCGGTGGCAGAAAGATGGACGGGGATCTCTTCCCTACGAAACACTCCGGGATTATATGGTAGTGATCTCCAGAATGACCGGATACGAGGAAGACGATATCCGGGAATATCTTGAGAACAGTTTTGAAGAGCTTCTGTGGGAGTGGGGATATTTTGCGCTGATCACAGGGAAATGACTTTATAACTTAAAGTTATATTAATTATTAAAAATATACATTTTAATTATATGACGTTTTGTGTTAGAATATAGGACGAAAAGGGTAACAGAGGAATGTTAACCCGGAAATGGATAACAATCAGAAAGGAACTTGTTTTATGGATAAGGGAACAATTTTTAAATTTCATAATGACCTTGATACCGATCAGATCATTGCATCCCAGTATCTGCTTCTGCCGAATCTGGATGAAATGAAGGGCCACACATTTGAATCACTGGATCCGGATTTTTCCAAGAAGGTGAAACCGGGAGATTTTGTAGTGGGAGGAGAGAACTTCGGATGCGGATCTTCCAGAGAACAGGCACCGGGCGTTCTTAAGGCACTTGGAGTAAAGGCAGTTATTGCGAAATCTTTTGCCCGTATTTTCTTCCGCAATGCCATCAATATCGGACTTCCGGCAATTGTCTGTAAGGACCTCCCGGATGATGTGAAGACCGGAGATACCATGGAGCTTCATATGTCCGAGGGAACAGCGGTTGCCAACGGAAAGACTTATTCCTGCACAAAACTGCCGGAATACATGCAGAATATACTGAATCAGGGAGGACTTATCGCTTCTCTGAACCGTGAGGAGGAATAAGAGATGGGAATGACGATCGCAGAAAAAATCATCGCGGCAGCAGCCGGTGTGGACAGCGTAAAACCTGGAGATATCTATACAGTTCAGCTGGATCATCTGATGAGCAATGACGGAACCACACATCTGACTGTTGACATGTACAACAACAAATTAAAAAATCCACATATCGCAGATACAAAGAAACTGGTATTTATCGTAGACCACAATGTACCGTCTGACAGCCCGAAAACAGCAGCATCCCAGAAAAAAATGAGAGATTTTGCAAGAGAAAACAACATTGATTTCTGGGAAGGAAAAGGCGTGTGTCATCAGATCATGATCGAGAATTATGTCCGTCCGGGACAGCTGATCTTTGGTGCAGACAGCCATACCTGTTCTTATGGAGCACTTGGCGCTTTCGGTACCGGTGTAGGATGTACAGACTTTCTTTATGGAATGGTAACCGGAACTTCCTGGGTTATGGTACCGGAAACTGTGAAATTCAACCTGACAGGGAAACTTCCTGAGGGTGTTTATGCAAGAGATCTGATCCTTACCATTATCGGAGAGATCGGAGCAAACGGATGTAATTATCAGGCAATGGAGTTTACCGGCGAAGGCGCCAAAACATTAAGCATCAGCGACCGTATGGCTCTTTGCAACATGGCTGTTGAGGCTGGTGCGAAGACAGGAATCTTTGAGGCTGATGATAAAGCTCTGGAATATCTGAAAGAGCATGGACGTGAGCCAAAAGCGGTATATCACAGCGATCCGGATGCTGTTTACGCAAGAGAGTATACCTTTGATCTTTCAAAAGTCCGTCCGGTTGTAGCGAAGCCAGACTTTGTTGACAATGTGGTTCCGGCTGAGGAAACCTGCGGCATCAAGATCAACGAAGCGTTTCTTGGCTCCTGCAATAACGGCCGTATTGAAGACCTCCGTGTAGGCGCAGAGGTGATCAAAGGCAAAAAAGTTGCAGAGGGAGTTCGTTTCCTGGTTGTTCCTGCAAGCCAGACCATCTATCGTCAGGCATTAAAGGAGGGGCTTATCGATATCTTCATGGAAGCAGGGGCTATTGTTATGAACCCGAACTGCAGTGTATGCTGGGGAAGCTGCCAGGGTGTTATCGGCGAGAATGAGGTTCTGATCAGCACAGGAACCCGTAATTTCAAGGGACGTGCAGGGCATCCGAGCTCCAAGGTTTACCTGGGATCTGCGGCAACAGTTACTGCATCTGCCGTTGCAGGTGAGATTGCAACTGCTGACAGAGTATAAGAGTTTCAGAAAAGATTTGAATAATATATTCAGAAATTATCAGAGGATGATCCGTTTCGGTGTGGGTTCTTATAACAGGGCAGACAGAAAACATTTGCCTGATGATACGGAACGGAATAAACAGGAGATATACATATGGAAGCATTTACAGGAAAAGTGTGGGTACTTGGTGATGATATTGATACGGATATCATTATCCCGACGGAGTACCTTGCACTGAAAACTATTGACGATATGAAACAGTACGGATTTAGCCCCCTTCGTCCGGAGCTGGCCGGACAGATCCAAAAGGGCGACATTATTGTAGCAGGAAAGAACTTCGGATGCGGATCCTCCAGAGAGCAGGCACCGGAGATCATCAAGGCACTGGGTGTGCAGTGTGTCATTGCGAAATCTTTTGCCCGGATCTTTTTCCGCAACTCCATTAACAATGGCCTTCTTCTTATTGAGCAGCCGGATCTTCATGACAATGTAAAAGAGGGAGATCAGGTTACGGTAGTAATGAATGAGCATGTAGAGCACAATGGAAAACAGTACCCGATCGCTTCTCTTCCGGAGAATCTGATGGATATCATCCAGGCTGGCGGACTGGTAAAAGCCATGCGTAAGCTGAACGGCCTGGACTAAAAAACGGAGAGGAGAGAAATAATGGGCGAGACGATCATTGAAAAAATTATCAGACATAATACAGGCAAGGCAGTAAAGCCTGGTGATATCGTGACGGTCAATGTGGACAGAGTGATGATCCATGATATCTTTATTCCGTTTGTAGCGGAAAAATTTGAGGAGATGGGCTTTCAGAAACTGTGGGATCCGGACAAGGTTGTTCTGATCTATGACCATCTTGTACCGGCAAGTCAGCAGGATGATACCAGACATTTCCATGTGGGAGATGCTTTTGCAGCTAAATATGGCATGAAAAACGTACACAGAAGTGACGGTATCTGTCATCAGCTTATGACTGAGGCAGGTTATGTTAAACCCGGTAATATTGTATTTGGCACAGACAGCCATACCACGACTTATGGATGTGTTGGTGCGTTTTCTTCCGGTATCGGTTACACAGAGATGGCCAGCATCCTGGGAACAGGAACCATGTGGATCAAGGTTCCGGAAACCATAAAGGTTGTGATCGACGGAGAACTTCCGGAGAATGTCATGTCCAAGGATATCATCCTCCGCCTGATCGGTGATCTTCGTGCAGATGGAGCTACTTACCGTGCTCTGGAATTTTCCGGAAGCACCATTGAAAATATGTCTGTGGCAAGCCGTATGACTATGGCGAATATGGCAATTGAGGCCGGTGCGAAATGTGCACTTTTCACACCGGATGAGAAGACAGCTGCTTACTGTAACGTAGAGCTTGATGATTATCAGAAGAGTCTTGTGGGAGATGAGGATGCTGTCTACATGAAGACCATAAGTTATAAAGCAGAGGATTTTGTGCCGGTAATGGCATGTCCGTCTCAGGTGGACAAGATCCGTGATGTCAGTGAGCTTCAGGGTGAGACCATCGACCAGGTATTCATCGGTTCCTGTACCAACGGACGTCTGGAGGATCTTATGGCGGCAGCAGAGGTGCTGAAGGGCAAAAAGGTTGCAGACTTTGTAAAGCTGATCGTGACTCCTGCCAGCCGCAAAATTTACCGTCAGGCTATTGAGCTTGGCATTCTGGATACTCTTGCGGAAGCAGGGGCTATCATTACACATCCGGGTTGCGGACTTTGCTGCGGAAGGACCGGCGGAATCCTGACAGACGGTGAAAAGGTCGTGGCAACCAACAATCGTAATTTCCTGGGACGTATGGGAACTTCCAAGGTTCAGATCTATCTGGCATCTCCGAAAACAGCAGCAGCCTGTGCCGTTGCAGGCAAGATCGTAATGCCGGAATAAGAAGCAGAAGATTCTGAGAGAAATACTGTTGCCAGAAACAGATAAAGAAACGTATGAGAAAGACAGATTTTCGCAGAGGCGTCAGTCTGTCTTTTTTTACCGGATCAGAAGGATCCGGGATAAGTCATTTTTACAGAAAATGGGATTTATTGTATTATAATAACAACCAGTGTGACAACATAACATATATTACATAAGACTCGAGGGATAAGGGTATGGAGAAAAGATCAACCATCAGTAAAAAGACACTGAAGATCATACTTGGGATCTGCATTGGCGTAACGATCCTGGCAGTGGCAGGGTTATTTGTCTATACATACTTGGCAGATCACAATACGCTGGGACGGAAGATTTCCATATGGGGAGTGGATGTTTCCGGACTGGATGCAAAGCAGGCAGAAGAAAAGATCACTGCGGAATTTGCAGATCGTCCGGTATCCTTTCAGGAAAATGATCAGGAAGTTTACAGTACTACTTTGAAAGAGCTGGGCTACAGTCTCAATGAAGAAGCCCTTCTGAGTAAGCTTACAGAAATTCAGAAACAGCGGGAAGAGAGCCGGAAGCTTTTTCCAAAGGAAGAAAATATAGAACCGGAATGTCAGATCGAGGAAGATGAGGAGCAGGAAAAGCAGGCTCTCGATCTTTCAAATTTCGGTACGGAAGAAAGAAAAGCTTCTGTTGATGCAGCCATTCAGTACGATAAGGAGAAAAAAGAATTCACCCTTGTGAAACAGGTACAGGGGACGGAGATCGATCCGGATAAGCTGGAGACTACCGTGGACACAAATCTGAACGCAGCATTTGATACGGCTCTGCTTGGGGATACCATCACAGTACCGATCAACAAGCATGTGTATGTAAGCCCGACGGTCACTGTAACAGAGGATATGAAAAATAAGATTACAGACCTGAACAGCCAGCTGAAGAAATACCGCAGCAGTACAGTAACTTATACATTCGGAAGTGAAACGGCTGTTCTGGATTCCGATACGATCACATCCTGGCTGAAGGCTGAGGGGGAGACGCTGACTTTAGATGAAGAAGCCATTAAAGCCTACATCAGTGAGCTTGCCAACAAATACAATACCATTTATGTTCCCCGCACCTTTCATACATCTGCGGGAACGGATGTGACCATTGAGGGAAATGAGTACGGATACCGGATCGATCAGGACGGAGAATATGCGCAGCTTCTGGAAGACCTGAAAAGTGGTACTGCTGTAACAAGAGAGCCTGTTTACAGCAAAAAAGGATACCAGAGAAACGGAACAGACGATCTGGCAGGCAGTTACATAGAGGTCAGTCTGGATGCACAGCATTTGTGGCTGTACAAGGACGGATGCCTTGTGACGGAAACAGATATTGTCAGCGGTAAGCCGGTGAAGGGGCGTGAAACATATCGTGGTGCATGGCCGATCGCCTACAAGGCGAGTCCCTTTAACCTTACCAGCAATGAATATGGTTACGATGTAAAGGTTAATTACTGGATGCCTTTTGTCTACGGACAGGGACTTCATGATGCGTCCTGGCAGTCATCCTTTGGCGGGAACCGTTATAAAACCAACGGAAGCCACGGCTGCATCAATCTGCCTAAGGATCAGGCAGCACTGATCTATAACACCATTGATGCAGGTTATCCGATCATTATTTACTGATAGGAGCAAAAAAGCTTCGGAGAGATCCGGAGCTTTTTTTATGCCCGAAAATGAAAATTATCATGGAAGCAGGATCGTAAATGATAAGGCTTTTCAAAAGTACGTTAAAAAAAACACAAAAAAATATCGAAAAAGCCTTGTCGAAACAGAAATAACGTGATATGATGATTTCGGAAATCGAGCTAATACACTTCTTAATTGCGGAGGAAGAGTGTTTTTCTCTTTTATTTGGGTGCAAATTGATAAAAAACTCAAATAAGTGTTAGTTGAGATTTCATTTTTTTATTCATGTATCGTTAAAAAAAAGACAATATATGAACAAGAATATCTACTATAAACGTCAGATTTTAGACTAAGAAAGGATAATGAAAGGTATGAAGTACAGTTATTATCCGGGTTGCACCCTGAGAACAAAGGCCAAAGATCTGGATGAGTATGCCAGAGCCAGTGCCGCAGCCCTTGGGTTTGAGCTTGAGGAGATCGAGGACTGGCAGTGTTGTGGTGGTGTTTATCCGCTTGGCACAGACGAGATCGCCACAAAGCTTTCTTCCGTCCGTGCGTTAAACCAGGCAAAAGAAAAAGGCCAGGATCTGGTGACGATCTGTTCAGCCTGTCATCATGTGATCAAGCGTGTCAATGATGATATGAAAAATGTGGAAGATATCCGGACCAGAGCCAACAATTATATGCAGCTGGAAGCTCCCTATGAAGGAGAGACAACCGTTCTCCATTATCTGGAAGTTCTCCGGGACAGAGTCGGTTTTGATAAACTGAAAGAAAAAGTAGTAAATCCTTTTACCGGAAAGAAGATCGGAGCCTATTACGGATGTCTGCTTCTGAGACCTGGAAAGATCATGGCATTTGATGATCCGGAAAATCCAAGGATCATGGAGGATTTTATCCGTGCCCTTGGCGCTGAGCCTGTGATCTATCCTTACAGAAATGAATGCTGTGGAGGATATATATCCCTGAAAGAAAAAGAAATGTCACAGAATATGTGTGAAAAGATTGAAGAAAGCGCAGCAGGCTTTGGCGCAGATATGCTGATCACTGCCTGTCCGCTTTGCAAATACAATCTGAATAAAAATTCCGGAAATAAAATGCCGGTTTACTATTTTACAGAGCTTCTGGCAGAAGCCCTTGGCGTCAAAGAGGAGGTGGCAAAATGAGAGATAACCATTCTGCTGCGGAAAAAATAAAGGAGATCAGCGGGACCAATCCTCTGAAATGTATGAAGTGTGGCAAATGCTCTGCTACCTGCCCATCCTTTGACGAGATGGATATCAAGCCTCATCAGTTTGTGTCCTACGTGATCAATGAAAATATCGAAGCACTTGTAAATTCAGCATCCCTGTGGAAATGTCTTTCCTGTTTTGCCTGTGTGGAGCGCTGTCCGCGAGACGTAAAACCCGGAAAGATCATTGACGGGGCAAGACAGCTGGTTGTTCGGGAAAAAGGCGGAGACTATCTTTCACCAAATGAAATTCCGGAGCTTCTTGATCCGGAGCTTCCTCAGCAGCTGCTTGTAAGTGCGTTCAGAAGATACAGGAGGTGAGAAAGTGCAGAGAATCGGTGTATTTGTCTGTCATTGCGGAAGTAATATTGCCGCTACGGTAGACGTGAAAAAGGTTGTGGAGATCATTGCAAAAGAGCCAGGAGTTGTCCATGCAGAAGATTATCAGTATATGTGTTCCGAAGCAGGACAGTCCAGGATCCAGGAAGCCATCCGTGAAAAAAATCTCACAGGAGTGGTTGTCTGTTCCTGTTCTCCGCGTATGCATGAGGCAACTTTCCGTAAGGCAGCGGAAAAGGCCGGCCTGAATCCATATATGGTGGAGATCGCAAATATCCGTGAGCACTGTTCCTGGATCCACAAGGATATGCAGGAGGCTACGGAGAAGGCCGTGATCCTTGCAAGAGCAGCAGTAGCAAAAGTCAATTTAAATGCTCCTCTTCAGCCGGGAGAAAGCCAGGTTACAAAGAGAGCCCTGATCATCGGAGGCGGTATCGCCGGAATCCAGACGGCTCTTGATATTGCCGATGCAGGCTATGAAGTTGATATTGTGGAAAAAACACCAAGTATCGGCGGAAGAATGTCACAGCTTGACAAAACCTTCCCTACTCTGGATTGCTCCGCATGTATCCTTACTCCAAAAATGGTGGAGGCTGCAGCTCACGAAAAGATCAATATCTATACATACAGTGAAGTAGAAAAAGTTGCAGGTTTTGTAGGAGATTTTACTGTTGATATCCGCAAAAAAGCGCGAAGTGTCAACATGGACAAATGTACAGGCTGTGGAGTCTGCCAGGAAAAATGTCCTTCCAAAAAGATTCCAAATGAGTTCAACAGAGGGCTGAACAACCGGTCAGCTATTTATACTCCGTTTGCACAGGCGATTCCAAATGTTCCTGTGATCGATAGAGAGCATTGCCTGAAATTTAAGACAGGCAAATGTGGTGTCTGCTCCAAAGTATGTCAGGCAGGAGCCATTGATTACGATCAGCAGGATGAGATCGTAACACAGAAATACGGAGCAATCGTGGTGGCAACCGGATTTGATACCATCAAGCTTGACAAATATGATGAATACGCATACAGCCAGAGCAAGGATGTGATCACATCTCTGGAGCTGGAGCGTATCATGAATGCTGCAGGACCTACAAAAGGACATCTTGAGCGCCTTTCCGATGGAAAAGCACCGAAGGAGATCGTATTTATCCAGTGTGTTGGAAGCCGTTGCTCCGATGACCGTGGAAAGCCATACTGTTCCAAGATCTGCTGTATGTACACAGCTAAGCATGCCATGCTGATCCGTGATAAATATCCG
This sequence comes from Blautia sp. SF-50, assembly GCF_900101315.1. Lineage (NCBI taxonomy): Bacteria > Bacillati > Bacillota > Clostridia > Lachnospirales > Lachnospiraceae > Blautia > Blautia sp. SF-50. The sequence goes on from NZ_FMUW01000002.1 coordinate 115,821, forward strand.
GATACCAATGTGACGGTATTTTATATTGATGTCCGTACACCTGGTAAAAACTTCGATGAGTTTTACAGAAGAGCAGTTGAGCAGTATAACGTAAACTACATCAAAGGTCAGGTAGGAAAAGTAATTCCGCAGCCGGATGGAACACTTCTTGTTCAGGGCTCGGACCTTCTTGATAATAAGCAGATCTTCAAGAAAGCAGATATGGTAGTTCTTGCAACAGCCATTGAACCGAATCCGGATGTACGTAAGATTGCTACTATGCTTACTGCAAGTATTGACACCAACAATTTCCTTACAGAAGCCCATGCAAAGCTTCGTCCTGTAGAATCACCGACAGCAGGAATTTTCCTTTCCGGTGTATGCCAGGGACCAAAGGATATACCGGAGACAGTTGCCCAGGCAGGAGCTGCGGCTGTTAAGGCCATAGGACTTCTTGCAAAGGACAAGCTGACAACCAATCCATGTACGGCAAAATCCGACGAGCTTCTCTGTAACGGATGCTCTACCTGTGCAAATGTATGTCCTTACGGAGCGATTTCCTATGAGGAGAAACAGGTCAACGATCACGGTATCCGTGAGACAAGAAGAGTTGCGGTTGTCAATACAGCACTTTGCCAGGGCTGCGGTGCCTGCACAGTAGCCTGCCCGTCAGGAGCCATGGACCTTCAGGGCTTCTCCAACAGACAGATTATCGCGGAGGTGGATGCAATATGTCGATAGAAACAAAGGAAGAATTCAGACCAAAGATCGTGGCATTCTGCTGTAACTGGTGCAGCTACGCCGGAGCAGACCTTGCCGGAAGCAGCCGTTTGAGCTATCCGGCGGATGTAAAGATCATCCGTGTTCCATGTTCCTGCCGTGTCAATCCCATGTTCATCCTCCGTGCCTTTGAAAAAGGAGCCGATGGTGTGATCATGTGCGGATGCCATCCGGGAGATTGCCATTACAGTACCGGAAACTATTATGCAAGAAGACGTATGACACTTCTGTTTTCAATGCTGGATTATATTGGGGTGGAAAACGGAAGAACACGTGTGGAATGGGTATCTGCCGCAGAAGGCGTGAAATTTTCACAGACTATGAATGAGTTTGTTGAGAAGATCCATTCACTTGGTAAAAACGTGAGATTGGAGGATATAAGATGCAGGAGCTGATAAAACGTGCAAAAGAACTGCTTGCAGATGGCACGGTAGTCCGGGTTCTTGGGTGGAAAGCCGGAGATCTTGCCTTTAATCCGGAACCAGCCTATTTTGAAACACCGGAATCTCTGGAGGATTTTGTTTATGATGGATTCTGCGGTGCCAATTTAAGCAAGTATATGATCGAAGCTTCCAAGCTGGAAGGAAAAACCATGGTCTGTCTGAAGCCCTGCGATACATATAGCTTTAACCAGCTTTTGAAAGAGCATCGTGTAGACAGAGAAAAAGCCTATATCGTAGGTGTTGGCTGTAAAGGAAAGCTGGATATTGAAAAGATCCGCAAAATGGGGATCAAGGGTATCCGGGGAATTTCCGGAGCAGAGATTACCGGAGATGCAGAGACATTGACTGTGGATACTGTTTACGGAGAAAAAACCTGTGCATACAAAGATGCCATGCTGGAACGCTGCCATGTATGTAAAGGAAAAGAGCATAAAATTTACGATGAACTGATCGGTGAGTCAAAGGAGACAAAGGACGCTGACCGTTTCGCAGAAGTTGAGCGGATCGAGGCAATGAGTCCGGAAGAAAAATTTGCATTCTGGCAGAGCGAGCTGAGTAAATGTATCCGCTGTAATGCCTGCCGTAATGTATGTCCGGCCTGCAGCTGCCGCAAATGCGTTTTTGACAGCAACAAGTTCGACAGCGCCCAGAAGGCAAATGTGGATTCCTTTGAGGAAAAGATGTTCCATGTGATCCGTGCCTTCCATGTAGCCGGAAGATGTACGGACTGTGGCGAGTGCAGCAGAGTCTGCCCGCAGGGAATTCCCCTTCATCTGTTTAACCGTAAGTTTATCAAGGATATTGATGCGTTTTACGGTGAGTATCAGGCAGGCGAGGATGCGGAGTCAAAGGGTCCGCTTACCAGCTTTACCTTTGAGGATGTAGAGCCAGGGATCGTGGCAGAAAGGGGATAATGTATGTATAAGATCGCAGTAGAAAATCTGCCGGCATTATTCCGGAAAATTGCCGCAGACCAGGAATTATATTTACCGGTAAAGGTAAGTGAACAGGTGAACTTCAAGGCATGGAGCGAGGATGCAGAAGTTTCCCTTGAAACACTGAAAACCGTGAAATCACCGAAGGATGCTTTCTTTCCGCAGAGTGAAAATCTCTATACCTGTAAAAAGGACGGAAAAAATATCAGCATTGAGCCTCAGGCGCTGAAAGACCAGAATTTTGTCGTATTCGGAATGAGAGCCTGTGATGTACAGGGCGTGAAGGTCCTCGACAAGGTGTTTCTTGGGGATCCGGTGGATACTTTTTACCAGGCAAGAAGAGAACATGGAACTATCGTAGCTCTTGCCTGTCATGAACCGGAGGAAAGCTGCTTCTGTAAAGTATTTGGCATTGATGCTGCAGATCCGGAAGCAGATGTTGCAGCCTGGATCATCGAGGGAGAACTTTTCTGGAAGCCTCTCACAGAAAAAGGAAATGCTCTGACAGAAGCTGTGAAGGAGCTTTTGGCAGATGCTGATGAGACAAAGGTAGAAGAGGAGAAGAAGGCAATCCGTGGTATTATCGAGCTTCTTCCATATACACATCTTTCACTGGAAGGATGGGCGCAGGAAGAATACATGGACCGTTTCAATTCTCCTGTATGGGAGAAACTGTACAAGCCTTGTCTTGCCTGCGGAACCTGTACCTTTGTATGTCCGACCTGTCAGTGCTATGACATTAAGGATTACGACACAGGGCACGGTGTTCACCGTTACCGCTGCTGGGATTCCTGCATGTACTCTGATTTTACCATGATGGCTCACGGAAACAACCGTACCAGCCAGATGCAGAGATTCCGTCAGAGATTTATGCATAAGCTTGTTTATTATCCGTTAAATAATGACGGCATGTTCTCCTGTGTTGGCTGCGGCCGCTGCGTGGAGAAATGTCCGGAATCTTTAAATATCGTAAAAGTCATCAAGGCCTTTGAAAAACAGGGAGGTGAAAAGAATGAGTGAATGTACCTGTCATAAAAATTATACACTGGATACGCTGATCCCCAAGGTTGGCGTGATCACAGATATCCGTCAGGAGACACCGGATGTAAAAACCTTCCGTGTGGAAGCTCCGGAGGGTGGAAAGCTTTTCGAGCATATGCCAGGACAGTGTGCCATGGTCTGTGCACCAGGCGTCAGTGAAGGTATGTTTTCCATTACTTCTTCTCCGACTGTAAAGGATTATCAGGAATTCAGTATCAAAAAATGCGGATCCCTTACCGACTATCTCCATAGCCTTCAGGTTGGAGATGAGATCGCGGTTAGGGGTCCATACGGAAATCATTTTCCGGTGGAAGATAAGTTAAAGGGAAAAAATCTCCTGTTCATCGCAGGTGGAATCGGTCTGGCACCTCTTCGTTCCGTGATCAATTATGTGCTGGATAACCGTGAGGATTACGGAACAGTAGATATTCTCTATGGTTCCCGTTCCGCAGATGATCTGGTGCAGCTTAAGGAAATCCAGGAAGTATGGATGAAAACAGAAGGTGTAAATGTATATCTTACCATTGACCGCGAGCAGGAAGGCTGGGACGGTCATGTAGGATTTGTTCCGAATTATCTGAAGGAGATTGGTTTTGATACCAATAAGACCGCTCTGGTCTGCGGCCCGCCGATCATGATCAAATTCGTTCTGGCAGGACTGGAAGAGCTGGGATTCTCCAGAGATCAGGTATATACCACACTGGAGCTTCGTATGAAATGCGGTGTCGGAAAATGCGGCCGCTGCAACATCGGAGACAAATACGTCTGCAAAGACGGCCCGGTATTCCGGTGCGATGAAATAGATGAATTGCCTAGTGAGTACTGATAAGCAAAAGAAAGGACTGGTAATCTCAAATGGAAAATAATATGGTAAACGTATATTTTTTCGGTAAAAAATACAGCGTTCCCGGTGATCTGACCATTATGACAGCTATGGAATATGCCGGTTATACATTAAAAAGAGGATGCGGCTGCAGACACGGATTCTGCGGTGCCTGTGCGACCATCTACAGGATCAAGGGACAGAATGAGCTGAAAACCTGTCTCGCCTGTCAGACACAGGTGCAGGAGGGAATGTATGTGGCAAGTATCCCGTTCTTCCCTACAGACAAGAGACTTTATAATATAGAAGATCTTAAGCCGAACCAGCAGGTAATGATGGAGCTTTATCCGGAGATCTACAGCTGCATCGGATGCAATGCCTGCACAAAGGCCTGTACACAGGACTTAAATGTCATGCAGTATATTGCATATGCTCAGAGAGGCGAACTTGAAAAATGTGCAGAGGAATCCTTTGACTGTGTAAGCTGCGGCTGCTGTTCCGTAAGATGTCCGGCAGGAATTTCCCATCCGATGGTAGGCCTTCTGGCAAGACGTCTCACCGGAAAATATATTGCGCCGAAAAGCGAGCATCTGGAGAAACGTGTGGAAGAGATCCACGAGGGCAAATTTGACGATATGATCGAGAAGATCATGCAGAAGCCGATCACAGAGATGCAGGAACTTTACAACAGCAGAGAAATCGAGAAGTAGGAGGGCGTAAAACATGTATGCACCATATCCAGAAAATATGATGGAATCCATCAAAAAGGTAGAGGCTACAAGAGCGGAGCGTATGGCAACAGAGCCAAGACGTCTGAGTGCAGATGAGAAAGATGCTCTTCTCAAAAAATTCCATCCGGACTATAACCCGGATGCATTTGCAGAGATCAAGGTAGGACCGAACAAGGGACAGAAAGCACCACTGGAACTGACAAAAATGCTCCATTCAGAAAGCCGTCTGCTCAACGAAAAAATCGATCTTACAAAAATCGATTATGATGTAGATGTACTGATCATCGGCGGTGGCGGAGCAGGCTCTTCCTGTGCCATCGAGGCCCACAACGCAGGTGCCAACGTTATGATCGTTACAAAGCTCCGTATCGGTGATGCCAACACCATGATGGCAGAAGGCGGGATTCAGGCAGCAGATAAAGAAAATGATTCCCCGGTACAGCATTATCTGGACTGCTTTGGAGGCGGACATTTTGCAGCAAAACCGGAGCTTGTAAAAAGACTGGTAATGGAAGCACCGGATGCGATCAAATGGCTCAACGACCTTGGTGTTGAGTTTGATAAAGCAGAAGACGGAACCATGGTCACTACACATGGCGGCGGTACCTCCAGAAAGAGAATGCATGCTGCAAAGGATTATTCCGGATCAGAGATCATGCGTACTATCCGTGATGAGGTCTTAAATCTTAAGATCCCGGTAGTGGAATTTACCTCCGCTGTAGAACTTCTGAAGGATGAAAAAGGTCAGACTGCTGGTGCAGTTCTTCTCAACATGGAAACCGGAGACTATTCCGTTGCAAGAGCAAAAACAGTTGTAATTGCAACCGGTGGTGCAGGAAGAATGCATTATCAGGGATTCCCGACCTCCAATCACTACGGAGCAACTGCTGACGGACTCGTGCTTGGATACAGAGCAGGCGCTTCCCTTCTTTACCAGGATTCTATCCAGTATCATCCAACAGGTGCGATCTATCCGTCACAGATCCTTGGTGCCCTGGTAACAGAGAAGGTTCGTTCCGTTGGTGCACAGCTTGTAAATGCAAACGGAGAAGCTTATATTCATCCGCTGGAAACCCGTGACGTAAATGCTTCCGGTGTTATCCGCGAGTGTGAGGAAGGCCGTGGCGTGGAAGTTCCAGGTGGACGAAAAGGTGTATGGCTGGATACTCCGATGATCGAGATTCTGGGCGGTGAGGGAACTATCGAAAAGAGGATCCCTGCCATGTTCCGTATGTACATGAATTACGGCATTGATATGAGAAAAGTCCCGATCGTGATCTACCCGACCCTTCATTATCAGAACGGCGGACTTGAGATCAACGGAGACGGCTTTACAAAAGAAATCCCGAACCTTTTGGTTGCAGGAGAGGCAGCAGGCGGAATCCACGGAAGAAACCGACTGATGGGCAACTCTCTTCTTGATGTAATTGTATTCGGACGAAATGCAGGTAAAAAAGCAGCTGCCAAATGCAAAGAGGTAGAGCTTGGCACCATGAATCTGGATCATATCAGAAAATATGAAGAGGAACTGAAAAATGCAGGAGTTGATACAGGAGATGTATCTCCTATGCTTCTGCCGAAATATGCCCGCCACGAACGTTAACAATATGTTATGATAATAAAAACATATGAGATAAGCGAAAGGAGTCTATTATGAGAGAAATCGAAGTAAGCAGACTTACAGAGGTTATCGAAAAACTCTGTATCGAAGCCAATGAACATCTCCCGGAAGATGTGAAGGATGCTATCAAAACCTGCCGTGCCTGCGAGGACGGCGAGATCGCAAAAGGTGTCCTTGATAACATTATCGAGAATTTTGATATTGCGGACAGTGAGAATGTTCCGATCTGTCAGGATACCGGAATGGCATGCGTATTCCTTGAAATTGGTCAGGATGTCCACTTTACAGGCGGAGATTTAAATGATGCCATTAATGAAGGTGTACGCCGCGGATACGATAAAGGTTACCTGAGAAAATCCGTTGTCAAGGATCCGGTACGCCGTGGAAACACAGGTGACAATACACCGGCTATGATCTATACAGAGATCGTTCCTGGAGATCAGGTGAAAGTAACTGTAGGACCAAAAGGCTTCGGAAGCGAGAATATGAGCCAGATCCGTATGTTCAAGCCATCTGCAGGCCTTCAGGGAATCAAGGATTTCATTCTTGAGGTTGTAGAAACTGCAGGTCCGAACCCATGTCCTCCTATGGTAGTTGGTGTTGGTATCGGAGGAACTTTTGACAAATGTGCACTTCTTGCAAAGAAAGCGCTGATGCGTCCTCTGAATACAGAGAACCCGGATCCTTACTATGCAGATCTTGAGAAAGAGATGCTGGAGAAGATCAACAAGCTTGGTATCGGACCTCAGGGCTTTGGCGGAAAGACCACAGCTATCGGTCTGAACATTGAGACTATGCCTACTCATATCGCAGGTATGCCATGTGCAGTTAATATCAACTGCCATGTAACACGTCATAAAACGGAGGTGCTTTAATATGGAAAGAAGAAAGATCACACTGCCTCTGACAAGAGAGCTGGCAAGAACTCTCCATGCAGGCGACCAGGTTTTACTGACAGGAACCATCTATACATCCCGTGATGCAGGTCACAAGAGAATGTGCGAGGCCCTTGCAAAAGGAGAAAAGATTCCTTTTGACCCTACAGATGCTACCATTTACTATGTAGGTCCGACTCCGGCAAAACCAGGCGAAGTCATCGGCTCCGCAGGCCCTACAACCAGCGGCCGTATGGATGCCTATGCACCGACCATGATGTCCGTAGGCGCCAGAGGAATGATCGGAAAAGGTGCCCGCCTTCCGGAAGTCGTAGATGCAATGAAAAAATATGACGGCGTATATTTCGGAGCCATCGGCGGTGCAGGTGCACTTCTTGCAAAATGCATCAAAAAAGCAGAGCTTATCGCTTACGAAGACCTCGGAGCAGAAGCACTCCGCAAGCTTTATGTGGAAGACATGCCGCTTGTAGTCATCATTGACAGCGAGGGAAATAACCTCTACGAAGAGGGGCGTGCAGAGTACCTGAAAGACCACGCAGAATAATCTTTTGCCCCAAAATGTGATATTGTGATATATTTCAAAAAGGAATAAAAAAAGGATAAAAGTCCGACAGTAAATGCTGAAAATCCGTGCAGAAGCATTTATTGTTGGGCTTTTTAATTTTATCATTTCGCTTTTAATTTAATCATTCTTGCGAAAATGATCAAATTAAAGTTGACAATGATAAGATTGATTTATATACTTGAAGTAAATAAAATCCAAAAAGAGTGATAAAGAAGGTGATGAAAAATATATGAGACAGTTTGATTATCGGGAAAAGTGGAAAAATCTGTTGACTCCTGAAATTGTATCTTACCTGACACAGATACATGAATTTAAAGGAGAACAAACTCTTTTTATTGAGGCCAAAGCAGATACTCTTACACAATTAGTTGAAATCGCCAAGATTCAAAGTACGGAAAGTTCCAACAAAATAGAAGGTATTTATACATCAGACATCAGATTGCGGGAATTGGTAAAAGACAAAACAAGACCAAGGACAAGAAATGAACAGGAAATTGCCGGATACAGAGATGTATTGAATACAATTCATGAAAGCCATGACCATATCCCACCAAAGTCTGCGATTATTTTACAGCTTCACAGAGATTTGTATAAATTTGAAAGTTACAATATTGGAGGGAAATATAAAACTGCAGATAATGTCATTGAGGAAGAAGATTCTCAGGGAATAAAAAAAATACGGTTTAAACCAGTACCGGCATGGGAAACACCGGAAGCAATGGAAGAACTATGCAGAGCATTTGAAGAGGCAATGGCAACAGGAGAAATAGATCCACTTCTTTTGATTCCGATGTTTATTCTGGATTTCCTATGCATACATCCGTTTAATGACGGCAATGGAAGAATGAGCCGTTTACTTACACTGTTACTTTTGTACAGATCCGGCTATATTGTGGGAAAATATATCAGTATCGAGAGAATGATAGAAAATTCAAAGGAATTATACTATGAATGTTTAGGGGAAAGTTCTGAGAACTGGTATGAGAATAAGAATGATTATGTACCATTTGTAAAATATATGCTTGGCGTTATCGTAGGAGCATACAGAGAGTTTTCTTCAAGAATAAAATTGCTGATAACGCAGAATATATCAAAACCGGAGCGAATAGAAGAGATTATAAAAAACACTCTGGGAACAATTACAAAAAAGGAAATCGCAGAAAAGTGTCCGGATATTAGTGTGGTAACGATACAGAGAACACTGGCAGAATTACTGACAACAGAAAAAATTTTAAAAATCGGCGGCGGAAGGTATACGAAATATACCTGGAATAATGAGCGATAGATGGGAGATAAAAAATGATCACTGGTGAATTAAAAAACAAAATAGATGGTTTATGGGATATATTTGCGGCAGGAGGACTTGTCAATCCACTGGAAGTAATCGAACAGATTACATACCTGATGTTTATTCATGATCTGGATGATTCCGATAATATGCGTGCAAGAGAAAGTGCAATGCTTGGCTTGCCATTTCAGAGTATTTTTTCCGGAGAAGTAAAAATAGGTGAGAGGACAATTGACGGAAGTCAGCTGAAATGGTCCGTATTCCATGATTTTCCGGCAGACAGAATGTATATGATCATGCAGGAATGGGTATTTCCGTTTATAAAAAATCTTCATAATGATAAAAACAGTGCATATTCCAAATATATGGACGATGCGATATTTAAGCTTCCGACACCACTCCTTTTATCCAAAGTGGTGGATTCTCTGGATGAAATTTACAAACTTATGAATGAAATCCAGACAGCAGATGTCAGAGGAGATGTATATGAATATCTTCTTTCAAAAATAGCCCAGTCCGGACGAAATGGACAGTTTCGTACACCAAGACATATTATCCGGATGATGGTTGAGATGATGGATCCGTCCAGTGATGAGATTATCTGTGATCCGGCATGTGGAACCTCCGGATTTCTGGTTGCAGCAGGAGAATATCTGAAAGAAAAAAGAAAAGAAGAAATTTTTTATGATAAACAGAAAAAAGATCATTACATGAATCATATGTTCCATGGATACGATATGGACCGCACCATGCTTCGTATTGGAGTCATGAATATGATGACTCACGGAATAGAAAATCCTTATATTGAATATCGGGATAGCTTATCTGATCAGAATGCAGATAAAGATCAGTATTCTCTTGTGCTGGCAAACCCACCTTTTAAAGGAAGCCTGGATGCAGAGTCCGTTTCCGGAGATCTTCTTAAGGTTTGTAAGACAAAGAAAACAGAACTTTTATTCCTTGCTTTATTTTTGAGGATTATGAAAATTGGAGGTAGATGCGCTTGTATTGTACCAGATGGTGTACTTTTTGGATCATCACGGGCACATAAATCCATCCGAAAAGAAATTGTTGAAAATCAGAGACTGGAAGCTGTAATATCCATGCCTTCCGGTGTATTCAAACCCTATGCAGGAGTATCCACAGCAATCCTTATTTTTACAAAAACAGAACACGGCGGAACTGATCAGGTATGGTTCTACGATATGAAAGCAGACGGATTCAGTTTGGACGATAAACGTACTCCGGTCACAGAGAATGACATTCCGGATATTATAGAGCGTTTCAAAAATCTTGATAAAGAAGCGGACCGGAAGCGAACAGACCAGTCATTTATGGTACCGAAAAAAGATATTGTAGAGAATGATTATGATCTCAGCATTAATAAATACAAAGAAATCGAATACACTCCGGTGGAATATCCGCCAACATCAGAAATCATGGCCAATATCCGGGAGTTGGAGCTGGAGATTGGAAAAGAAATGGATGAACTGGAACGGTTGTTGGGATTATAGAAGAAAGGATAGCAGATTCGAAAATTCGGGTTTGTAGGGATGATGTAGATGGAAGTAATGATGAAAGAACTTGGTGAAATTATCACAGGTAATACACCAAGTAAAAAGACTGAAGCGTTTTGGAGTTCAGAAGATATTTGCTTTATAAAGCCAGATATTATTGCAGATGATGGCATTAACGAGATTGTGGATTCAAATGAATATATATCTGAAAATGCAAGAAAAAAGGCAAGAGTTGTTGGTAAAAACTCAATCTTTATTACTTGTATTGGTAGTATTGGGAAAATTGGAATTGCTTCAGATGGAGAATATGCATTTAATCAGCAGATAAATGCAATTATTCCAAATGATAGGGTACAACCCAAATATTTGGCATATAATTTGTTGTTCAATAAGCCAAGACTTGTTGCCGTAGCAAATGCTCCTGTTGTTCCGATAATAAATAAGAGTCAGTTTGGAGAGTTTACTGTAAATATTGAAACTGATATTGATAGACAGTGTGAAATTGTCGATGTTTTGGATAAACTTACACAGATTATTCAGCAAAGGAATAAAGAAATATCTGCTTTAGATGACCTTATCAAAGCCCGATTTATCGAGATGTTTGGAGACGCAGTTGTAAATCCAATGAATTGGCCAGTAAAGAAGTTGAAAGATATGTCTGTTCAGATAAATAGTGGAAATACACCAAAGGGTGGATCAGAGAATTATGTTGAAGATGGAATTACGTTTTTTAGAAGTCAGAACGTGTGGAAAGACCGTTTGGAAATGGATGATATAGCTTATATTGATGCTAAAACCCATGAAAGTATGAAAAGAAGTAGCCTTAAACATGGAGACATTCTTATGACCAAGACAGGGCGTATAAATACTGAAAATAGTTCTCTTGGAAGGGCCGCTTTATATATGGGAGAAGATGATATGGCCAATGTTAATGGACATGTATATTTCATTAGATTAAAGCCGGAAGTTAATAACAAGTTTGTGCTTAGAATACTTGTTTCACCAGAATATCGCGATTTGATTAGAAGAGTGTGTGTTGGTGGAATTGATAAGCGTCAGCTTAACAAAGAGCATATTGAAGATTTTCCGATTATTTGCCCACCATCAGATATGGTTGATGAATATGTTGCTTTTGCAGATCAAGTCAACAAATCAAAAGTTAAAGTACAAAAAGCACTGAATGAAACACAAAAGTTATTCGATAGTCTGATGCAACAATACTTTGGCTAGAAAGGGGAGAAGCTGAATGGCGATAATGACGGTGTACCATGGTGGATATCAGGCTGTAGAGAAACCGGAAATCAGAAAAGGTCGTAATACAAAAGATTTTGGAACTGGTTTTTATTGTACGATTATAAAAGAACAGGCTCAAAGATGGGCCAGGAGGTATGATACGAAGGTTGTATCTGTCTATGATGTGCGTTTAAAATCGAATCTGAAAATAAAAGAATTCAAAGATATGACAGAAGAATGGTTGGATTTTATAATTGCATGTCGGAGTGGGAAAGACCATGAATATGATATTGTAATCAGTGCAATGGCAGACGATCAGATTTATAATTTTGTTTCTGATTACATGGACGGTACGATTACCAGAGAACAGTTCTGGGTTCTGGCAAAGTTCAAGTATCCAACTCATCAGATAGCATTTTGTTCCAAAGAATCATTGAAATGCCTGAAGTATAGAGATTGTGAGGTGCGATAAATGGCAGGAGAAGGACGTGAAAGCAAAAAAGATAATGATTTATTTTACACATGTAGCCTGATTGATTACATTGCACGGAAAACAAAGAATACACGGGCAGATGTTGTAAATAAGCTTGGAAAGCAGAGGATTGATAAAATTTATGACCTGGCAGATGTCTACCATTGTGATAACATTGACAGAGTCAGCGATGATTTTATCGAAGAAGCAGGAATACAAGAGGGAAAATTTGACAATGTGGGTGATTGTAAATACAGCATTCCATCACATTGGGATATTGGAAAGGTATATAAGCGGCTGATAAAAATGGTTGCTACAGACGAAAATATCGGAATCATAGATGCTTTAATAAAAGTATACAATTCCTTTATCGGTGCAAAGATTGATGACTACAACAGCAGTGTATATTACGAAAATCCGTCATATATATTTGAATCGTATCGGGAAAACAGAATGCTATAAACAAAATGGTTGAAAGATGTTGGCATATCTTGAGACAAAAATAAAAGTCAGTTATCAAGGATTCCTTGATAACTGTAGTTGATAAGTACAATTATAAAATAAAACGCTAAAGAGGGAGATTTCACAATGGTAACAAACTTTGATTACTTAAAAAATGAATCAAAATTCTCTGCATTTGCGAATGTTGCCATATCTGCGGAGATGATCATATTGGCAGATCCGGATGCGAGTATTCTTAACAGCCGGCGGGCTATGGAATTTGCTGTGAAATGGTTGTATTCTGTGGAGAATAGTTTGCAGATTCCGTACCAGGATAACCTTCACACTTTGATGAATACAGAGGAATTCAGACAGTTAGTGGGTCCGGATCTTTGGAAACGGATGGATTATATCCGCAGATGTGGAAATAGTGTGGCACATAGCAATAAAAAACCTGGCAGAGATGCAGCGATGCTCTGTCTTGAAAATCTGTCGATTTTTTTAGATTACGTTGCATACTGTTATGGAGAACAGTATCAGGAGCATCCATTTGACAAGTCAATTATTGATGGCAGAATTGAGAAGGCAAAGGCATCCAGGGAAACAGCCAGAAAAACAAAGGAAACACTTCTGAAAGAACAGGAAAAAACTGCCCAGCAGGAACTGGATCTACAAAAATTGATGGCAGAAAATACTTTTCTCAGGGAAGAACTGTCCGCACGCCACGAGAAACAGCAGCAGACATATGTTCCGAAACCTCTGGATCTGTCTGAATATGAAACCAGAAAACTTTACATAGATTCCATGCTCATTGATGCAGGATGGACACAGGGAAAAGACTGGTTAAATGAGATGACTGTGACAGGAATGCCGAATAAATCAGGGATTGGACGTATTGATTATGTTCTCTATGATGATATGAATAAACCTCTGGCAATTATAGAAGCAAAACGTACCTGCAAGGATATTGCTGAGGGCAGGCAGCAGGCGAAACTTTACGCAGATCTGCTGGAAAAGAAATATGAACGACGTCCGGTAATTTTCCTTACCAATGGTTTTGAAACCCGGATCATAGACGGACAATATCCGGAAAGAAAATGTTCAGTTATTTATTCCAAACGGGATCTGGAGAAATGGTTTAACCTTTTGAGTATGCGTACAAGCCTGCAAAATATTTCTGTAGATAAAAAGATAGCAGACCGCTATTATCAGGAAGCCGCGATAAAAGCAGTATGCCAGAGCTTTGATGAAAAGAATCGGAGAAAAGCCCTGCTTGTTATGGCCACAGGTTCCGGAAAAACCAGAACAGTAATGGCTCTGTGCAAGGTACTGGTTGATGCGGGCTGGGTAAAGAATATACTTTTTCTGGCGGACAGAAATTCACTGGTAACACAGGCGAAAAGAAGTTTTGTAAACTGGATGCAGGATTTTTCCTGTACAAATCTGGTTGAAGAAAAGAATAATTATATGTCGCGATGTGTTTTCTCCACATATCAGACCATGATAAACTGTATTGATACGATAAATGATAAAGAAGGAAAAGTTTTTACCAGTGGTCATTTTGATCTGATCATTTGTGATGAAGCGCACAGATCCATTTATAATAAATATAAAGATATTTTTACATATTTTGATGCACTGCTTGTAGGACTTACTGCAACACCAAAAGATGAGATTGACAAAAATACATATGAAGTATTTGAACTGGCAAATGGAGATCCTACTTATGGTTATGATCTGGCGCAGGCGGTTAAGGATGGATATCTGGTTGATTATCTTTCGGTGGAATCCAGGGTGAAATTTATTGATCAGGGAATTGTATATGATGAACTTTCAGAAGCAGATAAAGAAATCTATGAAAATACTTTTGAAGACGAAAATGGAAAGATTCCGGAAGCGATAAATTCGGCTGCATTGAATACCTGGATTTTTAACGAAGATACCATTAAAAAAATTCTTCATGTCCTGATGAGAGATGGAATTAAAATTGAATACGGACAGAAGATTGGAAAAACAATTATTTTTGCGAAAAATCATGATCATGCGGAAAAGATCCTTGAGATTTTTAATAAGGAATATCCGCATTTAAAGAATTATGCTATGGTGATCGATAACAGAATGAAATATGCACAGAGTGCAATTGATGAGTTTTCAGATCCGAAAAAACTACCGCAGATCGCAATTTCTGTAGATATGTTAGATACGGGAATTGATGTACCTGAAGTTCTTAATCTTGTATTCTTTAAGAAAGTTATGAGTAAAGCAAAATTCTGGCAGATGATCGGACGAGGAACAAGACTATGCCCGGGATTGTTGGATGGGGAAGATAAGAAAAAGTTTTACATTTTTGATTTTTGTGGAAATTTTGAGTTTTTCCGAATGAATAAAGGAAAAGCAAGCGCAAATCTGATGGCGTTGCAAAGTGCAGTTTTTAATCTTCAGTTTGAGATTTCGTACAAGCTTCAGGATATTAAATATCAGAAAGATAAATTAACTGCGTACAGGACTGCGCTTGTAAAGCACATGACTGAAAAAGTAAAAGAGCTCCCAAGAGATAGTTTTACAGTTCGCCAACATTTGAAATATGTAGAATTATATTCAGAAGAGTCGAACTATCAGATGCTTACTTATGAAGATACTTTACTTGTACGGGAAGAGGTTGCACCCTTGATTTTGCCTGAAAGTGATGAAGTAACAGCAGTACGTTTTGATGCACTTATGTATGGAATAGAACTTGCATCTCTGGTTGGAAAGAAATATACAAGTGCGCGAAAAGATCTTTTAAAAAAGGTTTCCGGAATTGCCGGAGTGGCAAATATACCGGAGATTCAGGCACAGACAGAGCTGATCAATCAGATTTTGCATACAGATTATGTGGAAAATGCAGGAATTGATGAATTTGAAAATATCAGGAAAAATCTGAGAGATCTTATGAAGTATATTCCGGATAAGAGCAGGAATAAATATATGACCAATTTTACAGACGAAATTCTTTCAACGGAATGGAAAGAAGCAGAATTGGAAAACAATGATCTGGAAAATTATAAGGTACGAGTAGAATATTATGTCCGACAGCATCAGGATAATTATGTGATATCAAAGCTGAAAAAGAATCAGCCACTTACAGAAAAAGATGTAGATGAACTGGAAAAAATTCTCTGGAGAGAGCTTGGTACAAAAGAGGATTATGAAGCAGAATTTGGCAGAAAGCCGTTGGGAGAATTTGTCAGAGAAATGGTAGGTCTTGATATGAATGCAGCAAAGGAAGCTTTTTCAAAGTATCTTGAGGATGTAAATCTGGACAGCAGGCAGATTTATTTTGTAAATCAGATCATTGAGTATATTGTTCATAATGGAATGATGAAGGATCTTTCTGTTTTGCTGGAATCTCCGTTTACGGATCGTGGGAGCATTTCGGAAATCTTTACAGATATGGGTGTTTGGCTTGGAATAAAAAAAGTCATTGATACGATCAACGCAAATGCTGCTGCATAAACATCCTCCTCTGTGAAGCATAAAAATTTACCCGGATTTACAATAAATTTAACCATAAATCCGGTTGACAAAACCCGGCCGGGAACGTTATAATGGCCGGGTTGATAAGATATTTTAAGAAAAAAAGGCAGGTGAACAGAATGGACAGTTGTGATTCTCATGGGCGAAGTTGTAGCTCTCGGAGTGAAAGATGGAAAAAACAGAGAGGGATGAGGCTGTTCCATTCTGTTTTAAGTGTACAGAATATCTGTGAGAATATTATGTCTGTATATCAGAAGGATATATTTGACAGGATGTATCGGTGCCATCAGAATCTGTACGATATTATTACATTATAATTGTAGCAGGATTATAATAGATATCTTTTTCATTCTTCTCATTCTGAGAATCTTACAGTAAGGCGATCATGTATAAATTCATTTCGCTTTATACTCAAATCCCAAGGAAACACAATCGAAAATCAAACAGCACATAGACATGCTTTAACATGTCTGTTTTTGGTGTGCGTGTTTTGTGCGAAACTATGTGAGGAGGATGAGAAAATGACAAAAAGAAATCAGGATTTTTCAAAAGATATTCTGAGTCTGATCCGAAGCAGTGTTTCTCCGGCAGTTTTAAGTGAAAGGCTGCAGGATTTCCACGAAAACGATCTGGCGGAAGTATTAAGAGAATTAAGCACTGCGGAGCGCAGCAGACTATACCGTATCCTGGAAAGCAGTATGCTGGCAGATGTTTTTGAATATCTGGAGGAAGAAGAAACTGTACAATATCTGGAAGAGATGGATGTAAAAAAAGCGGCAGCCATTCTTTCCAAAATGGAAACCGATGCCCTGGCAGATGTTTTAAAGCAGATCGATAAAGAAAAACGCAAGCTTCTGATTCAGCTTCTGGATGAACAGGTGCGGAAAGATATCGAAATGATCCGTTCCTTTGATGAGGATGAGATCGGAAGCAGAATGACAACGAACTGCATTGTGATCCGTGAAAACCTGACCGTAAAGCAGGCCATGAGTGAGCTGGTTTCCCAGGCGGCAGATAATGATAATATTTCTACGATCTTTGCAGTGACGGATAGAGGGGAGTTTTATGGAGCCCTGGATCTGAAGGATCTGATCACAGCAAGACAGGACCACCCTATGGAAGAGCTGATCGTAACTTCCTATCCATATGTGTATGGTACTGAGCAGATCGACGACTGTATGGAACGGCTGAAGGATTATTCTGAAGATTCCATTCCTGTATTGGACGATGACAATCGTTTCCTTGGAGTGATCACATCCGCAGGGATCATCGATCTGGTAGACGATGAGATGGGAGAGGATTATGCAAAGCTGGCCGGTCTGACTGCAGAGGAAGATCTGAAAGAACCTCTTTTTGAAAGCATGAAAAAAAGAATGCCCTGGCTGATCGTTCTTCTGGGCCTTGGTATGGTGGTATCTTCTGTTGTGGGAATGTTTGAAAAAGTAGTTACCTGTCTGCCGATCATCATGTGCTTTCAGTCTCTGATCCTGGATATGGCAGGAAATGTTGGAACCCAGTCCCTGGCTGTAACCATCCGTGTACTGATGGATGAAACGCTGACGGGCAGACAGAAAGCAGAGCTTGTGCTGAAGGAAATGCGGATCGGTCTTTGCAACGGTGGTCTGCTCGGTATTCTGTCTTTTGTACTGATCGGATTGTATATTTTCTTATTCAAAGGAAAAACACTCGTATTTGCCTATGCGGTATCCGGCTGTATCGGATTATCCCTGCTGGTGGCCATGCTGGTATCCAGTGCAGTGGGAACCTGCATACCGCTGTTTTTCAAAAAGGTTGGTGTGGACCCGGCAGTAGCCTCAGGTCCTCTGATCACTACGATGAATGACCTTGTAGCCGTGATAACATACTATGGAATGAGCTGGATATTCCTGATCGAGATGTTCCACCTGGCTGGCTGAGAGTAAAATGCAGCTATGCTCATAAAAATAGACAGATATCAGAAATCTGTCGAATAACAGAAAAGTTACCAATACAAAAAAATTCCGGATCGAAAGATTCGGGATTTTTCTTTACATACAAACAGAAAGCTATTATAATGAAAGACACGCTTTGCCCGTTTAAAACGTTGCAGAAATAAATACAAACAACGGGCAGAAAAAAGAGAACAAAACGATCACATGGGGTGATTGGGGAAAGGAAACAGTAACATGATAGTAACAATGATCGAAAAGGTCTATACATTTCTGTGGGGAGATCTGATAAGGATCCCGCTTCCGGGAGGAAGTACGCTGGGAATCTCACTTCTGATCCTGCTTCTGATTCCGACCGGTATCTATTTTACCATCAGGACAAAGCTTCTGCCGATCCGTCTTTTTCCGGATATGGTACGAGCCCTGTCAGAAAAGAAAAGTGACAAAAATAATCTTTCAGCATTTCAGACGCTGATCGTATCTACAGCTACCCGTGTGGGAATGGGAAACCTGGTCGGGGTGGTAGCTGCGATCTCGGCAGGAGGTGCAGGAGCGGTATTCTGGATGTGGATTACGGCGCTGATCGGTTCCTCTACTGCTTTTATCGAAGCGACCCTGGCACAGCTCTATAAAGAAAAGGATCCTCTTTACGGTGGCTACAGGGGCGGTCCTGCCTACTATATCCATCGCTACTGGGAAGAAAAACAGGGCAGAAAACGAAAAAAGGTTCTGCTTTCCGTTCTGTTTGCCATTTCCGGCCTGATCTGCTGGTGTGGGATCAGTCAGGTTATCAGCAATTCCGTCACGGCGTCTTTCAAAAATGCTTTTGATATTCCGCCGCTGTATACTACCATCGTGCTGGTAGTGATCGCAGCTGTGATCGTGCTTCGGAAGAATGCAACGGTTAAAGTTCTGGATCTTCTGGTGCCGGTGATGGCAGTGCTTTATTTTGTGATCACGCTGTTTATTATATTTACAAATCTTGGAAGTATGCCGGGAGTATTTAAGCGGATTTTTGAAGAAGCTTTCGGATTTCGTCAGGCTGTTGCCGGCGGATTTGGCGTCGTGCTGATGAACGGAGTAAAAAGAGGCCTTTTTTCCAATGAGGCGGGAAGCGGCTCCGCTCCCTGTGCAGCAGCGGCAGCAGAATGTGACAGTCCGGTAAAAGCCGGATTTGTCCAGGCCCTGGGTGTATTTGTGGATACGATCGTGATCTGCAGCTGTACAGCTATGATCATGCTTCTGGCCCCGGAAGATCTGGTACAGGGGCTTTCCGGAATGGAACTTCTTCAGACTGCCATGCATTATCATATGGGGCAG
Organism: Blautia sp. SF-50; assembly: GCF_900101315.1. Lineage (NCBI taxonomy): Bacteria > Bacillati > Bacillota > Clostridia > Lachnospirales > Lachnospiraceae > Blautia > Blautia sp. SF-50. Next base: position 135,350 of record NZ_FMUW01000002.1, read on the forward strand.
TTTGGAGTGATCTTTATTGCTGCAACATTGTTTATGTTCAGCTTTTCCACATTCCTGGGAATCCTGTTTTATGCAAGAGGCAATGTGGCTTATCTTTTTGGTGATAACTGGGGTTCACAGACAGGATATAAGGTGCTGGCACTGGTGATGCTGTTTATCGGTGGGATCGCGGCTTACACATTTGTATGGGATCTGGGAGATGTAGGAATCGGCCTGATGACGATCTTTAATATTTTCATGCTGTATCCTCTTGGGGAAAAAGCACTGAAAGAGCTGAAGATCTATGAATCGGAAAAGAAGAAAAAATAAAACTGTTTACAGACCTTGAGAGCATATGGTAATATCAGGGTAAAGCGCTAAAAGATTAAAGAGTTCTGACAGCCGGAAGGAGTCAGACTCTGTGAAATATCAACGGTAAGTTGGATCAAGAGGAGGATATGAAAGATGTATATTACATGTCTGGACGTAGAAGGTGTACTGGTACCGGAAATCTGGATCGCATTTGCAGAGGCAAGCGGAATCCCGGAGCTCAAGAGAACAACCCGTGATGAGCCGGATTATGATAAGCTGATGAACTGGAGACTTGGAATTCTGAAAGAGCATGGTCTGGGACTGAAAGAGATCCAGGAGACTATTGCAAAGATCGATCCCCTTCCGGGAGCGAAGGAATTTCTGGATGAGCTGAGATCCTTTTCCCAGGTGATACTGATCAGTGATACCTTTACACAGTTTGCAACTCCGCTGATGGAGAAGCTTGGACGGCCGACACTTTTCTGTAATTCCCTGGAAGTAGCAGAGAACGGAGAGATCACAGGCTTTAAGATGCGCTGTGAGAAATCCAAGCTGACAACTGTGAAGGCACTGCAGTCCATGGGATTTGAGACTATCGCAAGCGGAGATTCCTACAATGATCTTGGAATGATCCAGGCAAGCAAAGCAGGATTCCTTTTCCGTAGTACAGAGCAGATCCGTGCAGATCATCCGGAAATTCCGACTTACGAAGAGTACGATGAACTTCTTGCAGCGATCAGAGAAGCAATGAAATGAAGAAGGGAAAACCGGAATGATCAACGATAGAATTGTGATCGAAGAAAAAACAAAGGACTATAATGAGGCATGGATAGAGACCTATTTCTGGCAGGAGTCGGAAGAACTCTATCCGGGACAGAAGCGTCCGGTCATAGTGATCTGTCCGGGCGGAGCTTATGGCATGACTTCTGACAGGGAGGCAGAAGCCATTGCTGTCCGGTTTATGGGAATGGGCTATCACGCAGTGGTACTTCGTTATAGTGTGGCACCTGCCAGATATCCGGTGGCTCTCCGTCAGCTGGCAAAAACAGTAGCTCTTCTCAGAGAGAACAGCGATAAGTGGCATATTGAAAAAAATAAGATCATTGTGTCAGGTTTTTCGGCAGGTGGCCATCTGGCAGCTTCTTTGGGAGTATTCTGGAATACGGAGGAGCTTGCCGGGATCACGGGAATGGAAAACGAGAGGATCCGTCCCAATGGCATGATCTTGAATTATCCGGTGATCACTTCAGGGGAAGCTGGTCATGAAGAAAGCTTTCGAAATCTTCTGGGAGATCGTTATGAGGAGCTGAAAGATCGGATGTCTCTGGAATTTCAGGTTACGGAAGATACACCCAGAGCCTTTATCTGGCATACCTTTGAGGATCAGACGGTGCTGCTGGATAATACACTTCTCTTTGTTCAGGCACTCTATAAAAAGGGCATTCCAGTGGAGTATCATGTTTTTCCGCAGGGACCCCATGGGATCGGCCTGGCAAATGAGCTGACTGCCAACGAAAACGGCAGAGGGATCGCAAGAGCCTGTGAACCATGGAGTGAGCTTGCAGGAAAATGGCTGAACCGAGAATTCCCATGGTGGAACGGGGCAAAGATCGAAAGATAATACGAGACTGCTGTGTCGGATAAAATATCCTTTTTATCGGGAAACCGGTAGAGAGGGTATTTTTTATGATTGTGATGCATGTGATGACTGCTGTATTTGTCGGCTGTTTTGTCTGGCTTATCTGATGATAAAAGCTTTGCAGGGTTTTGAGGTGGATCTGGATCAACATTCACATTGCAGAAAGAAAGGAATTTTGATAATTATGGATAAAAATCAGATTTTTATTACCAGTGGTACGGAATATAAAAGAATGACAAAGGAGCTTCTGGAAAAAGCGGATCTTCAGTCCCATATCGGGGATAGAAAGAAAAAGATCGGGATCAAGCCGAATCTGGTTTCTCCTTCAGAGGCTTCCTGGGGTGCAACGACTCATCCGGAAGTGGTTGCAGGAATTATCGAGTATCTGAAGGAGCATGGCTTCCGGGATATAGTGATGCTGGAGGGATCCTGGGTAGGAGATAAGACAAGGGAGGCTTTTGAGACCTGTGGCTTTGACAGGCTTGAGGAAGAGTATCAGGTGCCGTTCTGGGATATGCAGAAGGATAAGGGTATTTCTGTGGACTGCGGCGGAATGGAGCTGAATGTCTGTGAGCGGGTAAAGGAGCTTGATTTTCTGATCAATGTGCCGGTTCTGAAAGGCCATTGTCAGACAAAGATCACCTGTGCCCTTAAGAATATGAAGGGGTTGATCCCAAATAAGGAAAAGAGACGGTTTCATTCTCTGGGGCTTCATAAACCCATTGCTCATCTGAATATGGGGATACAGCAGGACTTTATTGTTGTGGATAATATCTGCGGGGATCTGGATTTTGAGGATGGCGGAAATCCTGTCGTGATGAACCGGGTGATGGCTGCCTGTGATCCGGTTCTTGTGGATGCATATGTGTGTCAGATGATGCATTATGAGGTAGCTGAGGTTCCTTATGTGAAGCTGGCAGGTGATCTTGGCGTGGGCTGTTCAGATATTTCCAAAGCAGATGTCAGATTTCTGGAGGATGGTGCGGATCAGAGGATGCCGGTATCCAGAAAGGTTGTGGAGCTTGCGGATGCCGTGGAGGAAGTGGAATCCTGCAGTGCCTGCTACGGGTATCTGATCCCGGCATTGGAGATGCTGAAGGAAGAGGGGCTTTTTGAGAAGCTGGATGAGAAGATCTGCATCGGACAGGGGTATCGTGGTAAGACGGGAGTGCTTGGTGTGGGACACTGTACCTGTAAGTTTCAGAATTATGTGGAGGGGTGTCCGCCGTTGGAGGGGGATATATATGAGTTTTTGAAAGAGTATATTGGTGAACGGACGCCGGGGAAGTGACAGTCCTCCGGGCCGGACTCCGTCGGGGGATGCTGCTAAGGTTCCGTGAGCCGGCTAAAACCATTGCGGAAGGGCCCAGAACTCGCCTTCGGCTCAAACAGCTGGGCCCTTCCGCAATAACGCCGTCTCCCGCAGCCTAACCATCATCACCCCTCCTCCGTAGCAGCCCGGAGGACTGTCACTTCCCCGGCTGACGTTTCAGCCGGAGAGGTGGAAGCGGACGCGTGGTGTCCTGTCCTTACGTTTTGATGAGTTGAGCGTCCGCAGTTGGAGGTGTGGAAAGAATAGCGTCTGGTCAATAAATATTTTGGTGTTGCTCAATGTGTTGGAATGGTGGGAAGGATACGTCTTCTTGTTGAAAGGTGTTATGCCGATGGGATCGGCACAGCCTGGTGTTTTAAACAAACGCAGAATCCATCACCCTGTTAACAAAGTAACATAACCAAAACGTACGGTTCATAGCGGGGCCTGAGGGAAGGGGTGCAGGGGAGGGGAAACGGCCTTTCGCAACTACGAGTGCTTCCCCTCCCCTGCGGTTTCACTTACGCTTCCAAAGCGTAAAAACATTTTTCAGAAAAAAAGAATCCTAAAGACATCTCTTTACAATCTCAATAATCTGCTCCATAGAAAACCGGCTGCTGTCAATACAGAGATCATACTGTGTCATATCCAGCCATTTGCTGTCTGTAAAGTATTCATAGTAAGCCTTTCTCTCTTTATCCATTTTTTTGACCAGCTTCCGTGCGCTGGCTTCTTCTCTGCCGGTACGGCGTATCACATTCTGAACTCTTTCCTCAAAAGGTGCATGGATAAAAAGTTTAAGTGATTTATCCTTCAGGATACTGGTCGCACAGCGGCCGACAATTACGCAATCCTCTCTCTGCGGAAGGGACAGGATGATCTTTCTCTGGAGATCATAGAGCACATCGTTCATTGGTACAAAAGAGAAATTATCTGTAAACTGCAGCTCACTGTCAACGGGAAATACCCACTGACTGGCTTTTTTCTCGTCTACCTTTGCCAGGGTGTCGAAGGGGATATTGTTTTTCTTGGCAGCCATGTCGATCAGTTCTTTATCATAAAAACCGATGTCCAGGTTTTCAGCCAGAGTCTTGCCGATAAGGCGTCCGTTGCTTCCAAACATACGATTGATGGTGATGATACGTTTTGCCATAATGATACCTCCTTTATTTCGGACCGAAAGCAGGAATATCTGATTTTCGGTAGTTTTTCTTACTTCTTTTATAACATATTTCAGTAAAAAATACCAGAAAATAATATATAATTTTTAAAATAATATTTAATATAGACAAAAAATAATGGTAGCAGACAGAAAATATAATTAATTATTTGTATTTGCATATGAAAAATATCATACCTTTTTCACCGGGTTTTCACAGATCACACAAAGACTTTACACATTTTTTTTAAAATATTTTTAAAACAGAGAGAACATACACAGCATATTTGGAGGTTAAGGAAAATGAAACGACGGCGTAAAAGGCTTATGGTGATCATCCCGGTGGCTGCTGTCTGTGTGGCAGGTGCGGGAACTGTGGGATATTTTAAAGTGGCGCATACGAAGCCGGCGCAGAAAACAGCAGCGAAAACGCAATCGGCGGAGGCGAAAAAAGGGAACCTTTCCAAGACGATTGTGGGTTCCGGTTATCTGGACTTGGCAGAAAATGCGCTTACAGAGCTCCTGATGGAACGCTTTGAGCAGGACGAAGACGCTTTTTCCATTGTGGATCAGTCAGAGATCATGGAATCCATGTCCGGTGTCACCAACACCATGTCTCTGATGATCAGAACAAATCGCGTTTTTTTATCTGGAAATCCGCACATTGATAAGGTATAATCTATAACAGTTAGAGGAATATCTCTGCCGGGAGGATGGAACTGCCGGCAGGGAACTGCCGAGAAAGGGATGACAGTAAATTTGAACATCGTGGAGAAATGTGTTTCATGCCTGAATATAAAAGAATCTTATGATCTGGCCAGGCGCATGGAACAGGAAAAAACAAATCCGGTTCTGGGATACCGTACAGCAGGCTCCCTGGCAGAGCGAAAAACCGGAGATATGCTTTTGGAAGAAATGAAAAAAGCCGGTCTCACACAGGTAGAAAAAGATAAGATCCGTGTGGATGCATGGGAATTTAAAAAAGCGGTGATGCGCTGCCATGACAGAGAGGGAACCTGCCGGGAGATCCAGCTTGGCGCATATCAGACAGATTTTAAGACCAATGGCTTTCAGAGGTTTGATCTTGTATATCTTGGAAAGGGTACAGCTGACGAATATAAGGATATCGATGTGAAAGGAAAGCTGGTTCTTATCGAGATCAATCAGAGAGAAGAATGGTGGATCAACTACCCGGTGTATCAGGCACACCTAAAGGGTGCAGCAGCTTTGATCGCCGTACAGAGCAGAGGATACGCACAGATCGATGATACGGCTTTGAATGCACAGGATATCGCAGGACCTTCCTGTGCGCCTGCATTTTCCATGTCACGGGCAGATTTTCTTATGATCCGTCAGCTGATGGAGGAGAAAAATGAGAATGGGAATCGTGTTCCGGAGCTTTCCGTGGAATTTGATGCGGACACAGAGGTGATCAAAGACCAGTATACCTACAATATCGTTGGCAAAATCCCGGGAACCGATTCGGATTCCATGATCCTGTTAAGTGCTCACTATGATTCCTATTTTGAGGGATTTCAGGACGATAATGCGGCAGTGGCCATGATCATTGGAATTGCCAGGGCGCTGCTCCGTGGTGGCTATAAACCTCGCCATACTATTGTGGTATGTGCTCTTGCAGCAGAAGAATGGGGGATTTCCGACACAAAATATGACTGGTCCACAGGTGCTTACCGCCAGGTATTTGAGGCGAGACCGGAGTGGCAGGGGCACGTGATCGCAGATCTGAATTTTGAGCTTCCGGCTCATGCACACAGTACCAGAGATGCAGTACGATGTACCTATGAGTATGCGGATTTTGTGCGCAGCTTCGTGGATGCTGTGCAGATGCCGGAGGGGATTTATCCGGAGGGCATGACCACGTTGTATCCCATTGAAACCTGGTCTGATGATTTTACCATGGCTATTTCCGGGATCCCGTCCATGGTCAATGATTTCAGCGGTGGCCCGTTTATGGAAAATTATTATCATTCCCAATACGATAACCAGGATGTTTATGAGGAAGAGGTATACAGATTCCATCATGAATTTTATCTGAAACTTCTTCTGGCTATTGACGGCCTTGCTCTGCCGCCAATGGATTTCGGGCGGGTACTGGACCAAAGTATTAAGACCCTGGATACGGATCTGTGTATGCAGACCGGCGCCGACAGTACACTCCTTCTGAAAAAAACAGAAGAGGCAAAAAAAGCGGCTGCCATCCTTGCAGAGCAGGTACGGCACTTCAACAGCCTTCCGGAAGAAAAACGTGACTGGAAAAAAGCCGATGCCATTACCGAAAAGCTTCTCGGTGTATTCCGGAAATCCCAGGATTATCTGGTACGTCTGGACTGGGATGACAATGTGATCTTTCCGCAGCAGGCAGTGCAGAACAATCTTTATGCACTGAAGAAAGCGATGGGATATCTGGAAAAAGGAGAGATCGCCCTTGCGCTGGAGGCTTTTTACAGTATTGACAACAACTGTTATGCCTTTCAGTTTGAGCGGGAAGTCTTTTATCATTTTACGGAATATATCTTGAAGCAGTCCCCGGATCGCCTGATGTGGGGAAAGGGCAGGATCATCCATCATGAGAACCTTTATGATCTTGTGGAAAGGCTGAAGGAAAAGAAGCCGGGTGACAGTCTGGAGGCGGAAAAGCAGAGCCTCAAGGAAGCCTGGGAAAGACAGAAGCGTTATTATGCGGATGATATTGAATATCTGATCCGTGCAGCGGAAAAGCTCAGGAATCTGATCTGCGAGGTCAGTGATATGTTTGAAAAAGGAACAGAATAAAACCATACCTGGAGGAAAGAATGGAAAGCCATAATTTATACCGAGTGAAAGAAGAAGATCTGGATAAGCTGATCCGGATATTGACCGTATGTTTTTCGGAGGATCCTCTGTATCATGCACTGATCCCGGACAGGGATACCAGAGAACGGCTGATGCCGGAGCTTTTTACCTGTGATCTTACGGAGTTTTTTGAGACCTGCGAGATCTATGCAGACAGCAGTGAGCTGAACAGTATCCTGGTAGTATCCGACGGAACGGAGCATGAAGCAGCCTTACATAATCTGATGGTGGATTTTTTTGCCCTTCTGAAAACAGATGGCTATCTGATCAAAGAGGATCCAAGTCTTGCGACCCTGCGGAAATTCAGCCAGGGAAAAGACTATCTGAATTCCAGCTGGACTTCCCAGCTTCATACAGCAGAAAGGCTTCATGTGATCTATCTGGCAGTGGCGCCGAAGATGCAGCATCACGGTCTTGCTGAAAAGCTGATGGATGAGGTGATCGATTATGCGGACAGGCATAAGCTGATGATCTCTCTGGAAACCCATAATCCGGCAAATGTTTCCATGTATGAGAAATTCGGATTTAAATTATACGGCATTGTACAGAAAAAAGGATTTGATCTGAAGCAGTACTGCATGATCAAACAGGCATAGGAGGAATTACGATGAAACGAAAATGGTGGCATGACAAAGTGGTATATCAGATATACCCCAAGAGCTTTTATGATTCCAACGGAGACGGGATCGGAGACATCCCGGGAATCATCAGCAAGCTTGATTATCTTAAGGAACTGGGAGCAGATATCCTCTGGCTTTCCCCAATCTATAAATCTCCCCTTGCAGACCAGGGATATGATATTGCAGATTATTATGCGATTGATCCGAGGTTTGGGACCATGGAGGATATGGATCGTCTGATCGCAGAAGCAAAAAAAAGAGAAATGTACATCCTTATGGATCTGGTGGTAAATCACTGCTCCGATGAGCATGAGTGGTTTCAGCAGGCCATTAAGGATCCGGACGGAAAGTATGGAAATTTCTTTTATATCCGGGACAAAAAGGATGATAAAGCTCCCTGCAACTGGAGAAGCTATTTCGGTGGTCCGGTATGGGAAGAGCTTCCGGGACATCCGGATAAACAGTATCTCCATGTATTCCACAAGAAGCAGCCAGATCTCAACTGGGAGAATCCTGAAGTAAGAGAGGAAGTCTACAAAAACATCCGCTGGTGGATGGAAAAAGGGCTTGGCGGATTCCGTATTGATGCCATAATCAATATCAAGAAGAAGCTTCCGTTTTCCGATTATCCTGCCGATCGTGCAGATGGGCTCTGCAGCGTCGAGAGGATGCTGGAGGAGGCAGAAGGGATTGGAGAATTTCTGGGAGAGATGGCTGAGAAGTGCTTTCATCCCTATGATGCTTTTACTGTAGGAGAGGTCTTCAATGAAAAGGAAGATGAGATCAAAGATTTTATCGGAGAAAACGGATATTTTTCATCCATGTTTGATTTTGAAGAAACCTGTTACGGAAAGAGCGAGGATGGCTGGTATGCATCCAAACCGTACCTGACTCCGGAAGAGTACAAGAAGTGTATTTTCCATACGCAGAAAAAGATTGGGGATACCGGCATGATCTCCAATATTATTGAGAATCATGATGAGCCAAGAGGTGTCTGTCACTATATTTCTCCGGAAGACCGCTGTCCGGATTCAAGGAAGCTCCTGGCAGGTGTTTATTTCCTGCTGAAGGGAATTCCGTTTATTTATCAGGGGCAGGAGATCGGTATGGAAAATATGGAGTTTACTTCTATGGATCAGATCGATGACATCAGTACCATCGATGAATACCAGGTAGCGCTCCGTGCCGGATGCAGTGAAAAAGAAGCGCTTGATGCTGCTTCCGCATTTTCCAGAGACAATGCCAGAACTCCGGTACAGTGGAGCGCAGAGAAAAATGCGGGATTTTCAGAAGGAGAGCCGTGGCTTGGGGTTAATCCCAATTATAAGGAGATCAATATAGAGTCTCAATTAACGGATAGTAACTCCCTCCTTTCTTTCTACAAAAAGCTGACTGCATTGAGAAAAGCTCCGGAATATAAAGAAACGCTTGTATACGGAACATTCGCTCCATATCAGGAAGAACAGAAGAATCTGATCGCATATACAAGAAACGGTGAGAAAAATCTTCTGATCCTGGTAAATATGCAGGCACAGTCACAGAAGGTATCTTTGCCGGGAGAAGTAAAAGAGGTGCTTCTGAATAATCAGAAAGCTGTGGAGATCACAGAAAAAGAGATCATTTTGAAACCGTATCAGTTTATCGTTTTGGAGACCGCTGTCTAATGCGGCGTCAGAACAGCAGAGAAAAAAACAATAGCTATTTAGCTGACAGTCTGTTAAAATAAATGTTCGGCTGAAAAAACAGCCGTAAAGAAAGAGAATGAGAATTCAGAAGGGAATAAAGTATGCTGAAGATAAAGAATTACGTAAAGGCAGAAAGCCTTGAACAGGCATATGAACTGAACCAGAAAAGAACAGCCTGTGTGCTGGGCGGTATGGTCTGGCTGAAAATGGGAAACCGGAACATCATGACAGCCATTGATCTGTCAGGTCTTGGGCTGGATACTATTACAGAAACAGAAGAAGCATTTGTGATCGGCTGTATGACACCACTTCATGCGCTGGAAACCCACAAAGAGCTGAATGCCTATACAAACAGTGCTATCCGTGAAAGTGTACGGCACATTGTGGGTGTGCAGTTTCGAAACTGTGCCACAGTGGGCGGAAGTATTTTCGGAAGATTCGGATTTTCCGATGTACTGACCATGTTTCTGGCACTGGATACCTGGGTGGAGCTGTACAATGGCGGAACTATTCCGCTGGCACAGTTTGCATCCATGGAAAAGGATAACGATATCCTGGTAAATATCATTGTAAAAAAACAGCCGCTGAACAGTGTGTACTTAAGTCAGCGGAACAATTCCACAGATTTTCCTGTGCTCACCTGTGCGGCCGCTCTTATTGACGGAAAAGCAAGAACTGTCATTGGGGCCAGACCCGGAAAAGCAATGATCGTGGAAGATGAAGAGGAAATCTTAAAAGATTTTGTACAGATGAATGCACAGCAGAAAAAGGATGCAGCAGCATCTTTTGCCGCATATGCAGCGGAACATGTTTCTACAGACAAGAACATGCGTGCTTCAAAAGAATACAGAAGTCTTCTTGTGAAAGTCCTTACAAGAAGAGCCTGGGAAGAGATCGGAGGGAGAGCAGAATGAATATCACTTTCTGGCTGAATGGTGTAAAACGGCAGGCAGAGGTACGTCCGGATGAACTGCTTCTGGATTTCCTGCGGAAAAACAGCTGTTACAGCGTAAAACGTGGCTGTGAGACTGCAAACTGTGGTCTCTGTACTGTGCTGATGGATGAACGTCCGGTACTGTCCTGCTCCATGCTGGCTGCCCGCGCAGACGGGAAACGGATCGTGACTCTGGAGGGAATGCAGGAGGAAGCAAAGGAATTCGGCGCTTTTATGGCAAATGAGGGAGCAGAGCAGTGTGGCTTCTGCAATCCGGGATTTATCATGAATGTATTTGCCATGTTAAAGGAACTGGAAGATCCCACAGAAGAGGATATCCTGGAGTATCTTTCCGGAAATCTGTGCCGTTGCTCGGGATTTGTGGGACAGACCAGAAGTATCCTGAAATTTCTCGACTATAAAAAAGGACAGGAGGAAGGAAAATGAAATACGTAAACAAGCCGGTGCCAAAAACAGATGCAATGTCGCTGGTAACCGGAAAACCGGTCTATACCGATGATCTCGCACCTTCTGACTGCCTGATCGTCAAGATCTTAAGAAGTCCTCATGCCAATGCCTGGGTGGAAGAGATCAAGACAGATGCTGCAAAGAAGATCGAGGGGATTGCCTGTGTTCTGACCTATGAGGATGTTTCCCACAAAAGATTTACCCTGGCCGGGCAGACAGCGCCGGAGATCAGTCCATGGGATCGTTATATCATAGATAAGCATGTGCGTTTTGTAGGGGATCCGGTTGCCATCGTAGCCGGTGAGACAGAAGAGGCAGTAGATAAAGCCCTGAAACGCATTAAGGTAAAATATCGTGTGGAGGAAGCGGTTCTGGATATCCACACAGCCAAGGATAATCCCATTCTGGTGCACCCGGAGGATGACTGGTATATGCCGATCCCGGCCGGCGGAGATAATAAGCGTAATCTCTGTTCCTCCAATGTAGAAGAAGTGGGTGATGTGGATGCCATGCTGGAAAAATGTGCGTATACAGTAGATCAGGTTTACCACACAAAGGCAAATCAGCAGACCATGATGGAGACCTTCCGTACCTACTGTTATATGGACCATTTTCAGAGACTGACGGTGGTTTCTTCCACCCAGATCCCGTTTCATATCCGAAGGATCGTAGGAAATGCGCTGAACATTCCGTCTTCCAAAGTTCGTGTGATCAAGCCTCGTATCGGCGGGGGCTTTGGTGCAAAACAGTCTTCTGTCAGTGAGGTTTTCCCGGCACTGGTAACATGGGTTACCGGGCGTCCGTCCAAGATCGTTTTTTCCAGAAAGGAATCCATGATCGCGTCTTCTCCGCGTCATGAGATGGAAGTCCATATCCGTATGGGTGCAGACGAAAACGGTATTGTAAAGGCAATCGATCTTTATACTCTTTCCAACACCGGTGCCTATGGAGAGCATGGGCCTACAACCGTAGGACTTTCAGGCCATAAATCCATTGCGCTGTATCGTCATACGGAAGCCTACCGTTTTGCTTATGATGTTGTTTACACCAATATGCAGGCAGCTGGCGCTTATCGTGGCTATGGTGCCACACAGGGTATTTTTGCTGTGGAGTCCGCAGCAGATGAGCTGGCTCATAAGATGGGGATGGATCCGGTAAAATTCCGTGAGCTGAACATGCCTATGGAGGGAGAGGCACTTCCGGGATATCCGGATGTACCGATCAACGGCAGCTGTACCATGGATAAATGCCTCGCCCGTGCAAAGGAAATGATCGGATGGGATGAGAAATATCCGTTCCGTGATATGGGTAACGGCAAAGTACGGGGTGTCGGTATCGCTATGGCTATGCAGGGCTCATCTATTGCAGGGATCGATGTCGGCGGAGCAGACATTAAATTAAATGAGGATGGTTCCTATACCCTGGCACTTGGATGTTCTGATATGGGAACCGGCTGTGATACCATTCTTGCTCAGATGGCAGCAGACTGTCTGGATACAGATATGAAAAATATCGTGGTATTCAGTGTGGATACAGATATTTCTCCCTATGATTCCGGTTCTTATGCATCTTCCACAACCTATGCAACCGGAAATGCCGTGATCCAGGCCTGCGGAGAACTCAGAAAGAGAATCCACGCTTTTGGCGCACAGATGCTTGGAGTATCTGCAGAGGATTCTGATTTTGACGGAGAAAAAGTCCGCACAGAAGACGGAAAAGAGGTAACGCTGCAGCAGATCGCAGGAAAAGCGACCTGTGGAGTCTGCAGTGAGCTTCAGGTTGTAAAAGAATATTCTTCTCCGATCTCTCCGCCACCGTTTATGGTAGGTGCCGCTGAAGTGGAGGTCGATAAAGAGACCGGACAGATCGATGTCATTGATTATGTGGGCGTGATCGACTGTGGAACTCCGATCAATCCAAATCTTGCCAGAGTGCAGGCAGAAGGCGGTATCGGTCAGGGAATCGGAATGGTTCTGTATGAGGATGTGCAGTATACAGATAAGGGAAAAATCCGTAACAATTCTTTTATGCAGTATAAGATCCCCAATCGTATGGATATTCCGAAGGTGCGGATCGAGTTTGAGAGCAGCTACGAGAAGACAGGTCCTTTTGGTGCAAAATCCATTGGTGAACTTGTGATCGATACACCTTGTCCGGCTATTGCCAATGCGGTTTATAATGCAACAGGTGTACGTGTCAGAGAGCTCCCGATCACTCCGGAGAAGGTTGCAATGGGAATCCTTGCCAGAGAAGCCGGAGAGAAGGTGTGAAATGCAGGAGCTGATACTGGCAATTGCCGGACTGATCCTGGAGCTGCTGGTATTTTTCTGTGCAGGAAGTCTGCTGACACGGATACTGAAAATGAAGGCGGAAGTAACCATGGAACTGGTCTTGGGATATCTTCTGTATTTTGCGGCTTTTGAGATACTTGCAGTTCCTATGACACTGAAATGGGTAAAACTGAGTACCTTTTCGTATCTGTGGATGGTGATCATGGCAGCTTGTGTACTGGCAGCATGTCTGTTTGCGCATAAACTTTGGAAGGGACAGCTGGACCGGATAGGAGAAACATTTCGGAAGCATTCACTGCTGCTGCTTTTGACCGCTGCGGCAGTGATCCTGCAGTGTTTTCTGGTGGCTGCATATCAGGACGTTACTGCAGATGCAACACATTACATTGGTGCAGTAAGCACTTCCGTGTATACAGACACTCTTGCCCGATACAGTCCGCTTACCGGTGTTATCCAGAGAAATTTTAATCTCCGCTATGATCTTTCTGCATATCCGATGAACAATGCGGTGTGGTGTGTCCTTCTGGGCATCCACCCGATCGTTCAGTCCAAGGTCGTGATGTCTGTGATCAACATGCTGATGATCAATCTTCTGATCTACCAGATCGGAAAAAGCTTTTTTCGTGGAGATGAAAAAAAAGCAGACCTGATGGTTCTTTTTGTGTGTCTGATGCAATTGTTTTCTTTTTCTATCTATACAACAGGAACCTTTGCGTTTATGCGGGTTTATGAAGGGAAGGCCCTGCTGGCAAATATTTCCATTCCGGCAGCGCTTCTGGTAAGTATACGGCTCTGGCTCAACAAAGATGGCAGAAATAAAGAGAGCTGGGTGCTGCTTTTCATTGCTGCAGTCAGTGCGTTGACGTTTTCAGGATCCTCCCTTATTTATCCTGCAGTAGTCAGTACGGCGATCCTTCCGGTGATGGTGCTGAAGAAAAAGCTTTCCTACGCGATTCCCTATGCGCTTTGTATGCTGCCGGGATTTTTGTATGCCCTGGTTTATTTTTCGGCGAAGCTTGGATGGATCGCATTTCCGGCATCATAGGAAACTGGGAAGATACCATAGATAGGAGAAGAAAATGGCGGGAGTAACGATCGAAGAACTGGGACTGCGTTTTGTGCAGATCTGTATGGAAAATTACTGGAGTGGCTGTATGCTGCCTGTATTTTTTCTGGCAGGTATACTCTGGGATATTTTTTACCGCAGGAGAAAAGAATCCAGAGTGTTCCTGTATTATCTAGTCTTTCTGGCACTTACGGTATATAATCCGGTTCTTGTAAAATATGTGATACCAAAGGTACATTTTGAAAGTGAATATTATCGCTTTATCTGGATCCTTCCGGTGATCCCGGGTGCTGCCTATTATGCTGTACGGATCGTAGAAGCGGTAAGGTTTCGATGGCTGAAGGCTGTAACAGCGCTGATCCTTGCGGCAGTGATCGTCACTACGGGGACACCTGTTCCCGGCATTGCAAAAGATTATGTGATGGCGGAAAACATCTATAAAGTCCCGAATGAGCTGCGCTCAGTATGCGATGTGATCCATCAGGACTGCGATAAAGAACAACCCAAGGTTGTTTTTGACAATGAGCTGAATCTGGTGGCTAGACAGTATGATCCGTCACTGATCCTTGTTTTGGATCGTAATTTTATCCTGTATCGTGCAGGAAGTACTGTGGTAGGAAACTACGAAAACAGCAAGGCCTACCAGATCCAGAAAGTGATCATGGATGTGATAAGTTATCAGATGGATGTAGGGATCGATAAGTTCCGGCAGGTATTGAAAAGAACGGAAACCGATTATCTTGTTCTTCCGGTAGATCTTACAAATCATGACTATATCCGTCAGGCAGGATGTACCCCTATTGCGCAGACAGAAAAATATGTGGTATACAGGTTTGAAGGGTGAATATATTCGCCCTTCTGGCCTGAAAAAATGACTAAAGTGCGTAAAATGATACGGAGAACGGAGTGAACAGCAACCATAAAATGTGTGATGAATATGTACTGTTTAAAAAAATCTTTACAATTTCATGGATTTGTGTTAAAATCATAAACAGTGTAAACCTACTTTGATAATTTCATACCTGAATTTAGAAGTTATGTTTTTCATTATGCACCTGTAGCTCAGTGGATAGAGCAGTGGTTTCCGGTACCATGTGCGGGGGTTCGATTCCCTTCAGGTGTGTTACCCGGAACAGTGGGAATTGTTCCGGCGTGTTGTTATGATAAGGAGGACAAGAACTTGGATGATTTCAGAGAATGGTTATCAGATAACCTTCGCTATTTTATGTTAGGCGGAGCCATTCTGGTGATCGTGCTTGTTCTGATCTTTGGCGTTCGCGCCTGTGTTGGAGGTAAGAAGGGGAATTCCAATAAAGATCAGACAACAGCCCAAAGTAACCAGGAAAATGATCCTTCTTCTCCGGCAAATGATGGGGAGACAGACGAGAAGAAAGACGCCAGTTCCGCGGCAGATACGGATGCGGAGACAACCATGGAAAAAGCCAGCACGGAAGTAACCGAGCTGATTCAGAGCTATTATAAAGCTTTTGGGGAAAAAGACATTGCAACACTTAAGACGATTGAGGACGGATTTACGCCGGCTGACGAGTCGCAGATTAATTCAAGGGATTATATTGATGGGTATGAGGTACAGAATGTTTACGCTAAGAAGGGACTGACGGACGATTCGTATGTCGTTTATGTAGTCTTTAATTATATCTGTACTGGAATTGAGACTCCGGTTCCGGCACTGAGCCAGTTTTATGTGGAGACGGGCAGTGACGGCAATCTGAAGATCAAAGGTGGTGCTGATGACGATGCAGATATCAGTGCCTATGTGAAAAAACTGGAATCTGAGAAGGATGTGCAGGAGCTTATCACAAAGGTAAAGACGGACTATGAAGCTGCGCAGGAGAGTGATCCCTCTCTGGCAGAATTCCTTCAGGGCCTTGGTGAAGATGCCAGTGCTTCCGCAGATGCAGGAACAATGCTTACAGTTACAGAGGATTGTAATGTTCGTGCTTCCGCAGATTCAGAGGGTGAGGTTATCGGTGGTTTTTCTGCAGGAACGGAAGTTGAAAAGAAAGGGCAGGAAGGCGACTGGATACAGGTTGATTATGATGGACAGACCGGTTATGTCTATAGTGGTCTGTTAGAATAATAAGGGTTAATAAAATGCAGGTTCCGGAAGAACCTGCATTTTTGTTGCCCTGATATAACGAAAGATCATTTTTTGAGTGAACCGTCTGCTGCCAATGAGTATTTTTTTCCATTTACGGTGATGGTTCCGGTCTGCATGATTCCGTCTTCGTCCAGATAATAACGTTTTTTGCCTAGGGTGATCCAGCCGGTCTGCATGATTCCGTCCTTATTGAAATAATATCGATGACCATCTGTGTCGGTAAGCCATCCGGTGTAGGCGGTTCCGTCAACCATAAATTTCCAGTTGGTGCCATCCGGTGTCCAGACTCCGTTTTCTGCCTCCGGCGAAACCTTTTCTGTTTCGGGAATCTCTGTGGGAACAGGAGACGGTGTGGCGGAAGGTGAGGAAGCGCCGGAAGATATCGATGCATCTGTATGGTGATCGCGATCTGAACTTGGTTCAATAGCCGAAATATCGCTGGTATTTATGGAAACTACGGAAGTACTGCTGCTTTCAAAAGGACCGGCCGATGACTGGGTAAAGAGAATACCGCAGATCAGACACAGGAAAACAGCGACAAAGATCAGCAGCCGGTTCATACGTGGAGTATGCTCTGACATGTTTTTCCTCCTGATATTTAAGTATATTTCTGTTTATCATACAATAATGAGAAAGAAAATACAAGAAAAATAACCGGTTGCGAACACGTGGGAAAAAATATATAATAGAACAATGAACGAAAAAATCAGAATCAATAAATATTTAAGCGATATAGGAGTCTGCTCAAGAAGAGAGGCAGACCGACTGACAGAAGCGGGGAGAGTTACTGCTAATGGAGAACTGGTTTCCACAGGAATGAAGATCCTTCCGGATGCGGAGATCTGTATTGACGGAAAGCCTGTAAAAAAACAGGAAAAAAAGATCCTGCTTCTTTTTCATAAACCAAAAGGGATTGTCTGCAGTACCAAGCAGCAGCGGAAAGAGGTAACAGTAACAGAATATCTGGATTATCCGGTGCGGATCTATCCCATAGGACGGCTGGATAAAGATTCCGAAGGACTGCTTCTCCTTACCAATGAAGGAGATCTGGTGAACCGTATCATGAAGGCGGGGAACTACCATGAAAAGGAATATCAGGTGACCGTGAATAAACCGGTGACAGAAGAATTTATCCGTGGTATGGGCGGCGGAGTGCCGATCCTTGATACGGTCACACGTCCCTGCAAGGTTACAAAAACAGGGAAAAACAGTTTTCGTATCATCCTTACCCAGGGTCTGAACCGCCAGATCCGTCGTATGTGTGAATATTTCGGATATAAAGTCGTAACACTGAAACGTGTTCGGATCATGAATCTGTATATTGATGGCCTGGAAGAGGGGAAATATCGTGAGATCCGGCCGGAAGAACGAAAAGAACTGGAGGAGATGCTTTCCTCCGAAAAATCAGAAAAAAGGACGGGAGGAAGCCATGAACGAATCATCCATAAAAAAAATGAAAGAGCTGGGAGAAAAGCTCCGGGAAGCGTCCAGGGCCTATTATCAGGAAGACAGGGAGATTATGTCCAACGTGGAGTACGACGCCCTGTACGACACTCTGAGCGCACTGGAGAAAGAAACAGGGATCGTTCTGGCAGACAGTCCAACCGTTAATGTAGGATATGAGGCAGTGGAGCAGCTCCCCAAGGAGGAACATGAGAGACCGATGCTGTCTCTGGATAAGACCAAAGAGAGAGAAGCTTTGAGAGAGTTTATCGGGGAACATTCTACACTTTTATCCTGGAAGCTGGATGGCTTAACGATCGTGCTTACCTATGAAAACGGAGAGCTTATAAAGGCAGTTACCAGAGGAAATGGTATTGTGGGAGAGGTTATTACCAATAATGCCAGAGTATTTAAGAACATACCTCTGAAAATTTCTTTTAAAGGGAGACTGGTACTTCGCGGAGAAGCCATCATTACTTATTCGGATTTTGAAAAGATCAACGAAACTATCGGAGATGCAGATGCCAAATACAAAAATCCCAGAAATCTCTGCAGTGGTTCTGTCCGCCAGCTGAATAACGAAATTACAGCGAAGAGAAACGTACGGTTTTATGCTTTTTCTTTAGTGAGTGCGGAAGGCGTGGATTTCCGGAATTCCAGGGAGGTGCAGTTTCGGTGGCTGAATGAACAGGGCTTCGAGGTTGTGGAATATCGAAAAGTCACAGCGGAAACTCTGGATGAAGCGATGGATTACTTTGCGGAAGCAGTTACGACCAATGATTTTCCGTCAGATGGGCTTGTGGCATTGTATGATGATATTGCTTACGGAGAATCTCTGGGAACTACGGCCAAGTTTCCAAGGAACGCCATGGCATTTAAATGGGCCGATGAGATGCGTGATACGAGACTTCTGGAGATTGAGTGGAGCCCGTCCAGGACCGGACTGATCAATCCGGTAGCAATTTTTGAGCCGGTGGAACTGGAAGGCACCACAGTGAGCAGAGCCAGTGTGCATAACATCAGTATCATGAAGGAACTGAAACTGGGGATCGGAGATACCATTCGTGTATACAAAGCAAATATGATCATTCCTCAGATCGCGGAAAATCTGACCGGAAGCGGTAATGCATCGATCCCGCATACCTGCCCGGCCTGCGGACAGGAAACGGTAGTGAAGAAAGAAAACGATGTGGAATGTCTTTTCTGCGTCAATCCGGGGTGCCCGGCCAAGAAGATCAAATCCTTTGGCCTTTTTACAAGCAGGGATGCCATGAATATCGACGGACTTTCCGAGGCAACACTGGAGAAATTTATTGCCAGGGGATTTATCCATGACTTTGGCGATATTTTTGAGATCAGCCGGTATAAAGATGAGATCGTGGAAATGGAAGGCTTTGGGCAGAAATCCTATGATAATCTTATGGAAAGTCTGGAACGGGCGAAAGAGACTACACTTCCAAGAGTGATCTACAGTCTTGGGATCGCAAATATCGGTCTGGCTAATGCAAAAGTGATCTGCCGCCATTTTGACAATGATCTGGACAGGATACGTCATGCCAGTCTGGAAGAGGTCAGTGATATTGATACCATCGGGCCGGTCATTGCCGGAAATCTGGTAGCTTATTTTAGGGATGAGGATAATGATCGCCGCCTGGATCATCTGATGAGCTTTCTTCATATTCAGGAGGACAGTCCCAAACAGGAACAGATCTTTGAAGGAATGAATTTTGTGATCACAGGAAGTCTGGTGCACTTTGGAAATCGAAGTGAGGCCAAAGAGCTGATCGAATCCCTGGGAGGCAAGGTTACCGGTTCAGTTACCAAAAAGACCAATTATCTGATCAATAACGACATCCAGTCCAATTCATCCAAAAACAAAAAGGCAAGAGAACTGGGGATTCCGATCCTTTCAGAAGAAGATTTTCGGAAACTTGCCGGAGTGCAGTAAAGGCCGTACAGACTGGAGATACTTTTTATCTGAAGAAAAAAGCCGAGCGGCTCCTTTATAAGAGACGCTTCATATATAAGGAGGGCAAACAATGCCGATCAAAACACAGGGGGATCTTCCGGTAAAGGAGATCCTGGAGAGAGAAAATATATTTGTAATGGACGAAAAACGTGCCATGCACCAGGATATCCGTCCGATCCATATTCTGATCCTGAATCTGATGCCGCTGAAAGAAGAAACAGAGCTGCAGCTTCTGCGTTCTCTTTCCAATACACCGCTGCAGGTGGATGTGACATTTATGGCTGTGGAGAGCCATGAAGCCAAGAATACATCTCTCAGCCATCTGAACAAGTTTTATGAAACATTCACCGATATAAAGAAACGTAAATTTGATGGAATGATCATCACAGGAGCACCGGTGGAGCAGATGCCTTTTGAGGAAGTGGATTACTGGAATGAGCTGACTGAGATTATGGATTGGACTGAGAAGCATGTGACTTCCACGATCTTTCTCTGTTGGGCAGCGCAGGCCAGTCTTTATCATTTTTATGGCCTGGAGAAAAAACCTCTGGATAAGAAAATGTTCGGACTTTTCCAGCACAGGGTACTGAACCGTAAGATCCCGCTGGTCCGGGGCTTTGATGATGTATTTCTTGCGCCGCATTCCAGACACACAGAAGTTCCTATTGCAGATATCCATGCATGCAAAGACCTTACGGTCCTGGCGGAAAGCGAAGAGGCTGGTCTGTTCCTTGCAATGGCAGAGGGAGGACGTAAAATCTTTGTTATGGGACATCCGGAATACGACCGCGTGACTTTGGATGGCGAATATAAAAGAGACCTTGCCAAGGGTCTGCCTATTGAAATCCCGAAGAACTATTACAAAGATGACGATCCAAACAACAAACCACTCCTCACCTGGAGGGCCCATGCCAACAACCTGTATACGAACTGGTTGAATTATTACGTATACCAGAGTACTCCGTATGACCTGTACGGGACACCGGATTTCAGGGAAATTTAAGGAATATGAAATAAGTATTAGCATAAGCTCATAAATCGTAGACAAAGCTATGATTTATGGGCTTATTTTAGATTGCTACTTACGAAGGTCTTTCCTAAAAAACATTCCTACAAAATGTAGGAATAAATGCAATGTTTATGGTATGAAATGCGGCTGGTTTTTTGCATTTATTTTGATACAATCATTATATGAAAGACATGGAACTGAAATAAGAATTCCTGGTTACTGTTCATTGGTAATATTCTGCGAAGCGTGTTACTGAGAACGGAATGAACAGTAACAATTCTTGATGCAGGCCAGAATATGTTAACGGGAGGATAAATAATATGATAATCATAGGTGAAAAAATCAATGGATCCATCCCCTCTGTGGCGGAGGCGATCGCAAACAGAGATGCAGAATTCATCAAGCAGCGGGCACTTGCTCAGGCAAACTCAGGAGCAAGCTATATCGATTGTTGCGCATCTGTTCCGGAAGCAGAAGAAGTAGAAACCTTGAAATGGATGATCGACTGTATTCAGGAAGTGACAGATCTTCCGATTTCCGTAGACAGTCCCAGCGCAGATGTTCTTACAGAAGCTTACAAATTCTGCAGAAAACCGGGTATATTTAACTCTGTATCCGGTGAAGGGGATAAGATCGATAAGATTTTTCCTCTCATGGCACAGCCTGAAAACAAAGGGTGGCAGGTTATCGCACTTTTAAGCGATGATACAGGTATCCCCAAAAGTGCGGAAGATAGGCTGAAGGTATTTGACAAGATCATGGCAAAAGCGAAAGAGTACGGAATTTCACCGGATCGTATCCATATTGATCCATTGGTTGAGATGCTCTGTACATCTGAAGATGGTATTGCGATGAACGTGGAAGTAATTTCAAATGTCCGTAAACAGTATCCGATGATCCACATTACAGCGGCAATCAGCAACATTTCATTCAATTTGCCGGTGCGTAAGCTTATCAATTTCGGATTTTTGGTACTTGCAATGAATGCCGGCCTTGACAGTGCGATCATGGATCCTACAAACAGAGATATGCTTGGACTTGTATATGCAACAGAGGCATTGCTTGGCCTGGATGATTACTGTATGGAATACATCGGAGCATACAGAGAAGGTCTGATCGGACCTGTAAAAAAATAAATAAAACGCATATGCGGAATGCGGATAAAAAATAAAAAGCGGAGGTGTTTGATTATGTCAAAAATCACAGAAGTAGCAGAATTGGTAGAAAAAGGAAAAGCAAAACTTGTAGGTGCAGCTGTACAGTCAGCTCTTGATGAAGGCTGTGAGGCAACAGAGATTCTTAACAGCATGATCGATGCAATGGCTGTTGTAGGTGAAAGATTTAAGAACGGAGAAATCTTTGTTCCGGAAATGCTGGTAGCAGCCCGTGCAATGAAAAAGGGTGTTGAGGTTCTGAAACCACATCTTGCATCCGGCGCTACAGGAAGTATGGGAAAACTTATCATCGCTACTGTAGCAGGAGATCTTCATGATATCGGAAAGAATCTTGTTGCGATGATGATCGAAAGTGCCGGCTTTGAAGTTATTGATCTCGGTGTTGATGTACCTGCATCGAAGGTTATTGAATGTTACAAAGAAAATCCGGATGTTAAGGTAATTGCACTTTCAGCGCTGCTCACAACTACAATGCCGGCTCTGAAAGATACAGTTGCAGCACTTAATGCGGAAGATTTCAGAAGCAATGTTAAGATCATGGTTGGAGGAGCACCGATCACGAAGGAGTTTGCAGATGAGATCGGCGCAGATGGATATTCAGAAGATGCAGCAAGCGCAGCAGTTCTTGCAAAAGCTTTGGCAGCATAAGGGAAAATAAAACGGGCCGCTCTGTATTGTCTGTGCATGGCATAGACGGCAGAGCGGCTTTTGCTTTACAGTGACCATCGGAGGGATGAAAATGTACCGAATAAAATTTATCAGGGAGGAAAAGGAGATCCTGGTGGAACCGGGTACCAGGATCCTTGAGGCGGAAAGAAAAGCAAAGCTGGTTCCTGATGCACCCTGCGGAGGCCGGGGAAAGTGCGGGAAATGTCGTGTTAAAATAGAAGATCACATGGTGCTTGCATGTCAGACGGAAATCCATAGTGACCTTGAAGTAGATACATTGTCCGGATGCCAGGAAGAGGAGATCCTTACAGAAGGAATGCAGAGACCGGTTGCGTTCAGGCCTGATCTGAAACAGAAAAAAGTGATTCTTAAGAAACCGGAGACAGGAGACAACCGCTCTGAATGGGAGCGGCTGACAGAACAGCTGGATGTGGAAAAACCTGTTCTGCCTGATACTGTAATTGCATCGAAGCTTTACGGCTGCAGAAAAGAAGCAGAAGAATGGTATGTGATCTGTGCAGGAAATGAGATCCTGGATATCAGCAGAGAAGAGAAAAAAATCTGTTTTGCGGCTTTTGATATAGGTACC
Organism: Blautia sp. SF-50; assembly: GCF_900101315.1. Classification (NCBI taxonomy): domain Bacteria; kingdom Bacillati; phylum Bacillota; class Clostridia; order Lachnospirales; family Lachnospiraceae; genus Blautia; species Blautia sp. SF-50. The sequence continues at coordinate 158,644 of NZ_FMUW01000002.1, forward strand.
ACGACGGTGGTTGGCTATCTTATGGATGCATTGACCGGGAAACAGCTGGCTCTCAAGAGTAGAATGAACCCACAGACTCAGTATGGCGCAGATGTGATCATGCGGGCGGATCATGCTCTGGAGCATGGCGTAGAGCAGCTGACCGGCTGCATACGGAATGCGGTTGATGAAATGCTCCAGGAACTGGCAGAGGAAGCAGGAAGAAGCACATTAGATATCTGTCAGGTATCTGTGGTAGGAAATACCTGCATGCATCATCTTTTTCTTGGGATTTCTCCGGCATCGCTGGTCCATGCACCATATAATCCGGCGATCAGTCAGGAGCTTACACTGAATGCAGAGCAATATGGGCTCCATATCCACAGAAAGGGGCAGCTGCTTATGCTGCCTGATATAGCCGGGTATGTAGGGGCAGATACCTGTGGCTGCATTTTGACGCTCAGACAGGATCAGCAGAACGAGATCAGCCTTATGATCGATATTGGAACGAACGGGGAGATGGTCCTTGGAAATAAAACGAGATTAGCCTGTTGTTCAACAGCTGCCGGTCCGGCATTTGAAGGTGCAAAGATCGAGTGCGGGATGCGTGGAGGAGCAGGAGCAGTAGATCATGTAGTATACAAAAATGGAAAATGGGAATACACGACTATAGGAAATAAGGCTCCGGCAGGCTTATGCGGTTCAGGTCTGATCGATCTTGTGGCACAGCTGTACCTGGCTGGCTTTATTGATGAAAGTGGTCATCTGGAAAGTGGCCAGGAAAAGGCAGGAGTGTTTGTGCTGGTACCTCCGGAAAAGTCGGGAAATGACAGGGGCGTTTATCTGACACAGAAGGATATCGGAGAGGTGCAGCTGGCAAAAGCGGCTATCGCAGCAGGAATTTTTCTTCTTATGAAAAGACTGGAGATCACAGAAAAGGATATTAAACGGGTCTATCTTGCCGGTGCATTCGGCAATTACATGAATCCGGAAAGTGCGGCAGCGATCGGGATGTTCCCGGCTGAGCTGCTGCCCAGGATACAGCCGGTGGGAAATGCAGCCGGAGAAGGTGCCAGGATCGCACTCCTGAATGAAGAGGAAAGAAAAGAAATGGATCGAACTGTCAAAAATATGGATTTTGTGGAGCTGGCAGCTTCGCCGGAGTTCCAGGACTGTTTTGTGGATGGCTTATGCTTTCCGTAATGCGAGGAGAATGGATATGCTTAATATAAAAGAACTGGAAGAAATGGGAAAAAAGGCAGGATTTTCTCATGTAGCGCTTCTGAAGAGCGATTCGATCCAGCTTATGCCGGAGGTAAGGGAAATGTGCAAAAATAATACCTGCCATATGTATGCAAAACGCTGGAGCTGTCCTCCCGGATGCGGAGATCTTGAAGTATGCAGAAAAAAGATAGAAAAGTACAGGGAAGGCATTATTGTCCAGACAGTGGGGAAACTGGAGGATCCTTTGGACGGAGAGACGATGATGGAGACCGAAGCGGTTCATAAACAGAATTTTTATGAATTTGAAAAAATGCTCAGAGAAAGATGGCCGGGCATGCTCCCCATAGGGGCCGGGTGCTGCACAAAATGTAAAACGTGTACATATCCGGATGCTCCATGCCGTTTCCCCGAACAGGCATTTTCTTCGATGGAAGCCTATGGAATGCTGGTAACACAGGTATGCCAGGCAAATGGTCTGGAATACTATTATGGTCCCTGCACGATCGCCTATACCAGCTGCTATCTTCTTGAATAGAACAGGAGTGAAAAAATGAATGACAGAGAACGGGAGGCATATCTGAACAGGATCGGATATGAGGGTGAATTAAGAACAAATAAAAAATGTCTGGAAAAGATAATGGACCTTCATCTTTGCAGTATTCCCTTTGAAAATCTGGAAATTTTTGACGAGGAAAGGATTCCTTCTCTGAGGTGGGAAGATATTTATGAGAAGATCATTGTCAGAAAACGAGGCGGATATTGCTTTGAGCTGAATAAATTGTTTTATGAGCTTCTAAAAGCTTTGGATTTCCGTGTGATCCCTGTGGCGGTAAGGATATTGTGGAACCGGGAAGAGCTTCCGCCGGTCCTGCACCGGGCAACCCTTGTTATTTTTGAGGAAGGAAGCTATTACTGTGATGTAGGATACGGAGGTCCCGGACCCAAGAAGCCGGTTCTTATGAAGGATGGTATCCACAGAGAAAAAAACGGATGGTACCGTGTTAACATGAAGCCGGGAAATACAAACGGAGAGATACTTGTTGAACGAAGGAAAGAAGAAAAATATCTGCCAATACTCAGATTTTCACAGACTCCTACAGTAGAAGCAGATTTTGAACTGCTGAATTTCTATTGTGCAAAATCTCCAGATGTATTAATTACCAGAAAAAGAGTGGTGAGCATCTGCAGACCGGAAGGAAGTGTTGCGCTGACCGGGGATGTTCTTACAATCCAGAAGGAAGATGGATTCATTGAAACGAAAATAAGCGATTCGGAAGAAACCATCAGGCTATGGATGGAACATTATTTCGGATTGGAGTTTTTACAGATATAAGCAGAAAAAAGGACCAGGTTGTCAGGTGACAGTCTGGTCCTTTTCCTGCAGAAGAAAGCAGAGCTGCAGAAGAAGCCGGTCTTTCGGATTATCCAGATCAACCTTTGTGAGTTTCTGGATGCGCTCCAGACGGTAGGTCAGGGAACTTCTATGTATAAAAAGCTCACGGGCTGTCTGAAGAGAATTGCGTTCATGCTCCAGATAGACCTTGAGTGTGTGATACAGCTCAGTATTGTTTTTTCGGTCATAATTCTGCAGTGCATCCAGCCGTGAAGAGACCAGAAGCTCGGGACTGATCTGATGGCTGATCTGGGAAAGCATATATTCCAGAAGATAAGCATCAAAATGATAGCACCAGGCCATGCTCTGACTTTTTTTGCCCAGGCGCAAGGCGGAAACAGCCTGAATATATCCCTGAGGGATCAGGAGAAAATCACGAAATTCAGAGCTTACTCCCATTTTAAAAAGCCCTTCGCGCAGGATGATCGCAAGTGAACTGATAACATCGGAAGATACAGAGTGCTTAAAGGACAGATTAACGATCACAACGATTCCCTGCTGATAGGTAAAAGCCAGACCTTCCGGGATCTGGGCTTCAATGTGTCCCAGTGTGGCGATGGAAGAGTGCATACGGTCATCCTGCTGCTGGGTTTCCAGACGAAGTACAAGATACCGGTCATGGCGATTCCAGTTCAGATACTGGATCTGATCGGTAACTGCCTGTAGTTCTGTGAGCTTTCCGGAAAGATACTCCGTGAAGAACTGCCGGGAGTCATTTCCCATTGAGATTTGGAACAGATTGTGCCGACGGATGCATAGCTCGATAAAGGAGCCAAGATACTCAAGAGCAGAAAAATGTCCGGGCTGTATCTCCGTCTGGAGCTCATCTACACAAAGCCTGCCCTGATAATTGCCGCTGACCCAGAGATTCATGTAGAGGATACGGTAACCGCGGAGCTCTTCGGAATAAATATTGGCGCCGTGGGTGATAAGTGTGCGCTGGTATTCGGCATCAAGCTTGAAATCCTGAATCAGGCTTAAAGGTGCGATGAGTCTACCTGTACGCTGGTCATGGACCCATTCGGACATACCGGTTACGTGCCGGGGAGAAGAAAGGATATAAAAGTTGGTGTCGTGGGCAAAAACCGGATTATGAAATATATCCAGACTGGCTTCCAGCATCTCATTCAGCGGATCGATACTTCCAAGTGCAAGCTGGAGTTTACTGTCCCAGTCAGAATATCTGTCAAAGGTCTGCTGTATTTGGTTGAAGACCTCAGAAAAAGAAAGGGTTCCCTTAATGTGAAGGATCCTGCAGCTTTCGGAAAAGCAGGAAAGATCACCGGAGCCCACCACTACAAATGCGATGTTCTGGTATCGCAGGAAGCTTTCGGAAAGAGAATTGCCGAAGACAAGATAAAGGTAGCATGGCTTTAGCAGGGCTCCTGCCTGATATATGCGAAGACCATCCAGCGTCAGGGGGTCTTCACGGCAGAGGATGGAAACATCCTCTTTTTTCTCCGCAAAATCGTCAGCAATGATCTGGAGATTAAGATGGAAGCCTGTATGCAGGCTATTCACGAAATGCTCTCTTTTGTTCAAAATATTTCCTCCAATTCATAAAAGCCTTGTATTTATAGGAAATTATAACATATTAGACGGAAAATAAAAAGAAAACGGATGGAAAATTATTTGTGCATATTTACAATAATAACTGTACAAAAAGTATGAAGCATTGAAGAAAGAATGAAGAAGTGTGCGGATTTACGAACAAGAAAAAAACAACTATACTGTAATCATCAAAGGTAACGTGAAGTTGTGGAAATGGCCGGTCCCACAAAAAACAGCGAAGGGGGAAAGAAAATGAGTAAAAATGAAATACCGAAACAAGATCCGAAACAGAAAAAGGGTCTTACAAATGCCCTGAAATATTTCTTTGGTGTTGGTGATGCCGGATTTGTTCTTATGAGTAATATCGAGACATTTTACTTTATGACATTTCTGACGGATCTGGCTGGTTTTGCAGCTGGTGTAGCTGGTGTGATCAATTCCGTATTTACCATTGTTGATGCCTGTCTGTCCTGGCTTTACGGAGGAATCATCAATGGCACAAAAGCAAAGAAATGGGGGCGTTATCGTTCCTGGCTGATCATGGTTCCGTGGATGGTGCCGTTTCTGTACGCATTCATGTTCATACGTGTCAGTGATAATGAATGGCTTTCGGCAGTGGTGATCATTGCCGCATCCATCGCATCTCATGTGGCATGGAATTTCAGCTATGTTGCCAATGCAACCCTGATCAGTATTGTTGGTAAAACACCGGAAGACAAAGCAACGCTTGCATCCTCCAGGGCAACCTGGAATAACATAGGCGGTCTGTTGTTTTCCTATATGGGTCTTCCATTTGCAACACTTCTTGCCGGATATGTCGGTGAGAAAAATAAATTTGCAGCAGCAGCTTTCTGCCTGGGTATTCTGATGGTCGTAACCTATTTTGCCCATTTCAAGATGACGGAAGGCTATGAAGAGATTGAAACGGAAACAGCAGGAAAGAAAAATGACAAAACAAAGATCACGATCAGAGAGATGTTTGCTTCCCTGTTTCAGAATCCGCCTCTTATGGTCCTGATGCTGGCAGACCTTGCAAAATGGTGTGTGAAATTTGTAACAGCAGCATCTGCTATTTACTATTTCAGGGATGCAATGGGAAATCCGGGACTGATGACCACTTATCTTCTCTGTGTTGCCATCGGTGCCATCATCGGAGCTTTTTCCATGAGATACATTGCAAAAGCAATATCGTCCCGTACAACTATGATCATTGCTTATGCAGGAATGGCAGTATCACTGTTCCTTGTATATATTTTCTATGGAAATGCAATGACAGTGATCGCTCTTATGACACTTGCCCAGTTCTTCTATGGTATGGCTTTTGCAGCTTCACCCGCACTTTATGCGGACACTGTAGTGTATGCAACATGGAAGAGCGGAAAAGATGCATCCGGATGGATCATGGGATTACAGAATCTTCCGCTGAAGATTGCCGTGTTCTTAAGAGGAACGATTCTCAGCGCCTGTCTTGTGGCGGTAGGCTGGAAATCTGGAGTTGTTCTTGAGGGAACGGCCCGTCAGGGAATGACGATTTCCTTTGCACTTGTTCCGGCTATTTTCTGTCTGGTAGGTCTTCTACTTCTGGTGTTTGGATTTAAGATCACAAAGGAAAAGGTTCTTCAGTATCAGGCTGAGATTGACGCAAGATCATAAAGATAAGTGATCGGGTATTTTGAAAGATCACAGGATAATAAAGGAGGAAGCATTATGTTGAAAGCATCGGAGATTTTACTTGAAACGATAAAAAAGGACGGCAGGCCGGAACGACTTCTGAGACAGTATGAGGGTGCGACCTTTTACCCGCCGAACCCGGCAAATAATTATGTGCGTGGAAACCGTCACCGTGGTATGGAGCCTATGAAGGATCTTTTCGGAACTGAGATCCTCTGGCCCCAGGAACAGCTGGCTGCAATGCCACATGTAACAGAGGACAATAAGGTCATTGATGATATCACAGAATGGAAAGAGCAGCTGGTGATCCCGGATATTGTCGGTCAGTGCTCGGATCCGGCTTTATGGGAACCATTTAAACAGAAGGCACAGGAGATAAAGGATTCAGGAAGCCTTTTCATGGCATTTATGCCTACAGGTGTTTTTGAGAGGCTTCACTTCCTGATGGGATTTGAGGATATGCTGGTGAACTTCCTTCTTGAGCCGGAGGATATGATGGATCTCTGCAATGCCATTGGGGAGTACCGTTTTCAGCTTACAAAGCTGATCGTTGATAATCTCCACCCGGATATCATCCTTTCCCACGATGACTGGGGTTCCAAGCAGTCCCTGTTCATCAGTCCGGACACATGGAGAGAATTTATCAAACCACAGTATGAAAGATCCTATAAATATATGAAAGACCATGGAGTGATCATCATGCATCACGCAGATTCCTTCATGGAACCGATCATAGAGGATATGGTTGATCTTGGGATTGACATCTGGCAGGGAACACTTCCGCAGAATGATATTCCGAAGCTCCAGAAACAGCTGAACGGAAGAATGACACTTATGGGCGGAATCGATGCTTCGATCGTAGACCGTGTGGATTCCACAGAAGAAGAGATCCGCAAGGAGGTCAGAAGAGCATGTGAGGAGTATGCACCACACGGACATTTCATTCCATGTATTACCTATGGAGGTCCCGGTTGTCTGTTTCCTCATGTAGATTCAATTATTGATGACGAGATTGAAAAATATAATAAAGAGGTATATGGAATTCATTAAAAGCGCCAATTGAATAAAAAAGAACCTCAAGGTATGATTGAGTTGCATCTTGGCGGATGTAAACAAAACAATCAAGCACTGGAGGTTCCAAATGAATTATACACAGAATGAAAAGATTGAGCAAGTAACAGATTCAACAATGGTTGTCGGAGTTGATATAGGAAGCCAGATACATTATGCAAGAGCTTTTGATAACAGAGGACGCGAACTTACAAAACGTATTTTTTCTTTTCATAACGATCTGGAAGGGTTCAATTCTTTCAGCCTTTGGGCAGAGACACTTAAGACTGAGAATAAAAAGATTGCAGTTCTGATAAGAGACCTGGTATACAGCCGTGACGGGATCATGAAGCAGCACAACATATCTGCAAACAGGATTCAGAGATGGCTTGCAATACATTTCCCGGAATATCTGGGATTATACACACGATTTGATGCAATAAGCGGCCTGGCAGTGCTTGAAAAAGCACCATTGCCAAAAGATGTGATCGCGCTTGGAGTAAATGGGATCCGAAAGATCTGGCATGATAAAAAGATGCGTGGCAGAGGAGTTACTGAAGATAGGGCAAAGACCTTGGTTGAAGCTGCGCACAACAGTGTTGGACTTGATGGAGGGATTGGAACAAAAAGTGAATTATATATGCTGCTTGGTTTCCAGCACGGTTTATCTTTACGGAGAACCGAAGACAAGTACCGTCTGGGCATCTATTGATCTGAAGCAGCGGCAGCTTTTTGATCTGGATTAAAATTTACATAATCTTTATTTGATTATTTGAAAAAACAGTGCTATAGTAAAGTTGGTTCCGGTAAACGGATGATTTATGGATCCCAGAAGAGGACCGGGCGGAACCAAATTACTGTTGACCGGTCAGGATCTGGATCAGGAAAGAAGGAAGAGGGAAAAAATTGCGTAAAAAATCACATATACTGTTAGGCAGATACCTGGCTGACCAGATGTCTGAGGTGTACAGTCTCCAACAGCACAGAAAAGCGTTTTGCCTGGGCAATATCATGCCTGATCTGAAACCATCGTTTCTCACCACCAGACATGAGTTTTTCGGAACATTCGATCACCTCCAGAATAAGATGAGGGCGCTTGTCGAGAAGAACCCGGAGGAAGAGAATGCCAGAGTATACTGGAGAAGATTCGGTGAGGTCATGCATTATATGGCTGATTATTTTACTTTTCCTCATAACAAAACATACAAAGGAAATCTTGCAGCACATAATTCTTATGAAGCTGAGCTGAAAAACCGCCTGAGAGAATGCATCCTCAGCGGCGCAGCAGACAGCCAGCTGGAAGAAGCGAAGCAGTTTGAAAGCTTTGAGGAACTTGTGGAATATATCCGTGAGCGTCATGCATATTATCTGGAAAGCCCGCGGTGCATTGCCGATGACATCCGTTTTATCCTTCGGGTGTGCTATCAGGTTGTACAGGGGATTTTTCAGCTCTGTGTCAGAAAACAGTTTCATATGGGCGGACAGCCGGCAGTGATTGTCTGACAGTATATAAAAAGCCGCAGTGTGTGAGAGCACTGTGGCTTTTTTACGTTATGGTAAACTCTAAAAAATCTTACAAAAATGTGAATAAAAAGTGAAAAATAGATGAATTGAAGGGGATATCCTACCAGAACAGTTGATTTCACGATTTTCGTATGCTAAAATAAATTGAATTAAACTTTAAGTTATCAAACGGTTTAAGGCAGACCTTTATTATAGGGGAAGTAAAGGGATGTTCAAGGAAAGAAGGGAGCATCTTAATAAATATGAAGAACAAGTACCTGAATAAGTTTTTTTGCATCACGATGTTATCAGCTATGGTACTGGCAGTTCCAACCGGAGTAAAAGCCGCCGAGGAAGCAGATAATGTTGTTGCTGAGGAAGGTGTTTCAGGAGACGGGAGCGAGGTAAGTGAACCGGAGCCAGAAGTTCCGGAAGTTCCGGCAGAACCGGAAATAACTGCTGCACCTGAACCGGAACCAACTACAGCGCCGGAGCCAACAGATACACCGGCACCTGCGCCGACGGAAACACCGGAGCCAACTGCAACACCTGCGCCGACGGGAACACCGGAGCCGACAGCGACACCTGCACCAACGGCACCAACGGCAACACCGGAACCGACAGCGACACCTGCACCAACGGCAACGCCGGAGCCAACCGCAACACCTGCACCGACGGAAACACCGGCCAGGGATGACTCTGCAAAGGTACAGGCGGTGATCCGGAAGATCAAAGCACTGGCAGGCAGAACGATCACAGTAGCAGATAAAGCGGAGATAGATAGCGTACGTGCAGCTTATGAGGCACTGTCTAATACAGAAAAGGCCAAGGTTACGAATTATAAGATCCTGACTGAGGCAGAAGCCAAGCTTGCAGCTGTCGACAAGAACGACAGTGATAACAAAAAAGACAACAAAAAAGATGATAGCAGCACGGAAGATAACAAGAATACAGAGATCACAGATGGAAATAACGCCACAGCAACACAGATCGGAGATCCTGTTTATGTGACAAATATGGTATCCAATCTCCATGCGGGCAAGGATTTTTATCTGGATAGTCTTAAGAGCAATTATCATCTGGCCTTCTCTGATGATTTTGCTTCTGTAATGGAAGAGATCGAAAGAGAATATAAAGAGAAGAACAAGCTTACCGATACGGAGAATACACTTCTGGTAAGAAACTGGCAGGATATCCTTGCTGTTTATATTTACGAAAAGAGCAAAGCAGGAGCAACGTCATTTACATTGGATGCATCCTGCAAGGATGATCTGGCAAGGATCTTTGCGGAGATGAACCCCATCGTCAGGGACAAGCAGGATATTACCAAGATATCCTACGGAAATCGCAAGATCAACTACTACATCAAGAAGAACAATATTGCAAAGGAAGACAGAAGCGTCCTTAAGAAATATGTGGAAACAGACTGTAAGCTTCTTTGTGCGGTAGTTACCGCATCCAAAGGCTTTGTCCGTGAAAGCGTGGGAGACAATGTTTCTGAGGATCGTGTAGATGTTATCACCGCAGCGTATTCACTGGTTGGTAAGGTCGGATATTTCTGGGGCGGTAAATCTACGGTGATCGGAGAAGATCCAAGCTGGGGATCCGTTGAGAAGGTATCTGCAGACGGCAGCAGAAGCTCCGGTACGCTCCGTGCATATGGTCTGGACTGCAGCGGCTTTGTTACCTGGGCAGTGATTAATGGATATAAGGATCAGGGAATGCAGGCAGCAGTTGGAGACGGAACCTCTGACCAGTGGGAGAAGGCCGGTGTTGTCAGCGAAGCAGATGCACAGCCAGGAGATCTGGTATTCCAGAGAGGACCGGAAGCAGGAAGCAACAACCACGTTGGTATCCTGTGCGGAAAGACGGATTCCGGCGACTGGATCGCAGTACATTGTTCCTCAAGCAAGAATGGTGTAACGGTTGGTGAGGCATACAGTGCAAGCTTCCGTTATATCAGAAAGCCATCTTTCTATCAGGATACAACAGCGGAGGAAAATGAGACCACAACTACAGAGAATGATGTTCTGACAGAGGAGAGTGCAGAAAAGCTCCTCACGGATGTGGTTAGATCTGATGCACTGAAGGATGCACTGGCATCCGGTGATACTGTTTCCAGTGACCTTCTTGCAGATTTTAAGAATAGGGCTTTGCAGGAGGATGAGGAAGAAGATGAAGTTGAGACGCTGACTCTGGATAAGGAGACCATGGACGATGCAGTGGATACATTTGATGATGATGTAGAAACACTGGAAATGGAAAACTAAGGGACAGCGATTGAAGATAAGGGCAGTCTCCCACGGGAGGCTGCCCTTTCTTACAATCGCTGCTTCAGACATAGGACATGATATTATGAAAAAAAGAAATTTCTGCCCCATGGCAGCCGCAGTGCTTACAGCTGCAGTGATCCTTCAGCCCTTTAGCGCTTCGGCAGGGGCACTGGGTCAGATCCGCTCCATAGCAAAGAGCATTATTTCAGGCGAACCAAAGGAAGTAGAGGAACTGCGTCAGATGGAGGTTGCCCAGAGCGAAGAAGGGCATCAGGAATATTATTTCAAACAGCTTACGGAAGAAGAGCAGAGAGTATATCGGGAGCTGCTGAAAGGAATCCGTGCCCGGGAAAAGGAGTTTTATCTGACGATCTCCGATGATGACAGTATTGACAGAAGCTATCATGCAGTATTGAAAGACCACCCGGAGATATTCTGGGTCCACAATCGTGAAAAAATCTACAAAACTACGTATTCAGACAGTGATTACTGCGTTTTTACTCCGGGCTATACTTATACAGACAGCGAGATCGATGAGATACAGACGGCCATGGAGCAGAGCTTTCAGGAGGTCAGAGCCCTGATCCCGGAGGATGCCGGTGACTACGAGAAGGTACGCATTGTTTATACGTATGTTATTGACCATACCCAGTATCAGACCGGGGAGGATGATCAGAGCATAGCAGGTGTTTTCTGGAAAAAATCCGCAGTCTGTGCCGGATATGCAGGAGCTGTCCAGTATCTTCTGGAAAGGCTGGATATTCCCTGTATTTATGTGGACGGAAGCACAAAAGGAAGTACAGAGGGTCATGCATGGGATATTGTAAAAATAGGCCAGGAGTATTATTATGTAGATGCTACCAATGGGGATCAGCCGGATTTTTTAAATGGAGATGCCGCACAGCTGGAAGAACATAAGACGATCATTTACGATTATCTCTGCCCTTTCCCGGAAGAATATGAAAAAACCTATACACCATCGGAAGAACTGACAGTTCCGGCATGTACTGCGAAGGATCTGGATTTTTATGTGCTGAACCAGGGGTACTTTGAAGATTACAGCTGGCAGGACATATATGATTATTGTAAGATGAGACTGGATAATGGTGCGGCTGTAGTGCGTTTCAAGTTTGGCAGTCAGGAAGCTTTTTCCGAAGCCTGTCAGGAACTGCTGGATGATGGCGTGGTACAGAATGTGGCACAGTATTATATGAAACTTCACGGACTTGGTCAGGTGGAGTATCATTATGGAGTGATGGATAATTTTTATACCATATATTTTATTTTCTGAAACATCTTCGGGAAGATTTCCGGAGGTTTTGGAAAGAGAGGAGTAAGTTATGAATATGGATATGTTGTCAAGAGGATTTGACATACTGCAGAGAGCAGGAGGTATGGAACAGATCAGCCAGCTGATGGTGATCGTATATGGAGTGCTCTGCGTTTTCGGGCTTTTGAACTGTATCCTGGGATATCGTATCCTCCGGTTCTGGATGATGATCTTTGGATTTATCATCGGAGCAGGCGCCGGCTTTGGTGTAACCTATATGTCCGGTGTTCAGGATAAAATGGTGATCGCAGGTGCCATGGCGGGACTGGGGATCGTACTGGCTGTTGTTTCGTTTCTGATCTACAGGGCAGGAATCTTTGTACTGGGATTTGGTATCGGAATAACATTGAGTATCTATCTGGTCCATCCGACCAGTTCTTTTTCTTTTTTCCTGTGCATCCTTATCGGCGTGGGACTGGGAGTACTTGCTATGCGTTATGCGAAAGGAGTGATCATTGTCGGAACCAGTATACTGGGTGGTGTTCTGGCAGGATTATCCATTGCAAAGATCGCAGGGCTGGCGCAGTTTCCATATGGCGTCGGTATGGCAGCGGGAATTGCGATCCTTGGTATGCTGATCCAGTTCGCCATCAACAAAGACCGATACGATGAGGAAGATGACGAAGAAGAGGATGACGACGATGGAACTCTGCCGGAGGAGACCAGGAAGCCGGCAGGAAGGGACCGTAGAGGAAACAGTCGTGAATACACCTCTGACCGTAACAGGGACGATCACAGATATACATACGAAAACCGGGCAAACGATGACCGGGAAAGCCGGGGTGAAAGACGTTCCCGCAGACCATCTGACAGAGAAGGACGCAACTCTGACAGACGAGAAAGAAATTATGCAGACAGCCGAAAAAGATCCGGAAGCGAAAGAAACAGCAAAGGCAGTTCCACTGAAAGAAGAAGCACTTCCGGAACCTCCGGCAGAAACAGAACCTCCGACAGAAATTATGCTTCGGATGACAGAAGAGGCCGCAGATACAGCCAGAGCAGCAGCACCAGGGAACGAAGGAATGCAGGAACGGGAAGCAGATCCCGCTATGCAGATCCGGAGGATCATGAAGACTATGATCGTTTTGATGAGTCGGAAAACAGGGACAGCTATGAAGATTTTGAAAAACTGCAGCAGAAAAGACGCCGGATGGATATTGAAAATATGGCGGATTTTGATGAGCAGGAAGAATATGGAAATTACAGGAATGACCCGGATCTGATGAATGATGAGGATCTGGATGAGCTTGATGAGTGGAAAGACAACTGAGAAAAATCCGAGGAGTGACAGAAATGGGAAAAGAAGCCAAAACAAACGCGATGAGAATGCTGGATCGAAAAAAAGTAAAATATGAAGCAATCGCATATGACTGTGGAGAGTTCATAGATGGGATCCACTGTGCAGACATCACAGGAGCCCCTCATGATCAGTCCTTTAAGACCCTGGTCATGGAAGGGAAAAGCGGCTGCTACTATGTGTTTGTAGTTCCGATCGAGAAAGAGGTGGACCGTAAGGCAGCCGCAAAGTCTGTAGGCGAAAAAACAGTAGATATGATCCATGTAAAGGATCTTACAAAGATCACGGGCTATATCCGCGGAGGCTGCAGCCCTCTTGGAATGAAAAAAAATTATCCGGTGGTGTTTGACCAGTCTGCCGAAAACTTTGATGAGATCTATGTAAGTGGTGGAAGAGTAGGCCTTACCCTGAAGGTACCGCTTAAAGATCTTCTGGATGTAACACAGGGCAAGCTTGCTCCGATCACCATGGAGTAAGCGCATATAAAACAGATAAAAAAACTCCCCTGACTGCCTGTAAAGGCGGAAGCAGGGGAGATTTTTTGTTACAGAAGCATGGGATTTAGTTATCCTGTGCGTCCTCTTCGTTAACCTGGAATACGTGACGCTTCTTGGCCATTTCGTCGCTGGCAAGATACTCGTCGTAAGTGGTGATCTTGTCTACCAGCTTGCCGTTAGGAAGGATCTCCATGATGCGGTTTGCAGTTGTCTGTACAAACTGGTGATCGTGTGAGGTGAAAAGGATCACTCCCGGGAATTTGATCAGTCCGTTGTTCAGTGCTGTGATAGACTCCATATCCAGATGGTTGGTTGGCTCATCAAGGATCAGGATATTGGCACCGGAGATCATCATCTTGGAAAGAAGACAGCGAACTTTTTCACCACCGGAAAGAACACGGACACGTTTTACACCATCCTCACCAGGGAAAAGCATACGGCCAAGGAATCCACGGACGTAGGTTGCGTCCTTGATCTCAGAGTACTGTGTCAGCCAGTCGGTGATAGTAAGGTCGTTATCGAATTCCTGTGTGTTATCCTTCGGGAAATATGCCTGGGAAGTGGTAACGCCCCATTTGTAATTTCCTTCATCCGGCTCCATTTCACCTGTAAGGATCTTGAAGAAGGTTGTGATGGCCTGCTCGTTGGCGCCCACAAAGGCAACCTTATCTTCACGACCAAGAGTGAAGGAAATGTCGTCCAGAACCTTTACTCCATCAATGGTCTTGGACAGATTTTCCACCATGAGGACCTCGTTTCCGATCTCACGGTTCGGGCGGAAGTCGATGTATGGATATTTACGGCTGGAAGGACGCATGTCATCCAGCTGGATCTTTTCCAGGGCACGCTTTCTGGAAGTCGCCTGCTTGGATTTGGAAGCATTGGCGCTGAAACGGGAGATGAACTCCTGGAGCTCTTTGATCTTCTCCTCTTTCTTTTTGTTGGCCTCTTTCATCTGCTTGATCAGAAGCTGGCTGGATTCAAACCAGAAGTCATAGTTTCCGGCATAAAGCTGGATCTTGCCATAATCGATATCAGCAGTATGTGTGCAGACCTTGTTCAGGAAATAACGGTCATGGGATACTACGATAACCGTATTGTCAAAATTGATCAGGAACTCCTCCAGCCATTCGATAGCAGGAAGATCCAGGTGGTTGGTCGGCTCATCAAGAAGAAGGATATCAGGATTTCCGAAAAGAGCCTGTGCAAGAAGAACCTTGACCTTCATACTACCGGTAAGGTCTGCCATCTGTGTATAGTGGAACTCAGTGTCGACTCCGAGACCGTTGAGAAGAGTAGCAGCATCGGACTCTGCTTCCCATCCGTTCATCTCTGCAAACTCACCCTCAAGCTCGCTGGCACGGATGCCATCTTCGTCTGTGAAATCTTCCTTTGCGTAAATGGCTTCTTTCTCTTTCATGATCTGATAGAGTCTTTCATTACCCATGATGACAGTATCCAGAACCGGATAAGCATCATATTTGAAGTGATCCTGCTGTAGGAAAGAAAGTCTCTGACCGGGGGTGATCACAATGTCGCCCTTGGTAGGCTCAAGCTGACCGGAAAGGATTTTGAGGAATGTAGATTTTCCTGCGCCGTTGGCGCCGATCAATCCATAACAGTTACCCTCTGTAAATTTGATGTTAACGTCTTCAAACAGCGCTTTTTTTCCAACGCGCAGTGTGATGTTATTTGCTGAAATCATATCATACCTCTTTTTTCATTAAATAAATATCGTTTCAATTACATACGAAAGCATTACAATCGTTTCCTATTGTACCGTAAACTGAAAAATTTGCAAGCTGTATTTTCCTTTTTTCGGCTAAATAAAGGAAAAACAGGGGATTACTATGAATCACAGGAAAATAATAACCTTTTATTATATAAAAAAATGGGTTATACTGTCGTATGTGGTAATGAAGTATTCCGGGGATATGGATATCCGGCTCTCTGGCACATCAGAAACACCCAGGAACGTGGCAGATCGGATGGAATGCGGAAACTATCATAAATCAGCAGCTTAGTTGAACAGAAGAGAGGTTAAAAATGTTTATCACCAGAGAAAGCGATTATGCGATGCGGGTTATCCGCGCATTGATGTGGGAGCCGCGTTTGAGCGTCAGCGAGATCTGTGAGAGGGAATCGATCACAGCACCCTTTGCATACAAGATACTGAAGAAGCTTCAGAATGCAGGGCTCGTGGAAGGATACCGCGGAGTTCATGGCGGTTACGCGCTGAAGAGAGATCCGGAAGAACTGTCATTATATGAGATATACAGTGCGATCGATCCGGATATGTCCATCATTGAGTGCCTGAACGGCACATATCAGTGTCCAAGGAACGGACAGGACGGAGTTCCCTGCCATGCACATGATGAGCTTCAGGAGATCCAGGATCAGCTGTGGACAATGCTCCGTCGGAAATCCATGAAGGATCTTTTCGGAAAAGAGGAGAAGTGATTCCCGGATGTGAGTTGGGATAAGCGTATGAGATGATAAGGAGAGCAGTTTGGAGAGGAAAAATTCCGAACAGCTCTTTTTTATTTGTGAAAAAGATAACGGCGTTTGTACAGGATAATATACAAAAAACAATGAAAGAAAATGGACATAACTGGGAATCTATGATATAATAATCAATGGAATTTTAGGCCTTCATAAGCCTAAATAATATATTTTTTAACAAACCTTTAAGGAGGAAAAAACAATGGCAAGAAAGATGAAAACCATGGATGGTAACCATGCAGCCGCTCATGCATCATACGCTTTTTCTGATGTAGCTGCTATTTACCCGATTACCCCTTCATCTGTAATGGCTGAGGCTACAGACGAGTGGGCAACTCAGGGAAGAAAGAACATCTTTGGACAGGAAGTACAGGTTACAGAGATGCAGTCTGAGGCAGGTGCAGCAGGTGCCGTTCACGGTTCTCTGGCAGCAGGTGCCCTGACTACAACTTATACAGCTTCCCAGGGTCTTCTGCTTATGATCCCGAACCTTTACAAGATCGCCGGTGAGCAGCTTCCGGGAGTTATCAACGTATCTGCCCGTGCACTTGCTTCCCACGCACTTTGTATTTTCGGTGACCATTCCGACGTTATGGCCTGTCGTCAGACTGGATGTGCAATGCTTTGTGAGTCTTCTGTACAGGAGGTTATGGACCTTACACCGGTTGCTCATCTTGCAGCAATCAAAGGAAAAGTTCCATTCATCAACTTCTTCGACGGATTCCGTACATCTCATGAGATCCAGAAGATCGAGACATGGGATTATGAAGATCTGAAAGATATGGCAGATATGGACGCAATCGCAGAGTTCCGTAACCGTGCTCTGAACCCGAACCATCCATGTCAGAGAGGTTCCGCTCAGAACCCGGATATCTTCTTCCAGGCAAGAGAGGCATGTAATCCATATTATGACGCTCTTCCGGCAGTTGTTCAGGAGTACATGGACAAAGTTAACGAGAAGATCGGAACAGACTACAAACTGTTCAACTACTACGGAGCTGCTGACGCTGAGCACATCATCGTAGCTATGGGTTCCGTAAACGATACCATCGAGGAGACCATCGATTACCTTATGGCAGCTGGCAAGAAAGTCGGTGTTGTTAAAGTTCGTCTTTACAGACCATTCTGTGCACAGGCTCTTATCGATGCAATCCCGGATACAGTTAAGCAGATCTCTGTTCTTGACAGAACAAAAGAGCCAGGAGCTCTTGGCGAGCCTCTGTATCTTGATGTTGTTGCAGCTCTTCGCGACAGCAAGTTCAGCGATGTTAAGATCTTTACAGGACGTTATGGACTTGGTTCCAAAGATACAACACCTGCACAGATCGTAGCAGTATATGAGAACACTGAGAAAGAGAAATTCACAATCGGTATCGTGGATGATGTTACAAACCTTTCTCTTGAGACAGGCGCACCACTTGTTACAACACCAGAGGGAACAACAAACTGCAAGTTCTGGGGACTTGGAGCTGATGGTACTGTAGGTGCTAACAAGAACTCCATCAAGATCATCGGTGATAACACAGACATGTACGCTCAGGCTTACTTCGATTATGACTCCAAGAAGTCCGGCGGTGTTACAATGTCTCACCTTCGTTTCGGTAAGAAACCGATCAAATCCACATACCTGATCCACAAAGCAAACTTCGTTGCATGTCATAATCCGTCCTATGTTAACAAATATAACATGGTACAGGAGCTTGTTGACGGAGGTACATTCCTTCTGAACTGTGCTTGGGATATGGAAGGACTTGAGAAACATCTTCCAGGACAGGTTAAAGCTTTCATCGCTAACCACAATATCAAATTCTACACCATCGATGGTGTTAAGATCGGTATTGAGACTGGCATGGGACCAACACGTATCAACACAATCCTTCAGTCCGCATTTTTCAAACTTACAGGAATCATTCCTGAGGAGCAGGCTATCGAGCTTATGAAAGCTGCTGCTAAAGCTACTTACGGACGTAAAGGTGATGACGTTGTTAAGAAGAACTGGGCAGCTATCGATGCCGGTGCTAAACAGATCGTAGAGGTTCAGGTTCCGGAGAGCTGGAAGAACGCTGAGGACGAGGGACTCTTCATGTCTCACGCATCCCACGGTGCTCAGGAAGCTCAGGACTTCGTAAACAACATCCAGTGCAAGATCAATGCTCAGGAAGGTAACAGCCTCCCAGTATCTGCATTCAAGGATTATGTAGATGGTACAACACCATCCGGAACAGCTGCATATGAGAAACGTGGTATCGCAGTTAACGTTCCTGTATGGGTTCCGGACAACTGTATCCAGTGTAACCGCTGTGCATACGTCTGCCCGCATGCTGCAATCCGTCCGGTTGCTATGACAGCAGATGAGACAGCTAACGCTCCAGAGGGAATCAAGACACTTCCACTTACAGGAATGAAAGACTATACATTCACAATGACTGTATCCGCTCTTGACTGTACAGGATGTGGTTCCTGCGCAAATGTCTGCCCAGGAAAGAAAGGCAACAAAGCTCTTGAGATGGCTCCGCTTGAAGCTAACACAGAAGAGCAGAAATTCTTCGATTACGGTGTAACACTTCCTCAGAAGGAAGACGTTATCGCTAAATATAAAGAGACAACTGTAAAAGGCAGCCAGTTCAAACAGCCGCTCCTTGAGTTCTCCGGCGCTTGTGCAGGTTGTGGTGAGACACCATACGCTAAGCTGATCACACAGCTCTTTGGTGACAGAATGTACATTGCAAATGCTACAGGATGTTCCTCTATCTGGGGTAACTCTTCACCATCTACACCATACACAACAAACGCTAAGGGACAGGGACCTGCATGGTCAAACTCTCTGTTCGAGGATAACGCAGAGTTCGGTTATGGTATGCTTCTTGCACAGCGTGCGATCCGTGGCGGTCTGAAAGAGAAGATCGAAGACCTTGTAGCTAACGGAACAAACGAGGATGTTAAGACAGCTGGTCAGGAATGGCTGGATACTTATGCTGTAGGCGCAACAAATGGTGCAGCTACAGAGAAACTCGTTGCAGCTCTTGAGGCTTGCGGATGTGACAAGGCTAACGAGATCCTTGCACAGAAAGACTTCCTCTCCAAGAAATCCCAGTGGATCTTCGGTGGTGACGGATGGGCTTACGATATCGGATTCGGTGGTGTTGACCACGTTCTTGCAAGCGGACGTGACATCAACGTTATGGTATTCGATACAGAGGTTTACTCCAACACAGGCGGACAGTCTTCCAAATCTACACCGACAG
This sequence comes from Blautia sp. SF-50, assembly GCF_900101315.1. Classification (NCBI taxonomy): domain Bacteria; kingdom Bacillati; phylum Bacillota; class Clostridia; order Lachnospirales; family Lachnospiraceae; genus Blautia; species Blautia sp. SF-50. Next base: position 178,159 of record NZ_FMUW01000002.1, read on the forward strand.
GTGCGATCGCTCAGTTCGCAGCAGGCGGAAAAGAGACTAAGAAGAAAGATATGGCATCTATCGCAATGAGCTATGGCTATGTATATGTAGCACAGATTTCCATGGGTGCTGACTTCAACCAGACTGTAAAAGCAATCGCAGAGGCAGAGGCATATCCGGGACCATCCCTGATCATCGCTTACGCTCCATGTATCAACCATGGTATCAAGAAAGGTATGAGCAAAGCTCAGACAGAGGAAGAGCTGGCAGTTAAGTGCGGATACTGGCACAACTTCAGATTCAACCCGGCTGCTGAGAACAAGTTCAGCCTTGATTCCAAGACACCGGATATGGAGAACTATATGGACTTCCTGAACGGTGAGGTTCGTTACAATTCTCTGCAGCGTCAGAATCCTGAGAAAGCTGCAAGACTGTTTGCTAAGAACGAGTCTGAGGCTCAGGCTAGATATGAGTATCTGCAGAAACTTATCACTCTTTACGGAGCAGATAAGAAAGAAGACTAATTATTGATCAATAGTTACTGTTTATACAGTGTGCTTGCTGATTAAGCATTAGGTGACAGGCCTGCGGTGTTTAGCGCACCGCAGGCCTTTTTTCATATACAGGAGAGACATATATGAAGAGAATTTTTTCGAAGGAGAAATCCCGGAAAGAGAAAAAAGCAGATTTTTATATTCTGTATACGATTGTTTTTGCGGCGATCTCGCTGTTTATTTACAGTTGTTTTTATTTCAATGGAAAATCCCTGATCTGGAGTCATGACGGTGTTCCGCAGCACATCAATGCATTGGCCTATTATGGAAAATATTTGCGGAATGTTCTGCAGACGCTGGTGACGGAGCATAAGCTTTCCCTTCCTATGTGGGATATGCATATCGGATACGGTTCCGATATCCTTACAACACTTCATTATTATGCGATCGGTGATCCGCTGACCTTACTGTCCGTTTTTGTACCGGAAAAAGACACAGAGATCTTATATGAGATTCTGATCTTTCTCCGCATTTATCTGGCGGGTATCACATTCAGCATTTACTGCTTTTACCGCAAGAATCCCAAACAGGCCACATTTCTTGGAAGCCTTGTTTATATTTTTGCAGGATGGACCATTTATGCGTCCATGAAGCATCCATATTTTTCCAATCCCATGATCTATCTGCCGCTGGTCCTTATGGGAATTGAAAAGATTTACAAAAAAGAAAAGCCATACCTTTTTATCTGTGCGACGGCTGTAGCGGCAATGTCTAATTTTTATTTCTTTTATATGATCAGTATCTTTATGGTGCTGTATGCAGCTTTCCGGTATTTTGGAATATTCCGTAAGCGTTCAGTAAAAGATGTATTTCAGTGGTTCCTGAAATTTGCTGGCTTTTATCTGGTCGCACTTATGATCGCTGCACTGATCTTTTTACCTGTGGTCATGACTCTGTTTGGAACAGAGCGCTTTCAGGCGCAGAATTATGTGCCGCTGTTATATGACCGCATTTACTACGAAAAATATCTCGGCTGCCTGATCGGCGAAAATATGATCCAGTGGGGAGTTGCTGGATATTCCGCAGTTGCAATGGCAGGCGTGTTTGTGATCTTTTCCAAAAAGAAAAAATATACGGGACTGAAGCTGGGCTTTGTGCTTCTGAATCTGTTTTTGCTGATCCCCTTTGCAGGTCATGTACTGAATGGATTTTCATACGTGTCCAACCGATGGATCTGGGCGTATGGAATGCTGATCGCATATATCTTGGTACAGGCATATCCGGAACTGTTTACGCTGGGCATCAGGGAAAAACGACGGATATTTGTGATGCTGCTGATATATGGCGTGCTGGCACTGTTTTCAGAATCCGCTCGTACGGAACGCAATATCATGGCACTGATGATGCTGGTCCTGGCTGTGTTTACAGTGGTTTCCTACGGAAACGTATTTACACAGGGAAAATATCTCTGTGGAATGATCGTGGCCGTGCTTGTGACAAGCATCCTTCTGAATGTTTCATACCAGTATTCTTACGAAAAAGATTATCTGTCAGAATTTGAGGAAAAGGATCAGGCACTGGAGAAGCTTCAGTCCGGACCGGACAAAGCGATCCGGTCAATGGACGATTCAGCGGTTACCAGATATGACCAGTACAAAACGGGCTCTTATGTAAACACTGCCATGTATATGGGAACCAACAGTACTTCCTATTATTTCAGTGTGGCCAATGGAAATATCAGCCGTTTCTTTGATGAGATGTATCTGAATACCCCCTGGGATTATCATTACAGCAGCCTGGACGGACGGAGTATCCTAGATCGTCTTGCCTCGGTGAAATATTTTGCCATCAAAAAAAGCGGATATGGGTATCTGCCATACGGCTATGACAGTGAAGCAGAAGTCACAAAAAAATACAGGATCTACGAAGACGAGGATTCCCTTCCTCTTGGTTATACCTATGATTCCTGGATCCCCAGAGAAAAGTATGAAAAGCTTTCCGTGACCGAAAAGCAGCAGGCACTCCTGCAGGGGGCAGTTCTGGAGGACAGCAGTCTTTCTGAGACAGACCTCATCTTTGACGATAAGAAAGCAGATTTTACACTGGAAGCAGGAAAAGGCTGTAAGATCAAAGACGGAAAGATCATTGTGGCCAAAGAAGGAGCAACCGTACAGATCGGATATCAGGGAGAGCCGGAGGCAGAGGTTTATCTTGTGGCAAAAAATCTGGATTTTAATGCCTATTCTCCACGTGCAGTGGTCAGTGATAAAAAATGGGATTCCATGACAGAATATGAGAAGAATACCGTGCGTTATGAAGACAATAACTGGCGCTACTGGAAAGAAAGCAAGGAATCAGCAGTGGATGTTTCGCTGGGCTCCGTGGACAAGACTATCCGGATCTTTACAGATAAATACAACGGCTACAGCGGAAGACATAATTTTCTTCTGAATATGGGATATAAAAACTATTCTGCAGGAACTATGACACTGACATTCTCCATGCCGGGAGAATATACCTTTGATGATCTGTATGTGGCATGTCAGCCCATGGCTTCTGTTGAAGAACAGACAGAGGAGCTTGGAAAAGAAAGTCTTCAGAATATCAAAACGGAGACAAATTGCATTCGTGGAGATATCACAACCACTTCCGATAAGATCCTGGTATTTTCCATTCCATACAGCGCAGGCTTTACCGCCTATGTAGATGGAGAAAAAACAGAACTTGTGGAGGCAAACAGTATGTATATGGGACTGGAATTAAAAAAAGGCAGGCATACGATCGCACTCAGATATTGTACACCGTATATTGTGCCCGGAATGATACTGACGGTGCTTGGCCTGATCCTGTTTGCCGGGATCGTAATATCTTACCGGCGCCAGGGAAAACAAAAAGAAAGGGGAAAACAGGAGAAATGAGCCGATTATCGGTAGTTTTGCCTGCCTGTAACGAGGAACCGATGGTGGAGAAAACCTGCCGGACTCTCAGAGAGCTCCTGGGGCAGGCCGGGATCCGTTATGAACTGGTCCTGGTAGATGACGGTTCCTCTGACGGGACCTGGGCAGCCATAGAAAAAGTATCCAGGGAAGATAAAAATGTGACAGGTGTGCATTTTTCCAGAAATTTCGGAAAAGAAGCAGCAATCGTGGCCGGCCTTGCACAGGCATGCGGAGATGCGGTGGCAGTGATGGACTGTGACCTGCAGCATCCGCCGGAAATCCTCTTGGAAATGTACCGGCTCTGGAAGCAGGGCTACGAGGTTGTGGAGGGCATCAAGAAAAACCGGGGAAAAGAAACTCTTTTTCACAGAAAAAGTGCCGGATTTTTCTATCGGATCATGTCCCGTGCCACCGGCTTTGATATGGAAAACGCTTCCGACTTCAAGCTGCTGGACAGGAAAGCGGTGGAGAGTGTTCTCGCCATGCCTGAGCGCAGCATGTTTTTCCGGGCGGCATCATCCTGGATAGGCTTCAAAAGCATCTCCGTACCTTTTGAGGTGCAGGAGCGTGAGGCCGGAGAATCCAAATGGTCTGCAGGAACGCTGATCAGCTATGCGTTTCGGAATATCGTGGCATTTACAACACTTCCGCTGCAGTTTGTAACAGCCGGTGCCGTGGGTTGCTTTGGGTGCTCCCTGCTCCTTCTGGTCTATTCTCTGGTCCGGTATTTTTCCGGGCATGCGGTGGAAGGCTATACCACACTTCTGATCGTGATGCTCTTTATCGGAAGTGCTGTGATGATGAGCCTTGGGATCATCGGATATTATATCGCCAGGATCTATGAGGAAGTAAAACGTCGTCCAAGATATATCGTATCAAAGATCATACGAGGAGGAGATACCAATGAAAAAGTGGATCCTTAAATTCTATGAAAATGATGTGATCCGTTATATTTTCTGGGGTGGTTGTACGACTCTCGTAAATCTGTTAAGCTTTTATATCATGAGGGCAATGGGAATCCCGCTGATGAGTGCCAACATCATATCGATCATCCTGGCGATCCTGTTTGCCTATGTTGTGAATTCCAGATTTGTATTTCATGACCGCTGTGAAACATGGAGGGATCATATACGGCCCTTTCTGAAATTTATAAGTGCCCGTCTGGTGACCATGGTCATTGAGGTAGGTGGCGTATGGCTTCTGGCGGAGATCCTGGGATTCCGGGATATGTTTGCAAAATTCTGCACACAATTTATCGTGCTGGCGTTGAATTATATCTTTAGTAAATTTATTATTTTTACCACAGGTAAAAGGATTGGAGGTAGCAAATGATGACTTTGGATGAGGCAGTGAAGAAAGTCCGCCCTCTGGATGAAAAGGCTATGGAGGGGGCGAGAAAGAGATGGGACAGTATTGCAAAGCCCCTGCATTCTCTGGGAGAGCTGGAGAATATGCTGACACAGATCGCCGGTATCACAGGTACACCGGAGGTACGTGTGGAGAAAAAAGCAGTGGTTGCCATGTGCGCGGATAACGGAGTTGTAGAAGAGGGTGTGACCCAGACCGGACAGGAAGTGACGGCTGTTGTGGCTGAGAATTTTCTGGAAGGGACTACTACCTGCTGTGTGATGTGCCGTCAGTGTGGAGCAGAGCTTTTTCCTGTAGATGTGGGAATGGTCACAGATACAAAGGTCCGTACAGATCTTAAGGTTGCTTATGGGACCAGAAATATGACCAGAGAGCCGGCGATGACAAGAGATCAGGCGATCCGTGGCATCGAAGCCGGAATTGCCATGGCAGAGGAGCTGAAGGAAAAAGGCTATCAGGTTCTTGCAACCGGCGAGATGGGCATTGGAAATACCACCACCAGCAGTGCGGTAGCAGCTGTGCTTCTCGGAAAACCGGTGGAAGATATGACCGGACGTGGTGCCGGATTGACCAGTGAAGGGCTTGTACGGAAGATCAATGCGATCAAAAAGGCGATCGCCCTGAATAATCCGGATCGTTCAGATGCCATTGACGTCCTGGCAAAGGTAGGTGGACTGGATATTGCAGGAATGGCAGGAGTATTCATTGGAGGAGCAGCACTTGGAATGCCGGTTGTCATGGACGGATTTATTTCCTGCGTATCTGCACTGATCGCAATAAAGATCTGCCCGCAGGTAAGTGATCATATCCTTGCGTCTCATGTATCCAAAGAGCCTGCAGCACAGCTGATCCTGAAGGAGCTTGGCAAGGAAGCGATCATCCACGCAGGCATGTGCCTGGGCGAGGGAACCGGAGCTGTGGCACTGTTTCCGATGATGGATCTGTCCTGTGCAGTATATAATTCCATGAGTACCTTTGGTGATATCAATGTAGAACAGTACGAGGAGCTGAAATAATATGCTGGTTGTTGTAACAGGAGGCAGCGGAAGCGGAAAATCTGCTTTTGCGGAAGAAACCGTACTTTCCCTTGGCGAAGCCAGAAGGATCTATATCGCCACCATGCAGGCTTTTGACGAAGAAAGCCACAGGCGCATCCGCAGACACCGGCACATGCGTGCAGGAAAAGGCTTCGAGACAATAGAAAGATATACAGAGCTGGATGAGCTGCTCATCCCGAAGGACTGCGTGGTCCTTCTGGAGTGCATGTCCAATCTGGTTGCAAATGAGATGTTCCGGGAAGGCGGCTTCCACCCGGAGGTGGCAGAAAAGATCACAGAAGGAGTGAAAAATCTTCTTTCCCAGGCAAAGCATGTGGTGATCGTCACCAACGAGATCTTTTCAGACGGGATCCTCTACGAGGAAGAATCAGAACAGTACAAAAAAGAACTGGGACAGATCAACCAGAAGCTGGCAGAGATGGCAGAAGAGGTTGTGGAAGTCGTATACGGGATCCCTGTATGGCATAAAGGAGGAAAGGAAGCATGAAAAGTTTATGGAACAGTTTTAAGGCAGCCTTTGCCATGTTTTCAAAGATCCCCATGCCCATGGTGGACTGGAAGAAGGAAAACATAAAATATATGATGTGCTTTTTCCCCTTTGTGGGTACTGCCATCGGCATCCTGACCTGGTTTGCAGGAGGGGCCCTCGGTGTACACGTAGCTCTGGAGCCATTTTTTCTCGCTGTGATCCTTACTGTGATCCCGGTATTTGTTACCGGCGGCATTCATGTAGACGGGCTTCTGGACACATCGGATGCATTAAGCTCCTGGCAGGAACGCACAAGGAGGCTGGAGATCCTGAAGGATTCCCATGCAGGTGCATTTGCCATTATCACAGCCTGTGTATATTTTATCCTCTGGCTGGGAGCCTGGGATCAGCTCCTTGGAAATTATAACGGGATCTGTATCATGAGCCTGGGCTTTATGATGTCCAGGTGTCTTTCCGGGATCGGTGTGATCACATTTCCCAAGGCAAGGACAGACGGGACTGTGGCAGAATTTTCCAGAAATGCGTCAGAGATCGCAGTGCGAAATGTTCTTATCACGATGTTTGTGATCCTTGCAGCGCTGATGATATGGGTAGATCCGGTCCTGGGTGTTCTGGCAGCTGTCAGCGCACTTCTGGTATTCTGGTGGTATCACCATATGGCTTTGAAATATTTTGGAGGGACCACAGGTGATCTTTCCGGATTTTTCCTTTGCATCTGCGAGGTCGTGATGGCACTGGTGCTTGCTTTTGGTGGCACGTTTAATCTGTAATGAAGATTTGGATGAGGTAAAAATATTATGGAAATGATAATCGGAGGCGCATATCAGGGAAAAGCTGCCTATGCAAAAGCACAGTTCCCGGATGTGGACTGGAAATTCGGAGGAGAGATCACAGAAGAGGAGCTTCTGAAGGCAGCGGGTGTTCTGGGATTTCAGGAATACATAAGAAAAGCTCTGAAGGCAGGAGAAGATCTCACCGGTCTGGCAGAAAAGCTGGCACAGCAGGATCCGGATGTGATCCTTGTCAGTGAGGAGGTAGGCTACGGGATCGTTCCGGCGGATGCTTTTGAACGGCAGTACCGAGAAGCTGTTGGCCGGGTGTGCACTGCACTGGCTGCAAAAAGCAGAAGGGTCACAAGAGTGGTATGCGGGATCGGGACGGTGCTGAAGGATGATTAGATTATATCTGATACGACACGGACAGACACCCGGAAATAAGCTTCAGCGTTATATCGGAACAACGGATGAACCGCTGAGTACGGAGGGAAAGGAATTTCTGGAAAAGCTGACCTATCCCATGCCGGAGGCCCTTTATGTAAGTCCGCTCTGCCGCTGTGTGGAAACTGCGGAGATCCTTTTTCCAGGAAAAAGCTTTCATATCATCGAAGAGCTTTCCGAGTGTGATTTTGGAGAGTTTGAGAATAAAAATTATAAAGAGCTTTCCGGAAATCAGGATTATCAGAGGTGGATCGACAGCAATGGAACGCTTCCTTTTCCGGGAGGAGAAAGTCGAGAAGCGTTTAAGTGCCGGAGCCTTACAGGATTTCAGAAGGCTGTCACACAGTGTATCCGTAACAACATAAAGACAGCGGCTCTTGTGATACATGGCGGTACGATCATGAACATTATGGAAGAATATGCGGACAGACCCAGGGCTTTTTATGAATGGCATGTAAAAAACGGCGGCGGTTATTTGGCTGAGCTGGAGCCTGCGCTGTGGCAGAAGGGACGGAGAGAGCTCTGTGTCCGTGAAGCATATATGGAGGGTTAAGTTATGAATGAGCAGAAGATCAGCTGGAAACGCAGCGACTTGAAATGGCGCGGAAAACAGGCATTCAAAAAAAATTACTGGTCAGCAGTACTGGTAAGTCTGGTGCTGGCTATTGTGATGGCAACCGGCGGAAGCGGTGCGGCCACAGGCAGTGCCGGAAATGCGGTAAGTCCGGACTACGGTGTTACAACGTATCATCTGGGTACGGATATCAATGGTGTTACCTCTTATGCCAGTCATGTATTTCGTTCCCCACTGGCAGTGCTTTTTGCGCTTCTGAGTGCCAGTGCCATGGTAACGGTGGCTCTGATCGGGGTCCTTTTCCATTTCTTTGTGGGAAATGTTTTGGAGGTAGGCGGAAGAGATTTTTACATTGAGAACCTTTATTCTGTACCCGGGCCCGGAAGGCTCCTCAGTGTATTTCGTTCCGGGAATTACGGTAATATCGTAAAAACCATGTTTTTACGGGACCTGTATCTTGTATTGTGGACGCTGCTTTTTATTATTCCCGGAGTGGTAAAATCCTACGAATATAAGATGATCCCTTATCTTCTTGCGGAATATCCGGATATGAGCACAAAGGAAGTGTTTGCAAAAAGCCGTGAGATGATGAACGGACAGAAGATGGATACCTTTATCCTGGATCTTTCCTTTATTCCCTGGTCTGTCCTTTCGGCAATTACGGCCGGGATCGCGGGACTCTTTTATGTATCCCCGTATAAGGATGCAACCTATGCGGAGCTTTATGATACTCTTGCGGCAGGAATGCCGGGAAACGAACAGCAGGTGTATGAAGATGAAAATAGCGGCATATACGGATAAAATGATCCTTGTGAGAGGTGGCGGAGATCTGGCCACAGGAGTGATCCACAAGCTTCATCAGAGTGGCTATCAGGTCCTGATCCTGGAATGTGACCGTCCAAGTGCCATCCGCCGTCATGTGGCCTTCTGTGAAGCTGTTTATGACGGAACTGCAGAGGTAGAAGGCGTTGTGTGCAGGAGGATCACGGAGAACGATATCCGGACCCAGTGCAGGAAATGCTGGGCACAGGGAGAGATCCCCCTTCTGACAGATACCCATGGAAAACATATCCGCGAACTGGAGCCGGAGGCAGTGATCGATGCCATCCTTGCAAAAAAGAATCTTGGGACCAGCAGGGATATGGCACCACTGACTGTGGGACTTGGCCCGGGCTTTACCGCAGGGGAGGATGTGGATTACGTGATCGAGACCATGCGCGGCCATAACCTGGGAAGGATCATAAAAAAAGGCAGTGCCCTGCCGAATACCGGAGTGCCGGGACTGATCGCAGGGATCGGAAAGGAACGTGTGATCCATTCACCGGCAGCCGGTAACATGAAAAACATCTGTCAGATCGCAGATCTTGTTGAAAAAGACCAGGTGATCGCCATGGTAGGTGATACGCCGGTGAAGGCTACCATTTCCGGCGTGATCCGGGGACTGATCCGGGACGGCTACCCTGTTTTTGAGGGAATGAAGATCGCGGACATCGACCCAAGGGCAGAACAGAAGAAAAACTGTTTTACGATCTCAGACAAGGCAAGGTGTATCGCGGGGGGAGTACTGGAGGTGCTGCTTTCCTGCGGAGTGCTTCCGGGAACAGAGAAAGCTGTGAGGAATGAGAATCTGTGACCGATACAGAGCCTGGTGCCCCTGAAAGAAGTTAGAAGATAAATGGAGTGTGTCATGAAGAAAAATGAAAAAGCGCTTACTGTGGCATTCACAGGAGGCGGCGGAAAGACCAGTCTGATCCTTGGACTGGCAGAAATATTTTCCGGACAGGGAAAACGTGTGATCGTGACCACAACCACGCATATGGCATGGGAACCGGAACGTCCTTTTGCGGAGGCAGAGGACATTCCGGGAGCATGCCGGCTTATAGAACAATACGGATACGTCATCGCGGCTCATCACAAGGCCGGGCAGCCAAAGATTTCCGGCCCCGAAAAGGAGATCCTGGAAAAGCTGCCCGGCTTTTGTGATCTTCTTCTTGTGGAAGCTGACGGATCCAGGCGCCGACCCCTTAAAGTGCCGGCTGTTCATGAGCCGGTGATCCCTTCTTTTGCAGATGTGGTAGTAGGAGTGATCGGTCTTGACTGCATCGGCAAAAGGATCTGTGATACGGCACACCGTCCGGATGATGTGGCGGGATTTCTGGGAAAGCGTACAGATGAGCCTGTGACATGGATGGATGTGTGGAAGATCATCCGGTCTGAAGACGGATTGCAAAAAGGCGTGGACGGGCGAAGATTTCTTGCGTATCTGAACAAGGCAGATACTCTGGAGGATCCTTGTGTGGCGGAGAAGCTTATGGCACAAGGTCAGGAGTCTGGGATCATGGTGATCTGCGGAAGCCTGCAGAGAAGTGTAAACAGCTAGTACAGCGAAAATTAAGTTTCTGCTATATTGACGCAGGATGATTTCTTCATCTGCAAGGCGGAGGAATGAGGCGTAGCGGTGGCTACGACGATTGACGACAACGCAGCAGATGAAAAATCAGGCAAGTCAATATGGCGGTTACTTAATATTCGCTGTACTAGAATCGAAAGGAAGTGGAGCGGTGATATGAAACTGGGACTGATCATGCTGGCAGCAGGAAACAGCCGGCGGTTTGGAAGCAATAAGTTGCTGTACGGGATAGACGGAATGCCGATGTACAGGCATATTCTCCTGGAACTGAAAGAAGTGAAAGCAGCACTGGAGGAACAGGGACACAGGTGTGAGATCACAGTTGTCACACAGTATGAGGAGATCGCGCAGGAAGCAGAGAAGCTCGGCGCGCGGTTTCTTTATAATCTGCATCCGGATGAGGGGATATCTTCCTCACTGAAGATTGGGCTGCGGGTCAACCGGGAGATGGATGCTTGTTTGTTTACGGTGGCAGATCAGCCGTGGTTGCGGTGGGAGACGGTTTTTGGACTGGTGGATGTGTTTTTGAGAGATGGGAAAGGAATCGCCTGTGTGGAGCATGATGGGAAGACGGGGAATCCCTGTGTTTTTTCGAAGAAGTATTATGGGGAGCTGATGGAACTTTCCGGTGATGTCGGAGGGAAGAGGGTGGTTGTGGCACATCGGGGGGATGTGGCTGTGATGAAGGTGGAGGATGGAAGGGAGATGGTGGATGTGGATTTTGCGGACGGACGCCGGTGAGGTACCGTCTGGTTTGGGCTGGGGCTTCGTCGGGGGCTGGCTTCTAAGGCGCTGGAAATCTGCTAAAACCGCTGAAAAAAATCCAGAACTCGCTCCTGCGTCGCTCAAACAGCTGGATTTTTTCCAGCAACGCAGATTCCCACCGCCTAAGAAGCGCACCCCTCCTGCAGAGCCAGCCCAAACCAGACGCTACCTCGCCGGCTGACGTGCGAAAGGAGTGGAAGGCTATAGTGGAGGCGTGAGGTTGAAGAATATAGCGAAAAGAGCTGTTGACGTGTGACAGAGGGAATGTGCTGGAGTGAAGGTGTGAGGTTGAAGAAGATGACAAAAAGAGCTGTTGACGTGTGGCATAGAGAGTGAGCTAGGGTGAAAGCACTGTGTCTGAGGCAATTTTCACGCATACAAAAGCCAGCAGGGAACCGCCCTGGCGTAGTGGGATGTTCTGCAGGAGTCCTGCTGATTCTTAGGTGGTGTGGTTTCTGCGTTATCCCAAAAAGTTCTGCTGTCTGAGCGTCTGGACGCGAGTTCAGAACTTTTTGGAATGGTTTTAGCAGAAGCCGCAGCACCTTAGAAGCCAGCGGACGACGAAGCCCTTCCCGCTACGCCAGGGCGGTTCCCTGCGTACGTTCGTTATAATTTATAATTATAAGGTAGACAAATCTCAAATAAAATGATTCTTAGCCGCTTCTTCCTCAGCCAGACGAACCGTCTCACCGGAAGGATTGGAGATCACTGCTGAAGCTACGATCTCACAAGGCGGGTTCCCTTTTACACTGTCAACGGCAGCCGTAACAGCAGAAACATCACCAGTCAGAAAAACAGTGGCATGACCACCACACTTCGTCTGCCAGGTAAGAAAAGAAACATCAGAAGTCTTCAGCATCTGGTCGATCACCAGGATCGCATTACTGCTGCCAACAACCTCAACTAAACCAAAAGCACCATAATTCATAAATCCGTCGCCCCCTTTATTTATTGATCGTCATCTTCAGTGCGATCTCAGTATCCTCAGAAGGAGAAGCGATCACAGTATGAGAAACAACCTTACCAAGAGGTTTGGCTGCCTCCAGCGCAACCTCCATAGCTGCATTAACGTCAGAAACAGAACCACGCATCTTGACACAGGCGCCACTCTTCAGACGGTTACGCTCAACACTTTGGATCCTGACATTGGCTGCTTTGGAAGCAGCATCAAGAGCAACAAAACAGGCAACCAGGTTATCCAGCTCAAAAACACCTACAGCCATGCCCTTATAATTATTATCCATAAAAATACCTCCATGCGGAACAGATTCCAGTAATGTGGTTTCTTGACCGGTTTTACGTGGAATCATTACCGTTTTTATGGATTTATTATAACTTTTTTAGACAAAAATAGCAAGAAATAAATACACAGATAATAAAGTATTACTGAGAACGGAGTGAACAGTAGCTCACGAAGAGAACAGCAACGCAAAGTTTACTTTGGACGCCGGATATAGTATATTAATTAAATAAGAAATAGCAGGAAGGTGTAAAGAAATGCAGATACATCAGACAGACTTTTCAACAGGAAATGTCTATCGTAACATTATGGAAGTGGCTGTGCCGATGATCATTGCACAGATCCTAAACCTCCTTTACAACATTGTAGACCGGATCTATATCGGAAGGATTCCTGAGATCGGAGCCACTGCACTGACAGGAGTGGGACTGTGTTTTCCTATTATCACCCTGATCACCGCATTTACCTATCTTTTTGGAAATGGAGGAGCACCGCTTTGCTCCATGGAACGGGGAAGAGGAAACCGGGAAGAAGCAGAAAAGCTCATGGGAAACACCTTTGTGATGCTGATCGGCACAGGAGTGATCCTAACAGCCATTGGCCTTATCTTTTACAGACCGATCCTCTATGTGTTTGGCGCCAGTGATGTAACCTTTTCCTATGCGGCAGACTACATAAGGATCTATCTTCTGGGAACCCTGTTTGTGATGATCACTCTGGGAATGAACCCGTTTATCAACAGCCAGGGCTTTGGAAACACAGGGATGCTCACGATACTGATCGGTGCTGTACTGAACATCCTTCTGGATCCCCTGTTTATCTTTGGAATGCACATGGGAGTCCGGGGAGCGGCTTTGGCTACTATCATTTCCCAGTTCTGTTCCGCCATCTGGGTCTTACGCTTCCTTACAGGAAAAAAGGCAATCCTGAACCTGAAAAAAAGCGCTATGAGGATCTCCTGGAAAAGAGTGGGCAGTATCGTAAGCCTGGGTATGTCCGGTTTTTTTATGGCATTTACAAACAGTCTTGTGCAGGTGGTATGCAATGCCACACTCCAGACCTGGGGTGGTGATATCTACGTTGGTGTCATGACAGTTTTAAATTCTGTCCGTGACATTTTCACCATGCCGGTCCATGGGCTTACTACAGGTGCTTCTCCGGTCATGAGCTTCAATTATGGAGAAAAAGCATACGACAGAGTCAAAAAAGCAATTAAATTTATTACAGCTGTCTGTGTGATCTATACCCTGGCAGGCTGGGGAATCCTGAAGCTGCTTCCGGAATTTTTCATCCGGATCTTTAACAGCGATCCCGGGCTTCTGGAAAAGGGAGTTCCTGCCCTTCATATTTACTTTTTCGGCTTCTGCTTTATGGCATTGCAGTTTACCGGACAAAGCGTGTTCGTGGCACTGGGAAAGGCAAAAAAGGCCACCTTTTTTTCTCTGCTCCGAAAGGTAGTGATCGTAGTACCGCTGACGCTCCTGCTGCCTTCTGTGAATGGCCTGGGAACAGACGGCGTGTTCTGGGCGGAACCGGTTTCCAACCTTGTAGGCGGCTGTGCATGCTTTTTCACCATGCTGGCGACGGTACTGCCGGAGCTGAACAAACGTAAGGTATAAGACGGGCCGGATAAAGGTTTGCGGGAAATTTTGATATGTGTTAGAATGGACAGGATGATTTTTCTGCAAACTAAGCAGAAATCTTAAGAAGGGCCGGCGTATGGCCGGGCAGGAATGAGAGGAAAACATAATGGCTTTATTTCAGGCATTTCGGGCAGTAAGACCTGCTTCGGAAAAAGCAGAAAAGGTGGCTGCACTTCCCTATGACGTAGTCAGCAGAGAGGAAGCGCGAGAGATCGGGGAAAAAAATCCGGAATCTTTTCTCCATATAGACCGTGCAGAGATGGATCTGGATCCGGAAACCGATCTTTATGATCCGATGGTTTATCAGAAGGCAAGGGAAAATCTGGATCGTTTCCAGAAAGAAGGGATCCTGATCCAGGATGAGAAACCGAACTATTATCTGTATGAACTGATCCGTAAGGGAAGATCCCAGACCGGGATCGTAGGTGTCAGCTCCATTGATGATTACATGAATGGTGTGATCAAAAAGCATGAGCTTACAAGAGAGGATAAGGAGCAGGACCGCATTCGTCATGTGGATGTCTGTGATGCCAACACAGGCCCTATTTTTCTGGCGTGCAGATATCCGGCAGAGCTTCTTACTCTTATGGAAGAATGGAAAAATGCACATGCTCCTGTGTATGATTTTACTTCCGATGATGAGATCACACATCGTGTATGGGTCGTAGATGAGGAAGAAAAGATCCGGACTATACATAGTCTTTTTGGCGGGATCTCCTCTATCTATATTGCAGATGGCCACCACAGAGCAGCCTCCGCAGTAAAGGTTGGACAGAAGAGAAGAGCGGAGCATCCGGACTACACCGGAAAAGAAGAATTTAACTTTTTCCTGTCGGTGGTATTTCCGTATGACCAGCTGACCATCCTTCCGTATCACAGGATCGTAAAGGATATCAAGGGTATGGAACCCAAAGCCTTTATCGGAAGCATGAAGTTTAATTTTGAGCTGATGGCAATGCCGGGATTTCCATGTAAACCGGTGGAGAAACACTGCTTCGGGCTGTATGTAGACGGAGAATGGTTCCATCTGAAGGCATATCCGGATATCTATGCGGGTAAAGACAGCGTAGGGCAGCTGGATGTGTCTATTCTTCAGGATAAGGTCCTGGGTCCGGTTCTGGGGATCAGTGACCCGCGTACCGATGAGAGGATCCGCTTTATGGGAGGAAACCACCGGCTGAAGGATCTGGCAGCAGCTGCAGATGAGACAGGAGGAGCTGCCTTTGCCATGTATCCTACATCCATGGAGGAGCTGATGACGATCGCAGACGAGGATAAGCTTATGCCGCCAAAGAGCACTTGGTTTGAACCGAAGCTCCGCAGTGGTCTTTTTATCCATAAGCTTTCAGACTGATGCCGGAGGTTTTATAGATTTTTAATAAAATTGTCAGGAAAATCTTAGGAAATCACTACAGATTGCTCACATTTGTCCGGTAAGATACAAGTATATTCTGAGCAAACGCGAAAGAGGGTTTTTCATGACAAACGAACAGTATTACGATTGTATCCAGCCATATCAGAACGCATGTCAGATCATGCGCGCCAAGCTTGAGGTGCTCAACGGAAGCCTGTATCAGAAGTCTTCCGTATCTCCGATCCACAATATCCAGGAACGGATCAAATCCAAGAAGAGCATCGAAAAGAAGCTGGAGAAGCTGGGACATTCGGACAGTGTGCAGAACGCCAAGGATCATCTCCGGGATATCGCCGGGATCCGTGTGATCTGCTACTTTATTGATGATATATACAATCTTGTAAATGCGCTGAAGCGGCAGAGTGAGCTGATCTTTATCAGGGAAAAGGATTACATACAGAATCCCAAGCCTAACGGATACCGCAGCTTTCACGTGATCATTGCAGTTCCGGTGTATTATCTGGATACCATGGAGTATTTTCCGGTGGAGATCCAGCTGAGGACGATGACCATGGATCTCTGGGCAAGCATGGAGCACCGTGTCTGTTACAAGAAGCTTCCGGAACATAGGGATGAGCTTGCGGAGGCCTTCTGTCAGTATGCAGATATCCTTGGAAAGATTGAGGAACAGTTTGAAGCCTACAATGAAACAGGAATGCTGGAGGAGATCATACCTGCCCAGATTACTGAGAATCCGACGGAGGGATAGGAATGGAGATCGAAGAGGAATTTATATCCGGTTTCTGCCGTACCATGAACGGGGGCGAAACCGTCTGTTGTGAGTATACACGGCAGGAGGACAGCAGCAGGAAACTGACCTTTATGGACTGCGCGCATGAAAGATGTGTAAACACAGGCGCCTGTGAGATCTTCAAACAGGCCCATGAGCTGGAGCAGAAATAAAAGATCAAAGAAAAGAAAACAGCGAAAAAGCAATAATGATAAAACAGCAATTATAAAAAAATCACAGAATACAGGAGGAGTGAGTATGAAACACACAGTAGATGCAATGGGGAAACAGTGTCCAATCCCGGTTGTGATGACCAAGAAGATCCTTGACAAGGCAGAGCAGGGAGACGAGATCTTGATCCTGGTAGATAATGAAACAGCAGTAAACAACTTAAGCAGACTTGCCGGAAGTACCGGATGCAGTTTCGTATCCAGAAAAACAGAAGATGGTTACGAGATCAATATGACAGTAAAATCTGATCCTGCTGCAAGAAGCCAGGCAGAGCCTGAGATCGTCTGCACACCGGCTGTTCCGCAGGGAGATTATACCGTTGCCATCACTTCCGATAAGATGGGAGATGGAGATCCGGAGCTTGGCGGGATCCTGATCAAGGGATTTGTGTATGCACTGACACAGCTGGAGACACCGCCGTCAGTTATGCTGTTTTATAATGGCGGAGCCAGACTTACCGCACAGGATTCACCATGTATCGAAGACCTTAAGACCTTACAGGAGCAGGGAACCGAGATCCTGACCTGCGGAACCTGCGTGAACTTCTACGGACTGAAGGAACCGGCAGTGGGAACCGTAACAAATATGTATACCATAGCGGAAAAGCTCACAAAAGCAGGAAAAGTGATCCGTCCGTAAACAGAAAAACATATAGAAACAACAAAAGCATATAGAAACAATAGAAACTTACAGAAACAGACAGAAACAAATAGAAATACACAGAAATGCCGCAGAGCCATTTTGAAGCCTGCGGCATTTCTGACATCCAGTTGGTATCTGGTTGATATCCGGTTATGAGCAAGCAACGAAGCGGATCGGGAATATCCGCCTGACTTAGCTCCGAACTTACAATTCCACATCAAGCTGCTGCTCCTCAATATGATGGCGTTTTGCATAGCCAGTAAGCATCAGTGTCAGTGCGCCGTCGCCGGTCACGTTGCATGCAGTTCCGAAGCTGTCCTGCAGTGCAAAGATGGTAAGCATCAGTGCAGTGCCGGAGCTGTCGAATTTCAGTATCCCGGTGATGATGCCAAGGGATGCCATGACAGTTCCTCCGGGAACACCGGGAGCTCCGATGGCAAAGATACCTAGAAGAAGGCAGAACAGAACCATGGTACCCGGCGTTGGAACGGAACCGTACAGGATCTTCGAAATCGCCATACAGAAGAAAACCTCTGTCAGAACGGAGCCACAGAGATGGATGTTTGCAAACAAAGGAATCCCGAAGCTGACCAGATCCTTACGAAGTGGTTTTGCCTTGGAGGCACACTGCAGTGCAACGGCCAGTGTGGCTGCAGATGACATGGTCCCTACGGCAGTCAGATAGGCAGGACCATAATGGCGGACAACCTCCAAAGGATTTTCTCCGGAATAGATACCTGCAAGGATGTAAAGAAGAGCCATCCAGATAAAATGCCCGGCAAGCACCAGTACGATGATCTTCAGAAAAACAGGCAGCTGTCTGGTGATGGTTCCCTCGTAGGCAAGGCCGCAGAAGGTAGTGCCGATAAATAACGGAAGAATGGGGATGATGATCCGAGCCACCAGAGAAAGAACGATTTTCTGAAATTCATCCAGGAGCCCAGTGATCAGCTTCGCCTTTGTCCAGGTGGCGGCAAGTCCCAGCATCATTGCAAAAACAAGAGCACTCATAACGGACATGATCTGCGGGATCTCCAGCTCAAAGATCACCTCCGGCAGCCGCTTCAGTCCTGCAGCATAGGAATGGATGGACAGATGTGGAATGATGAGAAAGCCAGAGGCTGTGGAAAAAAGCGCTGCGCCAACAGAGGAGCCGTAAGCGAGGACAACCGCAACTCCCAGCATCAGCGAAGCATTTTTGCCAAGCCTGGTAATGGACGGAGCGATAAATCCCAGCACGATCAGCGGCACGCAGAAGGTAATGAGCTGGCCCAGAATGTACTTGATAGTAACTGTGATATTAAGAACTGCCATGGAGATTCCGTTGGTGCTGTACCGGTTCAGGATAAGCCCGGCTATGATCCCCAGGATCACAGCGACCAGCAGCTTAAATGGCAGACTGTTGAAAAAAGATGTTTTTTTCATTGGAAAACCTCCTCGGATAGTATAAAATAAAGCCAGAGTTTATTATAAAGGTATTTGATAAAAATCACAAGGAGGGTCAAATGATTTATCTGGATAACGCGGCTACAAGCTTTCATAAGCCGGACTGTGTGCCGCGTGCTGTGGTGGAAGCCATGCAGCATGCAGGAAACAGCGGAAGGGGCAGCAGCGGCGAAGCAATGGCAGCCTCAAGGCTTATTTTTAATACAAGATGCCAGATCGCAGAGATGTTTGACGTATGGGGACCGGAATGTGTGGCCTTTACATCCAATGACACGGAAGCGCTCAATATCGCCCTGCAGGGAATACTTCATCCGGAGGAGGGAACTATCCATGCGATCTGTACGGAGATGGATCACAACAGTGTGCTCCGTCCGCTGTACCGCCTGGAAAAAAAAGGCATGAAGCTTACGATCTTGCCGGCAGACCGCAAGGGACGGATCTCCCTTACGGAGCTTGAAGCAGCCATCCGTCCGGAGACGAAGGTGATCGTCTGTACCCACGCTTCCAATCTGACAGGAAATCTCAATGATATCCATGCCATCGGTGAGATCGCACAGAAGCACCAGAAGCTTTTTATTGTGGATGCTGCCCAGACAGCAGGAGTATTTCCGATTTCCATGAAAAAAGATCATATAGATATTCTTTGCTTTTCCGGACATAAGGGCCTTATGGGACCCCAGGGCACAGGAGCCATCTGTGTTCGGCCGGGGGTATCTGTGGAGCCTCTGAAGGTAGGCGGAAGCGGCGTCCTCACCTTTCAGAGAGAGCATCCGCAGGATATGCCGGAGACACTGGAGGCAGGCACCCTGAACAGCCACGGGATCGCAGGTCTTGGCGCAGCCATCAGCTGGATTACCGAAACCGGAACAGAACAGATCCGAAAAAGAGAGCAGCAGCTGATGTGGCGTTTTTATGACCAGGTAAAGGAAATTCCGGGAGTCACCCTGTATGGAGATTTTTCCAGGGAAGAACGCTCCCCTGTGGTGACTCTGAATATTGCAGAGATGGACTCGGCAGAGGTGGCCATGGTCCTTGATGAAGAGTACGGGATCAGTGTAAGAGCCGGCGGCCACTGTGCACCGCTGATGCACAAAGCACTGGGAACCGAAAAAACAGGAGCCGTCCGCTTCAGCTTTTCTTATTTTAATACGGAAGAAGAGGTGGACACTGCTGTCGGGGCGGTAAAGGAGCTTGCCGCGGAATAAACAGCGAAAGACGGACAGAAAGGACACAAAGAATGTATCAGACAATATATGATGTGGTAGAAAAAAGAGGGCGTGTAAAAACAGGGATCCTTCTGAACGGAAAGGATGCCGGGCTGAAATATCTTTTGGAAGAAAGCAGCTTTTTTTATCCGAAGAGAGCAGAAAGAAATAAAGAAGCAGAAGAATTCCTGAAGGCTTCCGTGGAAGCAGCCGTGGAAACCGGCGTTGTGAAAAACGGAGACCGGGAGATATTTGTGGAAACCTACGAGAAGAATCCCAGGCTGATCATACTGGGTGGCGGCCATGTTTCTCTTCCGGTAGCAGAGATCGGCAGGATGCTGGGCTTTCATGTAACAGTCATGGATGACCGGGAGGAATTTGTGACGGAGGAAAGATTCCCCATGGCAGATGAGAGGATCTTTGGAGATTTTGATACCCTGTCCGACAGGATCCCTCCCTATGAAAATGCTTACTATGTAGTGGTGACACGAGGCCATCTGGGAGATTCCGCCTGTGCAAGAGCGATCCTTAAGAGACCCTTTGCTTATTTCGGAATGATCGGAAGCAGGACAAAGGTGCGGATCACCAGGGAAAAGCTCCTGAAAGAGGGCTTTACGGAGGAACAGCTGGATCAGATCCATGCCCCCATCGGACTCCCCATCGGAGGACAGATGCCGGCTGAGATCGCCGTGAGTATCATGGCAGAGATCGTGCAGGAAAAGAACCGGCATTTCCGCACCTACTGTGATGAGGAGGTGGAGGCAGCAGTACGCCGCAGGACACCGGGAATCATGGTCACGATCATCGAGAAGAAGGGCTCCTCACCAAGAGGAACTGGGAGCAAGATGTTCGTATTCCGGGACGGAAGCATGGCAGGAAGCATCGGCGGCGGAAAAGTGGAGTTTGAAGCCGGAAAACACGCAGTAAATATCCGAAATACGGAAACAAAGGTTTACGAGCTGGGACAGGGGGCAGGAGATCTGGGGATGATCTGCGGCGGAACTGTCCGGGTGCTTTTTGAGCCGGTAAATATGTGAAAGAACCGGCCAGGACTTGCATAATATTGCAGAATCGTGTATATTGGACGCAGAGAATTTTTTACCGGCGTATAAGGAGGAATCAGATAAAATGAAGAAAAAATGTATTATGGCTTTGATAATAGGCGCGGCTTTCCTTGCACAGGGCTGTGGATATGAGGAAGGAACCGATGCAGTGGTAACAGTAGTAGATTCCACACCGACGCCGGAGCCCACAGAGAAGCCGAAGGCAACTGCAACACCTACACCAGAAGCAGCGGCAGCAGATTCCACAGCAGACGGAGCAGCAGCGGCAGCGGATTCCACGGCAGACGGAGCAGCAGCGGCAGCAGATCCCGCAGCACAGACAGTAGCTACGGAGCAGACCCCAAGCGGCATCAACGTACAGGCACAGGATGCCACCTACTATGCAGTGGAGGGTGTGAATTTACGTTCTGACGCCAACGCAGAGGCAGAATTTGTGGCAGGTGTCCTTTCCGGAGAATCCCTGAAGTGTACCGGTGTCTGTGACAATGGATGGATCCGTGTGGATTATAATGGCCAGACCTGCTACGCATCCGGTGATTACGTCAGCACAACACCGCCGGTGGGCGCAGTGGCAGCAGATACTACCGCAGAAGATACTACCACAGAAGCAGCACAGTAGAGCACAGACTACAGGCTTTTGACCAGATCAGGGAAATCCTGATCCTGCTTTAATTGCAGATATCTCCTTGATATAATAAAAAACAGGCAGCTGCATCCGATGAAAGAACATCGATACAGGCAGCCTGTTTTTTTGTTTCGGCATATAGTCCGTTCAGAACACAAGGATCATGCCAGCGGATCGTATCCGCAGATCATTCCGGATAAACAAGACGGTCCGGCTTGATATCGTAGAGAACCTCGTTCAGGAATTTCTTTGCCAGATATTTTGCCATGCCAAGGTTCATATCCAGATAATTTCCGCAGTCCTTGGGAGAAGCACCCGGGATCTCACCCTCAAAATCTCGGATAAATTCAAACATCTCGATCATCAGCGGAACGATATCTCTGGATTCATAATCCCCGTTAAGAAGAAGATAATTTCCGGTACGGCAGCCCATAGGACCCCAGTAAATGACCTTCGGGCCAAACTCCTTATGGTTCCGCAGGAAGGTAGCTGCCAGATGCTCCATGGCGTGAAGCTCGGCTGTGTTCATAACAGGCTCCTCATTGGGAGAAGTCATACGGATATCGAAGGTAGTGATCACCTGATCTCCAACCGGATCCTTACGTGAAACGTATACGCCAGGCTGAAGCTTGATATGGTCAATGGTAAAACTTGTGATCTTTTCCATGTTGATTCCTCACTTTCTTATATGTACGGAGCCCATAATAAGCTCCATACATGATTTTAGCAGAGAACAGGAAGAGATACAAGGCAAAACAAAGGGAATCCTGCACCTGGTTCCGTGCAAAGTTGACTTTATGAAAAGATGATGTTAAACTGAGAAAAGCTTACAGGGGGGAGAGTGAAAAGCTCACCTGAAAATGCCGGAACAGGCGTTTTCGGGATCTGATAAGGAGGACTTATAAATATGAAACGTAAGGTTTTAGCCGTATTATTTGCGACAGCTCTTACCGCAGGAATGCTTTCCGGATGCGGAAGCACAGACAGTACTTCTGACAAAGCAGACCAGAAGGAAGAATCTCTGGAGAAAGAAACCTCAGAAGGACAGACAGGCGTAGATGAAGAGACAGCAGCCAATGCAGTATCCGAGGAGGAGGCTGAGGCGGCAGGCTTTTCAGACCATGAAGAAAGCGCCGATGATCAGGAGGCTTCCGGTGATGCAGAGGACACTTCACATGAAACCGAAGCTTCTGCAGACAATACAGAGGATACAGACAGCGCAGACGGAGAATTTTCCGATGGTTCCGAGGATGCACAAATGGCAGGAACAACTGTGATCGATACCAGCCAGCAGCTGACAGGAACCCATCATGCTGCCATCACCGTAAAGGATTATGGCGAGATCGATGTAGAGCTGGATGCAGACACCGCACCCATCACAGTCACAAATTTTGTAAAGCTGGTACAGGACAATTTTTATGACGGTCTGACCTTCCACCGGATCATTGACGGATTTATGATCCAGGGCGGAGATCCAAACGGAGACGGAACCGGCGGAGCAGAGGATACCATCAAGGGCGAATTTTCCAGCAATGGAGTGAAGAACGATATTTCTCATGTAAGAGGAACCATTTCCATGGCCCGCAGCACAGATCCGGACAGCGCAAGCTCTCAGTTCTTTATCGTACAGTCCGATTCCACACATCTGGACGGCGACTATGCTGCATTCGGACACGTGACCTCCGGGATGGACATTGTAGATCAGATCTGCAAGGATGCCAAGCCGACAGACGGCAACGGAACCATTGCAAAGGATCAGCAGCCGGTGATCGAGAGTATCCGTATGGTTGACTGACAGGAGGGAGAAGGATGCTGAAAGGGAAAACAGTGCTTCTTGGCATTACAGGAAGTATTGCTGCATACAAGATCGCATATCTGGCAAGTGCATTACATAAGCTTCATGCAGATGTCCATGTACTGATGACAGAGAATGCAACGAACTTTATCAATCCGATCACATTTGAAACACTGACCGGGAATAAATGCCTGGTGGATACCTTTGACCGGAACTTTCAGTTTCAGGTAGAGCACGTATCCATTGCCAAGAAGGCAGATGTTGTGATGATCGCACCGGCCAGTGCAAACGTGATCGGAAAGCTGGCCAACGGCCTTGCGGACGATATGCTCACCACTACGGTAATGGCCTGCAGGTGTCAGAAAATCCTTGCACCGGCCATGAATACCGCCATGTATGAGAATCCCGTGGTACAGGACAATATCCGGAAGCTGCAAACCTACGGATATGAGGTGATCACACCGGCCAGTGGCTACCTGGCATGCGGGGACACCGGAGCCGGAAAAATGCCGGAGCCGGAAACCCTTCTGGAATATATCCTGAAGGAAGCCGCCTTCCAGAAAGACCTTGCCGGCAAAAAGCTCCTGGTAACGGCAGGACCTACCCAGGAGGCCATCGACCCGGTCCGCTGTCTCACCAACCATTCATCCGGAAAGATGGGATACGCCATTGCAAAAATGGCCATGCTCAGAGGAGCGGAGGTTACGCTGGTAAGCGGACCTACTGCCATTGAGCCGCCCCTTTTTGTGAAGGTCGTACCTGTGACATCTGCCAGAGATATGTTCGAGGCAGTCACCGGTTTAAGTGATGAACAGGATATCATCATCAAGGCTGCCGCAGTGGCAGACTACCGTCCGAAGCAGGTCAGCGAAGACAAGGTTAAGAAAAAAGACGATCAGGCTTCCATAGAGCTCGAGAGGACAGACGACATTCTGAAATATCTGGGCCAGCACAAAAAGCAGGGCCAGTTCCTCTGCGGATTTTCCATGGAGACCAGAGACATGCTCCGCAATTCCAGAGCCAAGCTTGAGAAGAAAAACCTGGATATGGTGGCAGCCAACAACCTGAAGGTAGAGGGCGCCGGATTCCAGGGAGATACCAATGTCCTGACTCTGATCACACAGGATGAAGAAGTGTCCCTCCCGCTTATGAGCAAGGAGGATGCAGCGTTAAAGATCCTGGATAAGATCCTTCTGCTTACCACAAAGGCAGAAGCATAGCTACAGAGCCGGTCAGGGAACCGGTTTTAACAACGAAAAGCGGAACAAAAAGATCACCGCTTTCCATCACCGTATTGTATCCGCAGAAAACGCCGGGAAATGCTGTATTTCCGGAAATATTCACAGAGCGGAACGGTAACAAGGAGGAGAAGAAATGAAAAACAACAGATTTACAACAGCGCAGCTTACGTTACTGGGCCTGATGGCAGCAATCCTTCTGCTGATGGCCTACACACCACTGGGATATCTGAACATCGGGCCACTGGCCATTTCCTTTAATGTGATCCCGGTAGCCATCAGTGCAGTCGTCCTCGGGCCCGTAGGAGGAGCCGTGGCAGGTGCGATCTTCGGCCTGACCAGCTTTCTCCAGTGCATAGGAGTAGGCGGCTCCAGTGCAATGGGAGTTGTGCTTTTCGGTATCAATCCGGTATTTGCCTTTATCCAGCGCTTCATCCCACGTCTTCTGGACGGTATCTGCCTCGGATATATTTTTAAAGGCATGCGAAAGGTCAGCAATACCTATGTGGCATGTGCAGTAACCGGATTCTTTTCCGCATTCCTGAATACCCTGTTCTTCATGTCAGCACTTGTAGGACTGTTCGGAAATACCGATTATGTAAAAAATCTGATGGGCGGTCATAACATCATCATCGGCTGTTGTCTCATGGTAGGGATCAACGCAGTATGCGAAATGATTTCCTCCACAGTGATCACAGGAGCAGTGGGAGCTGCACTTTCCAAGGCACATCTGATCCCATCCGCACAGATCAGCCGTGAGAAGACAAAAGCATAAAGACAGGGAAAATAAAATTATGATATTAGCAATTGATATTGGAAATACCAACATAGTCGTGGGCTGCATCGATGATCAAAAAACATACTTCATCGAGAGACTTGCTACCGTAAGAACAAAAACAGAACTGGAATATGCCGTAGACCTGAAAACCTTACTGGAAATCTACCACATCAAAAAGGCAGACATAGAAGGCTGTATCATTTCATCTGTAGTCCCGCAGATCACCAACATTGCCAGACTGGCAGCAGAAAAGATCCTCAAAAAAGAAGTCATGGTCCTGGGACCAGGAGTAAAAACAGGTCTGAACATCATGATGGACAACCCCGGACAGCTGGGCGCGGATCTTGTGGCAGACGCTGTGGCAGGATTAAATGAATATCCGGTTCCGTTTATTGTGATCGATATGGGAACCGCTACTACAGTTTCGGTTGTCAACAGCAAAAAGCAATACATTGGCGGAATGATCCTTCCTGGCATCGGAATATCCCTGGATGCACTGACAGCCAGAGCATCCCAGCTCAGCGGGATCAGCATCGATGCCCCGAAGCATGTGATCGGGCGCAATACCATCGAATGCATGAAAAGCGGCGTGCTCTACAGCAACGCAGCAGCCATCGATGGGATCATAGACCGGGTGGAAGAAGAGCTTGGTGAGAAAACAACCGTGATCGCAACAGGCGGTCTTGCAAAAAAGATCATTTCTCACTGTAAGAAAGAAATCATTCTGGATGAG
This sequence comes from Blautia sp. SF-50, assembly GCF_900101315.1. NCBI lineage: Bacteria > Bacillati > Bacillota > Clostridia > Lachnospirales > Lachnospiraceae > Blautia > Blautia sp. SF-50. The sequence continues at coordinate 204,237 of NZ_FMUW01000002.1, forward strand.
GACCTTCTGCTCAAAGGACTCCTTGTGATCTATAAAAAGAATAAATAAAAACAACAAAAAAATCAGCTGCCGGTGCAGGAAACACCTACCGGACAGCTGATTTTTTTTACTGTAGAAATGCTCTGCGGAAATCCTCAGGCACAGGTGCTAGGAAGCACATAGGCTCCCCGGTGATGGGGTGTGCAAATTCCAGCTGGAAGGAATGCAGGGCCTGGCGTCCAATCCGGTCAAAAACCGGATGATACAGAAAATCCCCCGGCAGCGGACAGCCGATATACTTCATATGCACCCGGATCTGATGAGTCCGCCCCGTATCCAGATGCAGCTCCACAAGAGCATATCCATTGCTGACTGCAAGACGCTCAAAATGAGTCACGGCAGCCTCCCCACGCTCAAAATCAACCTCCCTTGTGATCACAGAAGCATCCATTCTCGCAACAGGAGCGGAGATCGTCCCCCTTTTCGGCGGGATCCCGTCAGTAAGTGCAAGATAGGTACGTCGGATCTGACGCTGCTTCATCTGGGCAGAGAGAAGAGCCCCGCTCAGAGGGTTCTTGGCCAGCACCAGCACCCCGGTGGTATCCCTGTCCAGCCGGTTGATGCAGCGGTAGACAAAAGCCTTCCCCTGCTGCTTATAATACCAGGCAACACCGTTGGCAAGCGTATTCTCGTAGTTCCCGGCAGAGGGATGCACAGGCATATCAGCAGGCTTGTTCAGCACAAGGATATCCTCATCCTCATACAGGATATCCAGAGGCAGTGGCACCGGAATAATGGAAGGCTCCGCTCCGTCCCCGGTCTCTTCCGGAACAAGGATCCGGAGAACATCCCCCTCCCTCAGGACCGTTCTGCCAAAAGCCGGCTGCCCGTTCAGCAGGATCGCCTGCTCCGCTCGCTTCATAGTAGTCAATATATGTTTGGAAAAACCCTTCTTCCGAAGAAATCCAAGAACATTTTCCCCGGACTCCGCGGTTGAGATCGTATAGGTAATAATTCTCTCCATAGAAAAAAATCCTTTTCTGAAATTTAGCAGGCCAAAAGCCAAAACGCGCGGCCTGCGGGTATAGTATAGCATTTGGGGAGGGAAATGTCGATTAGACATAAAAAAAGAGCTGGTACAAGAGGAAACATCCTTGGACAGCTCGTGGATTATGGGAAATGTGTCGCTTATTATCTTCATTAGTCACAGACCAAAAAAGACATATTTTACAGCCATATGTAAGGATACCATTGATATTTTCCTTTGTCAAGGCGTGCCAAAGACATGAAGCATGCTAATAATGTCGTTTTTTAAGCATCATATGCAGCAGTTTTCTATCAAAAAGTAAATAAACAGTCTGATAATCATCGAAATCTAACATTAGTGGTCACTAAAAGTGGTCACTTTTTTCTTGCGTAAATCCGCGTAAAATCAATATTTTTCAAGCTTTTTTCCTTTTTCTTTCCAATTATTAGTGGTCAAAATCGTGGTCAACTGTGCCGAAAAAAGCAGCATTTAACAGTGTTTCAAGCTCTTTTTCGCTAATGAAGATATTAAGCGATACCTGACAGCAGAAAGAGATGCCATGAAAACAGGATACAGTATCAAAACATGGAAAATGCGGCTCTTTTGTCCGGAAAAGCAGATGATCGAAACAACCGAAGCCCTGTATCGGGAAGCCGTAGCCTTTTACTATGAGCTCCTGAAAGAAAGCGAAGAGCTCTGGGCCGAAAATCTGCTGACCATCCAGGGACATCTGGAAAAACTCACTGTTCCCGGAAGAGACGGAAGAGAACCAAAGTACATCCCGCCAGGCGGAAAGCTCCCCGTTTATTTTCGGAGATCTGCCATGAACAAAGCTGCAATGGCAGTAAAGACCGCAGCAAGTGCAGAAAGCTTCCCCGAAAAGATCGATGCCAACATCACCTTTTTCAAGGGAATGTACAGAGACCTGACAGACACTTCCGTAGTGCTGAAGCTCTGGAACGGAAAGAAATGGATCTGGGTACCCTGCGGACTTACAGGACGCCCTTTCCCCAAGGAAGCAGCGATCCTTTCACCGACACTGGTCCATGAGGAAAAATGGCTCATGTTCCATGTACCTGTCAAGCAGGAAAACTCCGATGCCCGGACAGCAAAGGAACGAATGCAGGAAGGCGCCAGAGTATGCAGCGTCCGCTTTACCAATACGGACAGCTTTGCAGTATGCACAGTTCTGGATGAAGGATCCAGGCAGCTGGCTGTAAAAAACTGCAGAGGCGGAAATGCATACCGACATCATTGCAAAGCTTTGATGAAAAAAGTAGAAGCATCCAGGGCATTTACCGATAAAGACAACGTCAGTCAGCCAAACAGGAAATATTACATGCATCTCAAGCACCTGAATGAACATTATGCACATCAGGTCAGCAAGGAGATCATAGATTTCTGCAAAGAAAAACACACCGGGATACTGGTACTGCCGGAGTATGATGAAGATTTTTCCAGGATATCCATGTACAGGAGTGGCAACTATTCGCCCCTTCACTTAAGTATCCGCATCCGGAATTATCTGAAATACAAAGCTTGGGCAGAAGGAATTCTGGTACTTGAGTTGCGCGCCGACGGAACAGAAAAGCAATGTTCCATCTGCGGAGCCACCGGAAAAAAACAGGGCAGCGTATTCATCTGCCAGAATGGCCATCAGGTCAACCGCTTCCTGAACGGCGCCCGAAATCTGGGCCGCAAATGCCAGGAAAGCTTCCGGAAAAACAACAAACCAAGTTAATAAGCGGCAGAAATGCCTCTTATATATAAATGCTGAGTGATCAGCAAGAGAGGAAGCGCCAGTGACGCCTCCTTTCCGGTTGAATACCGCCAGGCGGCCCAACGCAGGCGTCGCCGAAGAACTGTGCCCTTTTGGGAGGCCGGGGTGTATTCGAAGTTATAAAGATGTAAAAAGTTATGTAAGAGCTGCTGCGTATAGCGTGAGATTGCAGTGGCAACAGATATTATATTTTGCGTAAAGGCTTGCAGTATTACAAGGTTAATGAAGATAAATTGGACACTGTGTAGCGGCGTTGGATTGTCAGAGTAGTGGAGTATATGCGAGTTTTTGTTGCATAGAACCAATTGCATCCAGAATATGGGTGTGTATATAGACATAAAAAATCTATTTTGAGAGATTGGGACAAAGAGAATCAGAGGAGTAAATATTATGAAAAATTATAAAATCGCCGTTGCGGGCACTGGTTATGTTGGTTTGTCGATTGCCACATTGCTTTCTCAGCACCATCAGGTAACCGCAGTTGATATTGTTCCGGAGAAGGTTGAGATGATCAACAACCGTAAGTCTCCGATTCAGGATGACTATATCGAGAAGTATCTCGCAGAGAAAGAACTGAATTTGACTGCAACGCTGGATGCTAAGACCGCATACGCCGATGCTGATTTTGTTGTCATTGCGGCCCCTACTAACTACGATAGCCACACCCAACACTTTGACACATCTGCGGTCGAAGCTGTAATCAAGCTGGTTATGGAATATAACCCGAACGCCATCATGGTCATCAAGTCCACCATTCCGGTTGGATACACGGCTTCTGTTCGTGAGAAGTTCAACAGCAAGAACATCATCTTCAGCCCGGAGTTCCTGCGTGAGTCCAAGGCTCTTTATGATAACCTGTATCCTTCTCGTATCATCGTCGGTACTGATTTGAACGATGAGCGGTTGGTAGAAGCAGCCCATGAGTTTGCTGGTCTGTTGCAGGAAGGTGCTATCAAGGAGAACATTGACACTCTGTTCATGGGCTTCACCGAGGCAGAGGCAGTAAAACTGTTCGCCAATACATATCTGGCTCTGCGCGTGGCCTATTTCAACGAGCTGGATACCTATGCAGAGAGCAAGGGCCTGAATACCCAGCAGATTATCGACGGCGTTTGCCTCGATCCTCGTATCGGCAGCCATTACAACAATCCGTCCTTTGGCTACGGCGGATACTGCCTGCCGAAGGATACCAAGCAGCTGCTGGCTAACTATGCAGATGTGCCGGAGAACCTGATCGAGGCTATTGTCGAGAGTAACAGAACTCGTAAAGATTTCATCGCTGACCGCGTCCTAAAGCTGGCTGGTTACTACGGCTATGATGCAGAAAACGAGTTTGATGAAGACAAGGAGAAAAAGGTAACGATTGGTGTTTATCGTCTGACGATGAAGAGCAACAGCGACAACTTCCGTCAGAGTTCTATTCAGGGTGTCATGAAGCGTATCAAGGCCAAGGGTGCAACGGTTGTGATTTATGAGCCGACTCTGAAAGATGGCGAGACATTCTTCGGATCAGTAGTGGTTAATGATCTGGATAAGTTCAAGGAAATGAGCCACGCCATCATCGCAAACCGCTATGACAAGTGTCTGGATGATGTGAAAGAGAAAGTTTATACGAGAGATATTTTCCAGCGTGACTAAGAACATAAACAGAAGATGAGGGAATAAATTATGGATATTAAAAAGGAATACGAGCGTTGGCTGGCAAATGCGACTACAGATGCGGATGTTGCCGCTGAACTGAAAACGCTTGATGATGCAAAAATTGAAGATGCTTTTTACCGCGACCTTGCCTTTGGAACTGGCGGACTGCGCGGTGTGATCGGCGCAGGCACGAACTGTATGAACATCTATACTGTGGCAAAAGCTTCTCAGGGTCTGGCCGATTATCTGAAGAATAATTTTGCAGAGCCGTCTGTGACCATCGGCTATGACAGCCGCATCAAGAGCGATGTGTTTGCAAAAGTCGCCGCAGGCGTGTTTGCCGCGAATGGCGTTAAGGTCAATATTTGGCCCGTTCTGATGCCGGTTCCGACCGTGTCTTTTGCAACCCGTTATCTGCACACCTCAGCAGGTGTCATGGTCACAGCCTCCCACAACCCCAGCAAGTATAACGGCTACAAGGTCTATGGCGTAGACGGCTGCCAGATCACGACCGAAGCGGCTGCCGAAATCTTGGCTGAGATTGAAAAGTTGGATATCTTTGCAGATGTCAAGAACAGTGACTTTGAAGCGGGCGTGGAAAACGGTAGCATCCAGTATATCCCGGATGAGGTATACACCGCTTTTGTCGAGCAGGTTAAACGCCAGTCCGTCCTGTTTGGAGAAGAAGTCAATAAGGATGTAGCTATCGTGTATAGCCCGCTGAACGGCACCGGCTTGAAACCTGTGACCCGTACCTTAAAGGAAATGGGTTACACCAATATCACTGTGGTCAAGGAGCAGGAGCAGCCGGATGGTAACTTCCCGACCTGCCCATATCCTAACCCGGAGATCACAGAAGCAATGGCGTTGGGTATGGAGTATGCCAAGAAGTGTAATGCTGACTTGTTGCTGGCGACTGACCCAGACTGCGACCGTGTGGGCATCGCCGTCAAGAACAAGGCGGGGGAGTACGAACTGCTGACCGGTAACCAGACTGGCATGCTGCTGCTGGACTACATTTGTAGCCAGCGCGTCAAGCACAGTAAGATGCCTGCTGATCCAGTCATGGTCAAGACAATTGTCACCATGGATATGGGCGAGCAGATCGCTACCCACTATGGCCTGCGTACCATCAATGTGCTGACCGGCTTCAAGTTTATCGGTGAGCAGATCGGCAAGCTGGAACAGCAGGGCAAGGCTGATAGCTATGTATTCGGTTTTGAGGAAAGCTACGGCTATCTGACAGGCTCCTACGTTCGCGATAAGGATGGCGTAGACGGTGCCTACATGATCTGTGAGATGTTCAGTTACTATGCTACTCAAGGCATCAGCCTGTTAGACAAGCTGGACGAACTGTACAAGACCTACGGCTACTGCTTGAATACGCTGCATAGCTATGAGTTCGATGGCAGTGCTGGTTTTGCCAAGATGCAGAGCATCATGCAGGCATTCCGTAGCGATATCAAGGAGTTTGGCTGCAAGAAAGTTGTTAAACTGCTGGACTACGCACCTGGTCTGGATGGCCTGCCGAAGTCTGATGTACTCAAGTTCCTTCTGGAAGATAACTGCTCCATCGTGGTGCGTCCTTCCGGTACCGAGCCAAAGCTCAAGACCTATATCTCTGTCAGCGCAGAGAATAAGGAAACTGCTGAAATGGTGGAAGCCGAGATATGCAAGAGTGCTGAAGAGTACTTGATGTAAAGAAAATATAGAAGGTTATACGAGGAGAAATACATATGAATATTATTTTACTTTCCGGTGGTTCTGGTAAGCGTCTTTGGCCCCTTTCCAATGATGTGCGCAGCAAGCAGTTTATCAAGCTGTTTAAGAATAATGATGAGTATGAGTCTATGGTGCAGCGTGTGTATCGCCAGGTCACCACGGTAGATGCTGATGCAAAGATTACTATTGCAACGAGCAAATCGCAGGCAAGTGCCATCAAAAATCAGTTGGGTGAAAAGGCTTCTATTTGTGTAGAGCCTTGCCGTCGCGATACGTTCCCGGCCATCGCTTTGGCCGCAGCTTATCTCCATGATGAACTGAGCGTGGCAGAGAATGAGGCTGTTGTTGTATGCCCAGTTGACCCTTATGTAGATAATACTTATTACGAAGCTGTCAAAAACTTGCAAGAACTGGCAGAGCAGGGCGGTGCAAATCTGACGTTGATGGGCATTGAGCCGACCTATCCAAGTGAAAAGTATGGCTATATCATTCCGGAAAACGGCGAAAATGTCAGCAAGGTTAAAGAATTCAAGGAAAAACCGGATATGGAAACAGCTAAGAAGTATTTGGCTCAGAGTGCGCTGTGGAATGCAGGTATCTTTGCATTTAAGCTGGGCTATCTGCTGGATAAGGCACACAGTATGATCAATTTTGAAGATTACCGTGACCTGTTCAACAAGTACGATACCCTGACTAAAATCAGTTTCGACTATGCTGTGGTTGAGAAAGAGTCCAGCATTCAGGTTTTGCGTTACAGTGGCGACTGGAAAGATGTCGGCACTTGGAACATGATGGCTGAAGTTATGGCAGATAAGACTAAGGGTAAAGCTATCTTGGACGAAACCTGCGAGAACACCAATGTGGTGAACGAGCTGAATATCCCGATCCTCTGCATGGGATGCAAGGATATGATTGTCGCCGCCAGTGGTGATGGTATCTTAATCGCTGATAAAGAACGCAGCGGTTACATGAAGCCTTATGTGGAAAAAATCGAAACAGAAGCGATGTATGCTGAAAAGTCCTGGGGTAGTTATACGGTTATTGATGTGCAGCCTGGATCTATGACTGTCAAGGTCTCCATGAGAGCTGGTGAGCACATGACTTACCACATGCACAACTACCGCGAGGAGGTCTGGACTGTCGTTTCTGGTAAGGGTAAGGCAACTGTGGATGGTATGGAGCAAGTGCTCCGCACTGGTGACGTAATTACGATTGCAGCAGGCTGCAAACATACGGTAGAGGCCATTACTGCACTGGATATGATTGAAGTACAGCTTGGAGAGGAAATTAGCGTCACAGATAAGATTAAATTTCCGATGGAATAAAACTAGTGGGAGACAGAGTAATGGAAATCATGAAATTGATTCCGACCGGAAAGGACTATCTGTGGGGTGGTACTCGACTTCGGGAAGAATACGGAAAGAAAATAGATTTAACACCGTTGGCCGAAACCTGGGAGTGTTCGGTTCATCAGGACGGTCCCAGCTATGTGGCAAATGGTACATATAAAGGAAAAACACTGACTGATGTGTTAAAGGCGCATCCGGAATTTCTCGGCACAAAGGTGGAAAACGGTGAATTACCTGTACTGGTAAAATTCATCGATGCCAAGAAAGATTTGTCAGTACAGGTTCATCCAAGTGATGAGTATGCAAGAGAGCACGAAGGTGACAACGGCAAGACAGAGATGTGGTATGTTATTGATGCTGATGAGGGTGCAAGTCTTATATACGGCTTTCAGCATGAGGTAACAGAGGAAATCCTCCGAAAAGCGGTTGAGACCGGAACACTGGACAAGCATCTGCAAAAGGTCCGAGTTCACAAGGGTGATACATATTTTGTTCCGGCAGGAACGGTACATGGCATCGGGAAGGGTATCCTGGTTGCTGAAATTCAGGAAAGCTCGAACGTGACTTACCGCGTTTATGATTATGACCGTGTGGATAAGAACGGCAAAAAGCGTGAGTTGCATTTTGATAAAGCTGTGCAAGTCATGAATATGAAAGTCGCACAAGATGTGAATCAGAAACCACGAATGGTGAAGTACTATTCTGGCTGTTCTCGTGAGCTACTTTGCCGTTGCAAATATTTTGAAACGGAACGAATCCAAGTCACAAAGGGTTTTGCCTTTTCTGTGATGGACACTTCTTTTCAGGTATTGATGTGCCTGAGCGGATATGGTGAAGTGCAGACAATGGATGCAGAGCAGAAACCAATGCGGTTCAGCAAGGGAGAAACAATGTTTCTGCCGGCTGGGCTGAGCAGATGTCTTGTTGTTGGTGATGCAGAGTTACTTAAAATACGCTGCTAAGTGCAGAGGTATATATTTTTAATGAAAGAAAAGGAGTAAATAAAATGAAAAAGGCTTTAATTACTGGTATTACAGGACAGGACGGATCTTACTTAGCAGAGTTTCTGCTTGAAAAAGGATATGAGGTTCATGGTATCATTCGCCGTGCCTCTGTTTCCACAACTGCTCGTATTGATCATATTATGGATAAAATCACAATTCATGAGGGTGATCTTTCGGACTCTTCCAGTATTATCCGCATTGTACTACAGGTAAAGCCAGATGAAATCTACAATCTGGCTGCGCAGTCTCATGTACAGGTGTCTTTTGATGCCGCAGAGTACACAGGTGACGTAGATGCGTTAGGCGTTCTGCGTATTCTGGAAGCTGTTCATACTGCCGGACTGGAAAAGACCTGCCGGATCTATCAGGCTTCTACTTCTGAATTGTATGGTAAAGTTGAAGAAGTTCCTCAGAACGAAAACACTCCGTTCCATCCATATAGCCCTTACGCAGTTGCTAAGCAGTACGGTTTCTGGATGATGAAGGAGTACCGTGAAGCTTATGGCATGTACTGCTGCAATGGTATTTTGTTTAACCATGAGTCCGAGCGCCGCGGTGATAATTTTGTTACCCGTAAAATTACGCTGGCGGCCGGCCGTATTGCCTGTGGGCTGCAGGATCATTTGGAACTGGGTAATCTGGATTCTTTGCGTGACTGGGGTTATGCAAAAGACTATGTAGAATGCATGTGGCTGATCCTCCAGCAGGATGAGCCGGATGATTATGTGATTGCAACTGGTGTGCAGCATACCGTCCGCGAGTTCACCACCCTTGCATTTGCCAATGATGGTATCGAGCTTGAGTGGAAGGGCGAAGGCATGGAGGAAAAGGGCTATGATAAAAAGACCGGCAAGATGCTGGTTTGCGTAAACCCGAAGTGGTATCGCCCGACCGATGTTGTGAACCTGTGGGGCGATCCTACCAAGGCAAAGACCAAGCTGGGTTGGAATCCGCAGAAGACTAGCTATGAGCAGCTTTGCGCAATTATGGCAGAGCATGACCTGCAGCTGGCTAAAAAAGAAGCTGGAATTCAGTAATTAAGAGGGACAGGCAGGCGGTCGATTAGCATAGATGTCTGCCTGTCCATTTTATTATAGAGGTGGAAAAATACATATGAGTAGAGTATTGATTTTTGGAGCAGGTGGCTTTGTTGGAAGTTACCTTTGTAAAGAATTTTTGAATAATGGGTACAAAGTGAGTGGAACCGACAAAGGAGAGGGATCAGCACTTCCTTCAGAAGTCGATTTCTATAGGACTGATTTAATGCAAGCCAATGAGGTTGAAAAGTTGATTGGCCAAATCCAGCCAGATATCATTGTAAATCTTGCAGCAATCAGCAGTGTTGGTGCTTCTTGGAATATGCCACAGACAACAATGGCAATAAATGTTATCGGTGCATTGAATATTATGGAAGTTGCAAGAAAAAGTGAACAGAAACCAAGGATCCTGTTTGTGGGTTCGAGCGAAGAGTATGTGATTTCAGAGAATCCTTTGGATGAAAATACACGGCTTAATGCAAATAATCCATATGGTATATCAAAGGTTACGCAGGAACAATTTGCAAAATTATACAGAGAACAGTATGGTTTAAAAATTTATTGTGTTCGACCGTTCAACCATACAGGCATAGGGCAGAGAGACTCCTTCGTTTTGCCTAGTTTTTGCAAACAGGTAGCGGAAATTGACAAAAGTGGAAAAGATGGAAAAATTCAAGTAGGTAATTTGAAAGTTAAACGAGATTTTAGTCATGTTAAAGATGTTGTACGTGCATATCGCATGATTGTAGAAAGTGACAACTGTAATCAGATTTATAATGTAGGTTCAGGTAATGCGTACAGTCTTGAAGACATGCTGACATATATTATCGGATTAAGTAATCAGCATATTGAAATTGAAGTGGATCAAAATAGAATCAGACCAACAGATCAGCCGGTAATATGCTGTGATCGTAGTTTGATAGGAAAAGAATTGGGGTGGGAACCTCAGTATAATGTGTATGACGCGTTAAAAGAAATGTATGAATGTTATAGAAATGGTGGGGAAAATAAATGGCCAGAATAAAATTATTGAATACTTATATTGATAATCTGACCATGCAGGAGGCAGTAGATGCAACAGAAAAATTAATCTGTAAATCTGGGACTGCTTATGTGGTTACACCTAATTTGGATCACATCGTCACACTAGAGAAAGATTCGGAATTTGCAGAAATATATTCTAATGCAGATTTGATTTTGGCTGATGGAAAACCATTGATATGGATTTCAAAGCTTCTGAAAACACCAATAAAGGAAAAAATATCGGGATCTGATTTTTTTCCACAAATGTGTAAAATGTGTGCAGACAAAGGGTATACTATCTTCATTCTTGGTGCTGCGGAAGGGATTGCTGCAAAAGCTGCTGCAAACTTGTGTCAAAAATACAAGGGATTAAAAGTTGTAGGAACATATTCTCCCCCATTAGGATTTGAAAAAAACGAGAATGAATTAAGAACCATCACAGAAATGATTCACAAAGCTAAACCAGATATTTTAGCGGTTTCTCTGGGCTCACCAAAAGGAGAAAAATATATTTATAGAAATTTGAAAGAAAACAGGGTTCCATTGAGTATTTCTATTGGGGCTACCATAGATTTTGAAGCCGGGAATGTAAAACGAGCACCAAAGTGGATGGCTGAGCATGGATTGGAATGGCTTTATAGAATTACACAGGATCCCAAAAGATTAGCAAAACGATATTGGAAGGATGCGCTGAAAATCGTTCCAATCATTAGGAAGTATAAATAATGTGGTGAGATATGAAAATATTAATTGATTTAACAGCATTAGCAGATAACTTTTCTGGAATAGAAAGATTTGCTTTATCTATCACGAAAGAACTGATTAAGAATAGTGCAAACCAATGGGTTTTGTTGTTTAAGAATTCTATCCATAGGGACTTCTGTGAAGAACAGGAAAATGTAGAGAAAATTGTGATAAAAGGTGGAAATAAACTTGTATTTAATCAAGTTGTTCTTCCAGCTAAATTGTCAGCAATCAGAGCGGATAAGTATTTTTTTCCGGCCTTTCCAGCACCGTTTTTCTTTTTTAATAAAAACACGTATAATACCATCCATGATTTGGGATGCTGGGATTGTCCCGGAACTAATAAGAAGCATATGATTTGGTACTTTAAACTGATGTACTGGAAGGCCTCTTTAAATAATAAAAAAATAATCACAGTGTCTGAATTTTCAAAGAAAAGAATTTGTACGATTCTTCATGCAAAGCCAGAAAATGTGAATGTAGTTTATAATGGAATATCCGAAACATTTAATGCGGAAATAAGGAGTGCAAATGAGTATAAGAAAGCGCAAGAAAAGTACTCCTTGCCAAAAAAATATGTACTGTGTTTATCAACAATGGAACCAAGAAAAAACCTACGTCTTATGCTAGATGTTTTTGCTTCGTTATATGAAGATGGTGTAGTAGAAGAGGTCGTGTTGGCAGGTAGAAAAGGATGGAAAATGGACGATTTTCTAAAAGGATATAATGCAAAATTCTTGCAACACATTCATTTTACTGGATTTGTAGATGATGAAGATCTGCCAACAATATACTCTGGTGCCAGTTGGTTTGTTTTTCCAACAAAATATGAAGGTTTTGGTATTCCACCGCTTGAATCTATGGCATGCGGGACACCTGTGATTTCGTCCGATGCGGCTTCCATGCCAGAAGTATTAGGAAATTCTGCAATCTATTTTGAAAACAATAGTTTTGATTCGTTGAATCAAAAAGTTAAAATTGCTTTGTCAATGAGTGAAATCGAAAAACAGAAGTTGATTAAACGAGGCTTGCAACAGGTAAAAAGGTTTTCTTGGCAAAACGAAGCAGCAAAGTTAAATGAAATTTTCAAAAGGACATGATAAATGAAAGGATAAATAAAAGGATAAATAAAAGGATAAATAAATGAAACTATTTGATCATAATTCTATACCACATTGGAAAAAGTATTTTTATTATCCCGTTATGCTATTTGGGAACGTTGTAATTAACAAAATTCCAAGTCGCAATATTAGAAAATGGTATGCACAACTTTGGGGAGTAAGAATTGGAAAAAGCTATTTTTAGAAGAGGTGAAATTCTTTTTTCAAAAGGATTGTTAATTGGTAATGATTCCGATATTGGATGGTTTACGTTGTTAGATGCTAGAGGCAGAATAAAAATTAGTAACAATGTAAGTGCTGTTAGCTAAGTAAAACTAATTACTGAAAGCCACGATTTAAATTCGCCTCACTTTGAAGAAGTTTTTAAACTTATATATGTACTGGAGCTATAATTACGCAAGAAGTTGAAGGTGGAAAAGGTGCTGTGGTTGCAGCTGAGTCTAGTGTCACAAAGAATGTTGGAGATTATAAAATAGTTGGTGGATGTCCTGCAAGAATTATAGGTCGTAGGAAACCAGGATTGATTATCACTCTGGAACCGACTTTTTTATATTGATTGGAGAATGATAAAATGAAAAAGTGTGTTTTTGCAGGAGATTGGGTATTAGAGCAAGCGGTCGGTGTACAAAGATATACGCTTCAAATTTTATTGGAATTGGATAAAATGCTGTTAGATGGGAGAATCGACCTTGAAATAGAGTTATTAGTTCCTAAAAGTAGTGGCTGGAAGAACCCATTTAAGAAGATTACTGTTGTTGAACTAGGAAAAATTGGTTCTAAGGTAGAAAAATATATATGGCAGCAATTAGTTTTTCCAATATATGTGACTAAAAAGAAAGCGATTGGAGTTGATTTAGCAGGTGCTGTTCCAATATGGGGGTGTCGAATTTGTGCACTCCATGATTGTATAAGAGAAATATTTCCTGAAAATTTTGACCGACATAAATTCTACTTAAAAATGTATTATTTTAAGGCTAGATGTGTTGCAAAATCGAGTAAAGTACAAATTGTTACATTGACTCACGATTCAATGAAGGAAGTTCAAAACTATTATCATGTTCCAGATAATAGAATAGACATAGTGTCTTGTGGGTGGGAACATATGAATACCACTACTGAAGATGACTCAATTCTCAATAGATTAGAGTTAAATGATGGATGCGAGTTCTTCTTTTCACTTGGTTCCAAGTATAAACATAAAAATTTCAGATGGATATTAGAAGCTGCTAGATACAATCCTAAATACAAATTTGTGATAACTGGAACGGGGGCATTTTCAAATAATGAGAATGAACTTAAGATGGTAGTACCTAAAAATGTTATTTTTACGGGCTATATTACCAATGAGGAAATAAAGTCATTAATGATACATTGTAAAGCTTTGATTCAACCATCTTTATACGAGGGCTTTGGGTTGCCACCATTAGAAGCATTGAGTGTGGGAGCATCCATTGTTGTTTCAAATAAAAGTTGTTTGCCTGAAATATATAAGGGTGTGGCACATTATATTGATCCATATAATTATAATGTTGATCTTGATAAGCTGATGGATGAATCTGTTGATAATCCGAAGATAGTATTGGATGAGTATACATGGGAAAGGGCAGCTGCTCAGCTTTTGAATGTTTTATATAAAGAAGGAAATAGGTGAACGAAGTGAAAAAGAATGATTTGGTTTCAGTAATCGTAACGACTCATAATAGATGCACTCTTATGAAGAGGGCAGTCGAAAGCATACAAAAGCAGTCTTATACATATCTGGAAATAATTATTATAGATGATAATTCTTCGGATGATACCGAAGTGTACGCAAATGAATTGCTAAAAACCGATGACAGAATTAGGTATATCAAAATTCCGCAAAATGTATCTAAAGGAGGAAACTATGCAAGAAATATAGGAATTGAAAATTCCAGAGGGGAATATATAGCTTTTTTGGATGACGATGACGTATGGCATGCTGATAAGATACAAAAACAGCTGGAGTATTTAAAAAAACATAGTGAACTTGGTGCTGTTTCATGTGAAGTGAGGTTTGTTTATGATTTTGGCGACAAACAGTATTTTGACTTCTCGAATACAAAATTAGATAAGCGACCGTTTGGCTTTTTTATTAATAGTTGGTTGAATACAACTAGCACGATTATGGCGCGAAAAGCTGTTTTAGTAAATGTGGGAATGTTTGACTTGTTGATGCCTGCATTGCAGGAATGTGAACTTTCATATCGTATTTGCTTGAATTATAAAGTTGAAATATTAAAAGATGTTCTGGTGGACTATTATATTTTCCCCAATATATCTAGCCAAATAACAAGTAGTATGGAAAAAAATCAACAGGCACTTTCGAGAATTTCTTGCAAATACAAGAATGAATTGAATGAATTGTTGCCGGATCAGGTAGAAGCCAGAGTGCTTACTATAAAAAGAGGAGAGACTCTGCGGTACCTAAGAAGTGGAAAGAAGAAAGAGTATCGTACTGTAATGAGACAGATATGGAAAAACACATCAAAATGGGAAAAAATGGAATATTGCTTGACATATGTACTTGAATACCCACAAATTATCCGTTTGAAATGCAAATTGAAGGGAAAAAGAGGTAAATTAAATGCAGTATGTGATAGTTAATCCGTATGAACATCCAGACAATGATTATATCTGCCTGCAGATTGAAGCTATTAGAAAAGCTGGATATACGCCTGTGCCGCAAACTGGAAATATTATGAAAAGCGACTGCATTCTCTACAATTGGATGGAAAATGTAGATGGTAATCACAAAGCATTGATTATTGCCAAAAAACTTGTTCGCTTGATACAGTTCAAAATGCTTGGAAAAAAAATAGTATGGGTCATGCATAATAAACAGCCTCACGAAAATAGTTATAAGTTTGGTTTGTTTATGATGAAAGTAATGGCTTTTATGTCCGACAAAATTATGGTTCTGTGTGATGAGACAGTACCTGCTTTGATGAAAATAATAAATAGTAAAAAAGTCCTAGAAAAAGTTTGTAAAGTACCGCTAATTAGTTACGAGAGTATTGTTGGGGAAATGGATGAAGCTCCAATAGGTGGAAAACTGAATGTTTTGCTCTTTGGACAAATAAAGCCCTATAAGGGAGTGGAGGTATTATTAGAGGCACTGAAGGACGAATACTTGCAGCAGAATACAGTTATCACAATTATAGGAAAATGTAATGATCAGAGCTATTTGAATCAAATAACTGATAAAATAAAAACATTGCACAATGTTTCGTTCCAAAATCGTTTTATTGAACTTAGTGAATTAAAGAAAATTGTAAAGGATATTCACTTGTTAGTTCTTCCCATGGATATTAAGAGTAGCTTAAATTCAAGTGCTGCCATGATGGCGTTTTCCTTAAGGAGAACGGTGATTTGTCCTAATATTGGAACTGTCCAAGAATATTATGGACAGAATTATATGTATACATACGATTATCAAACAATAGAAGAACATGTTGGCCAGATAAAAAAATCTATAAGAGCTGCAATTGATGATTTGAATAATGATCCTGAATGCATGAGAGAAAAAGGAAATACGGCGTTTGAAATGGCACACAAGTACAATTCACTTGATGTTGTCGCTAAAGCAATTAAGGAGATGCTTGAAGAATAAGTACAATAGGTGGTTTTATAGAATGATGAAAAAAATACTGAATAGTAATATAATATGGTCCATAGTAGCAATTTTAGTCAATACGGCGATTAACTTCTGTGTCGTTCCATATGTTAGTGAAAATGTAGGCGTTGAAGCCTATGGTTTTGTTACGCTGGCAAATACATTGATTACATATATCGACGTTATTTCGGTAGCACTCAATTCTTTTGCGAGTAGATATATTGCAATGGCATATCATGAAAAGAATTTTGAGAAAGCAAGAAAATATTATTCATCGATTTTCATTGCAAATATTATTCTTTCAGTAATATTCCTTGTTCTAGGAACAGTTATAATTTTAAATCTGCAAAATGTGATAAATGTGTCTTTGGGTTTGGAACATGATGTTAAAATATTGTTCTTCATTGTTTTAGGAAGATATATTTGTACACTACTTCGTAATGCGTTTGATGTATCTACATTTATAAAAAACAGGCTAGATTTAACAGAAAAGCTTCGTGCTTTTTCATATATAATTCAAGCAATAATCCTTTTGGTGACTTGTGTTAGCATGAAGCCGCATGTCTGGTATGTGGGAATTGCCTCATTTGCAGCAGCATTGATTATGCTGTTGGTACAGTATGTTTTTACAAAAAGACTGACGCATGAGCTTAAAGTAAAGACTTTAGATTTTTCAGTAAAATGCATTAAGGATTTTTTAGTAAATGGAATTTGGAATGCGATTAACAATATTGGAAATTTGTTGAATTCAGGTCTTGATCTACTCATCACTAATAAGATGCTTACAGAACTTCTTATGGGAATGGTTTCAGTATCGAAGACATTGGGATCATTGTGCTATACTCTTGTGGTAGCAATCAGTAGCTCTTTTAGACCAAAGCAGCTAGAGGCATATTCACATAAAGATAAGGAAAAGTTAATTGAGCTACTGAAAAATTCAATGCTGATTACAGGAACAGTCTGTGCAATTATTTTAGCTGGATTTAATGCATGTGGGGAAGATTTTTTACATCTTTGGCTTCCGTCACAAAATCATGAAATATTATTTCAATTAGCCATGATTACTTTAATGAGTGATATATTGATAGGAGTTGTTAATCCTTTATATTATGTATTCACGTTAACGAAGAAATTAAAAGTTCCATGCTTGATTACAATTATTATGGGCATTTTAAACATAACAGGAATGTATGCTTTAATAAAATACACAGATCTTGGAGCATATGCAGTTGTACTAACCACGATGGTGTTAAATTGTGTTCACTTTATAGATACACCGCTGTATGCATCATTTTGTCTGAATATAAAAATGATAACATTTTATCCGGTGATTATTTTACATTTTATAAACACGGCAGCACTGTTTTTATGGACAAGTTTAATAAATTGTTATTGGCCCAGTGTATATAGTTGGGCGATGTTGCTTGTTAAAGTGATATTTTTTGGAATAACAGAAATGATAATTGCAGTAGTTTTAATGACAACAACTGAGCAAAAAAAACGATTATTACAAATGCTGGGAAAATATGTTAAAAGAAAGGTGCGAGGCCAATGAAGGTAAAAGTAGATATAATTAGAGCAAGCTATGTTTCGATTATTATCGGATACATCTTGACTCTTACAACTATTCCGCAGGGAGATGTGATTGGTAGTGCTTTTACAAGTATTGGATTGATTCTTGCGCTGTATAAAATCTTATTTTTGAATCATTATAAAATCAAACAATATTTTTTGCTGATTATAGTAGGTATCTTATTTTTTGTGTCTGCGTATCGAACAAGAAACTATCAATTTGCTATTACGTTTATTTTTATTCTTTCTGCAACGAGAATGAGTATAGACAAATTGATAGCTATTGATTTAAAAGTAAGAGTTCCTTTGATTTTTATAGTGTGTGCACTAGGATATTACGGAGTGATTTTGAATCGTTTTGATTACGATATTCGTGGATTTGGACTAGATAGGCAGGCATTTGGCTTCACACATCCAAATAATCTTGGCGCGATGATGATGGTTATTGCAATTTATCTGTTTTATAAAAAACATAAGAACTTTAGGGTACAAGATTATTTGTTGTTACTGTTTGCTGATTATATATGTTGGAGTGTAGCTGTCAGTCGAACATCATCTATTATAATTACTGGTGTAATTTTAGTAGAATGCTTAGATTCTATTGTTTCTTTTTTTGTAAAAGGGATGCTTTTACAGAAGATAAAGCACATAGCAATTAATATTGCAGGTCTGTTGACTTTGGTTATTCCATTAGGATCAATTTACTTAGGAATGAATTATTCAACAACACCGTTTTATATTGCTCTGGATTCACTTTTTAATTCAAGATTCTATTTGATGCATACTGCATTCAAAAACAATGGAATCACATTATTGGGGCAATATATTAAAGTTATTTCTTGGACAAGCAATGTCATTGCAGAAGAAACGAATGCTGTTGATAACCTATATGGATATATATTAATAAATTTTGGAACGATTTTCTTTACGGTTGTGATTTTGACACTTGTTATTAGCTATATTTATGCGAGCAAAAAAGATGAGAGAAAGATTTGCCTGTGTATATTGTTTTTTATAATAGCTGGCTTCTGTGAAAATAAGATGCTTTATATCGGTACGAATATTTTTACCTTGTATATTGCTGTTGCACTCTACCAATCTAGCATGAAAATTAGAAAATAGCAAATGCTCTATAACAAGGCACGGTTTTTACCTCGCTTTTTGTGATAAATTAATATTTGAGTGTTTTAGACGATTAACATTATCAATAATACGCGAAAGCAGTTCTTTTGCAAGATATATTACATTTAGGCTGAAATAGTCCCTTATTAGAATGAATTTTATGAGACAATTTTTAATACCAGTATGCTAAATGTACGTCTGGTACATCAACTACTAACGAACCTTGACAGTTTAACAATTGCTCTGAAATCTGACATGGCTTTTTTGACGTAAGTCCTCAAACATGAGTAGCGCAAATCGAGCGAATTGCATGAAATCATGTTTAGAAATGATGTTGGAGCGATTATCTCAGAAATGTGATAATGAACAGATACTGAGTATTGAGGATTAAGTTTTTGACGGTTACCCTGTGTGTTATGACTGCATGAATTATTTTTTCAGTTATATGGTATAGTTATCGGTTCAGATATTGTTCCGTGAATAATATGGGTTGGTTTTACAATCAGAAAACTGCCAGATAATAACCGTAAATCGAGAGAATATTTCGAGAAAATATGCAAAACGACATCCAGTTGAAAGAGTACTTGTTATAGAGATACAGAAACGACAGCTTTATAGCGGACAAAAAGAACATTGGGAGAAAGGTTATGGATAGAAAGGACAATAAAATGAAAATACTAAGGGTTATTGCAACGCTCCTCGTTGTAGTAGGTCATAGTAATTTTTATTTAATATCAACAAATATAAGGGGATTAGGATATGATGCTTCAACATATGTGATAGATCATTCAAGATTTTGGACATTATCATCATATCTAGTAGGTCTAATATACTCGTGTCATATGCAGCTGTTTTTCGTTATTTCTGGATATGTATTTGCACTTTGTCTAAAAAAGGGAAAATATAAAACTTTTACAGCGTTGACAACTGCAAAAGTTCACAGATTGCTTATTCCATATATTGCTGTAACAATATTGTATAATATCCCGATTCTTATGTGTGCAGACTATTTTTCTCACAATATTCGAAATGTGCTGCTTTATTTTATTGGGTATGGAAAAAATCATCTGTGGTATTTAAGTGCATTATTTTTAATATTCCTGCTTGTTTATAGTGTTCGTTTTTTGGGGAATAAAATGACTTTTATGAGTGAAAAAGTTACACTTGTTGTCCTCTTTTTTGTTGCTTTGCTAGTGTATATTCAAATTGAATGTAAAATTATTAACATAACTGAATTTGTCTATTTGGATAGAGTGGCAAAGTATCTGGTATGGTTTTTGTTCGGAATGATTTTGTATATAATAAAGGAAACTTCGTTTTACCAATATTGTAAACTCAGGCTAAATTGGTGTGATGTAATTATTTTGTTTTTTCTGTGGATTACATCGTATTTAATTGGTCTGATGGAGCAAAGTAAGTTCGCTGCAATTATTACTAGCTTTATAGGAGTGGTATTCTTTTATGAACTTTGCGAGTTTATTGCAAAAAAATATAAAATTTTAGATGCAAATAAGTTGATTAATTTGATAGATAAATATTCATTGGAAATCTATCTATATGGTGTTCCACTTAATTATGTCATTTTGACTGCTTTGATACAAATGTGTGGAAAAGTAGAGTTAAATGATGTTCAATCATCGCTTTTGTTTATACTACGTTTCCTCATTCAACTTTTAGGTGGTATCGTAATTGGAATGTTAATAGAAAATTTCCAGAAGGTAATCAAAAGGGGGAAAACACAAAGTGAAAAGAAATAGTAATTTTGAACTGTTACGAATATTTTGCATGGAGCCGAGGGTGCGGACATTTTCTTGGACTATCTAAGTGACCAATCCAAGTCTATGTCCGTACTCTATAGGACTCAAATATCCTAATGATTTTTTTATTATACCAATAAAGATAATCATTTAAAAGTAAGTGCCTCAAAACATGGCGTAGTGACGAATGGATTTCTTCTTGATATACTGAGAAAAACTTGATATTAAGGAGGCGAATCTTATGTCCAGAATAAGCCAGGAATCATCAACAGCTTTTGGCGAAGTCCTGCGGCCTGCATCTCAGAATTACTCCCATAATCCTCAAGGCCGTATCATATCTAATGACAACCGGCTGATGATCTATTCTCAGGGGTAAGTGCCTCAAACAATGATGTAGATATCATAACAGAAAAACTGTTATATTACACTACGCCATGTTTTGAGGCACTTACCTGTTGTGCTTTATGATGTCGGGATGTCTTTGCAGGCTATTGCAGATGAGCTGGGGCTGAATCCGATTAAGGTTCGGAAGCTACTTATCACGGCCGGTGTGCATGCATCGGATGTGGTGGAGAAGGTGCAGGAGACCTTTGATGATTTCAGAAAAACACAGGATCATAAAGCTGCTGTCCTTTCAACTGCAAATGCTCTTGGTCTGTCCAGGTCCTCTGTTACTTCATATCTTCCGTACAAAAAGGGTGTGTATTTTCCAGGTACAGCACCGGCAGATAAGATCAGTGTTGGAGCTGAACGGCAGCGGAGGTACAGAGCGATGAAGCGGTGGAGGAATGCCACAACAGAAGAAGTATTAGGAGCTGTTCATATAACAGCGAGATCAAAATGAAATAATGGTTGACAGAACCGGGAAAGAACGTACTGTTCGAGTGGGATTTGCATATGTTGCACAAAGTAAAACAGCCATCAACTTGTTATTTGCTCTGTGAAATGATAAAATCAAAATAAAACAGGTGAGTTGTAACCTCGTGCTTGAGGAACAGCTTCAGAAAGGAGTCTGAATAGCATGGGAAGATTTGTGAACCCGAACAACAGTGCATTTCAGGTTGCTCTTAACTCCAGAATATATGTGGATAAGACTGGCCTGATCGAGTACACAAACAGTGTTCTTGATACAACAAATGCTTATATCTGCAATAGTCGGCCGCGCCGGTTCGGAAAA
Source organism: Blautia sp. SF-50 (assembly GCF_900101315.1). Lineage (NCBI taxonomy): Bacteria > Bacillati > Bacillota > Clostridia > Lachnospirales > Lachnospiraceae > Blautia > Blautia sp. SF-50. Next base: position 225,926 of record NZ_FMUW01000002.1, read on the forward strand.
TCTTATGCAGCTAATATGTTGGCTGCGTATTATAGCAAAGGCGCAGATTCTGAGCAGATGTTTTCTGGATTGCAGATAAGCAGGGAGGCCGACTTTAAAAAACATCTTAACAAGTATGATGTGATCCGAGTGACATTGGAACATAATTGTATAATAAAAAAACACAAAATACAAAGACTGCCGCAGGTTTCGCGCCTGCGGCATTTTGCAGTTTGTACAAAAAACACAGAAAATATATTGGAAAAAGAGCGGGAAAAGGGTATAATGTCAGAGAAAGTGTGATTGATAAAATACAGACGTTTTTTTCTGCTTTGTCAGGTCATAAATAAGTGAGGCGGAGGATGTAACAATGGAACAGCAGCATATGTTTACCAACCGGATGATCCGTAATCTTCTGGTGCCGGTAGTGCTGGAACAGATTTTGAATTCGATAATGGGAACCGCAGATACCATGATGGTCAGCAATGTGGGATCTGCGGCTCTTTCTGCGGTATCGCTGGTGGATTCCATCAATGTGCTTCTGATCCAGGCTTTTTCGGCGCTGGCAGCGGGAGGCGCCATTGTCTGCGCCCAGTATATCGGACAGAGGAATTATGAGAAGGCGAATATGTCTGCCAGGCAGGTGCTTTTTATCATCACAGCGATCTCTGTAGTGGTGTCTGCAGTCTGTCTGATCTTTCAGAAGCCGCTTTTGAGGCTGATCTTTGGTGCGGTGGATGCGGATGTTATGCGTGCATCGGAAATTTATTTCTTTTTTACGGCACTGTCATTCCCCTTTATTGCGGCTTATGATTCTGCGGCTTCGATCTTTCGTGCCCAGGAGAATACCAAGGGGCCTATGACCATCTCCATGATCTCCAATATCATGAACATTGGCGGAAACGCGGTTCTGATCTGGGTTTTCCACCTTGGTGTTGCAGGAGCAGCGATCTCCACACTGGTTTCCCGTATTTTCTGTGCAGTGGTTGTTCTCTGGCAGCTGCGCAAGGATCGTCAGCCTGTCGTTGTGAAGGATTATCTGAAGATCCGACCGGACTGGAGCATGATCGGACGGATCCTGGGACTTGGAATCCCTTCGGGAATTGAGAACAGTATGTTTCAGCTTGGAAAGCTTGCCATCCAGTCTACGGTTTCCACACTGGGCACAGCAGCCATTGCAGCGCAGGCAATGACCAATATCCTTGAGAACCTGAATGGTATCGCGGCCATCGGAGTAGGTGTGGGCCTGATGACCATCGTAGGCCAGTGTCTTGGTGCCGGCCGCAAGGATGAGGCGGTCTATTACATAAAAAAACTCTGCGTCATTGCAGAGGCAATTATTATCGTAAGCTGTCTGATCGTGTATATTTTGGTCAGACCGGTGACGATCCTTGGCGGAATGGAGAGTACCAGTGCGGAAATGTGCATCCACATGATCACATGGATCACCATCGTAAAGCCTGTGGTATGGACAATGGCGTTCGTGCCGGGGTATGGTCTTCGTGCAGCCGGTGATGTGAAGTTTTCCATGATCACCTCCTGCTGTACCATGTGGGCATGCAGGTTCTGTCTCTGTGTTTTCCTGATCCGTGTCCTGGGCTTCGGGCCTATGGGTGTCTGGATCGGAATGTTTGCAGACTGGACTGTTCGTGGGATCATTTTTACCTGGCGTTTCCACAGCCGCAAATGGCTGGAGCACAAGGTAATCTGAAAAGGAGGGCATCGTATATATGAAGAATGGACTGGAAGACCAGTATGTCATAAAAAACAACAAGCGCCTCCGTTATGGCTACACAACAGGCTCCTGCGCAGCCGGGGCAGCCAGGGGTGCAGTCCGGATGCTGCTTTCGGGTGAGACTCTTTCCGAGGTAGAGCTTGATACCCCAAAGGGGATCACTCTCACATTACAGCTTCACGATATTACCCGGGGCGAAACCTATGTCTCCTGTGCGGTACAGAAGGATGCGGGGGATGATCCGGATACCACCAACGGGATCCTGGTCTATGTAAAAGCGGAGAAGTTTTCTATTTCAGCGGCAGAACAGGCCGGGCAGCAGCAGAAAACAGAGAGATCCCGGCCTCAGATCATCCTGGACGGAGGGATCGGTGTGGGGCGTGTCACCAAGCCGGGACTTTCCCAGAACGTGGGCGAGGCGGCGATCAATCCGGTTCCCAGAGCCATGATCCTGCGGGAAGCCGAAGAGGCGGCCCAGGAATATGACTACGAGGGCGGTCTGAAGCTTACCGTATCCGTTCCCCAGGGGGAGGAGATCGCGAAGAAAACCTTTAATCCCCGTCTTGGCATTCTTGGCGGGATCTCCATACTTGGAACCAGCGGGATCGTAGAGCCCATGAGTGAGAAGGCTCTGATCGAAAGCATCCATGTGGAGATGAAGCAGCATTTCTGCCAGGGAGAAAACTATATCCTGGTGACACCGGGGAATTACGGTGCGGATTATCTCAGGGAGCATATGTCCATTCCCTTTGAGAACAATATCAAGTGCAGCAATTATGTAGGAGAGACCATTGACATGGCTATTGATATGGGCGTAAAGGGCATTCTTTTTGTCGCTCATATCGGTAAGTTTGTAAAGGTTGCCGCCGGGATCATGAATACCCATTCCCACTGTGCTGACGGAAGGATGGAGGTTCTCTGTGCAAGTGCCATCCGTGCAGGGGGCTCTCTGGAATGTGCCAGAGAGATCCTGGAGGCGGGGACTACGGATGAGGCGCTGGCTGTTCTTGACAGCTATGGTATCCTGAAAGAGACTATGGCTGTGGTCATGGAGAAGATCCAGTTTTATCTGGACCACAGATCCTATGAGCAGATCCTTCTGGGTGCTGTGGTGTTTTCCAATGTATACGGACTGCTGGGGCAGACCCGGGATGCAGAGGAGCTGATCCATAAGATACAGGAGCAGGCAGTCGGGGTGGATGATATTTCATGCGTGAAACCCTGATCCGGATGGAGATTTTTGATCCGGGGACAAAATTTGATATAAATAACAGACAGGTTTTATCCTGTCTGGAAAATATAGTTAGGAGGAAAGAAATATGGCAGGTAAATTATATGGTGTAGGTGTAGGACCGGGAGATCCGGAGCTTCTTACCTTAAAAGCACTTCGTCTTGTAAAGGAGGCAGAGGTGATCGCACTTCCGGGACAGGTTCCGGAGGATACGGTAGCGTTTAAGATCGTGGAGGGGGCTTATCCGGAGCTTGGAAAGAAGGAGCTTCTTGCAGTTCCTTTTCCAATGTCCAAGGATCCGGAGGTGCTGAAGAGCTATCACGATGCAGGAGCAGAAAAAGTTAAGGCTGTCCTGGACCAGGGGAAAGATGTGGTATTTCTCACACTGGGAGATCCTACCGTGTATTCCACATATCTCTATATCCATCACAGACTTGTGGCTCAGGGCTATGAGACGGAGATCGTCTGTGGCATCACATCCTTCTGTGCAGTTTCCGCCCGTCTGAACACCGGACTTGTGGAGAAGGCAGAGCCTCTTCACGTGATCCCGGCTTCCTATCAGATCGAGGATGCGCTGAAGCTTTCCGGTACCAAGGTCCTTATGAAGGCCGGAAAGAAGATGAAGGATGTGAAGGCGGAGCTTCTTTCCCAGGGGGCAGAGGCCATGATGATCGAAAACTGCGGAATGCCGGATGAAAAGATCTACCGGACCGTGGAGGAGATCCCTGAGGATGCAGGATATTATTCCCTGATCATTATCAAAGAAAACAAAGACAGAAGAGAGGAATAGATTATGGTACATTTTGTAGGAGCAGGTCCGGGAGCACCGGATCTTATTACAGTAAGAGGTAAACAGTATCTGGAAGAGGCAGATGTGATCATCTATGCGGGATCTCTTGTAAATCCCCAGCTTCTGGAGTATTCCAAGGATGTGTGCACCATCCATAACAGTGCAAAGATGACCCTTGAGGAAGTGATCTCTGTTATGGAGAGAGCAGAGGCTGAAGGTAAGATGACCGTTCGTCTCCACACCGGCGATCCATGTATCTATGGTGCGATCCGTGAGCAGATGGATATCCTGGATGAAAAGGGAATCCCCTATGATTCCTGCCCGGGTGTCAGTGCCTTCTGCGGAGCTGCATCTGCACTGAACCTGGAGTATACACTTCCGGATATTTCCCAGAGTGTGATCATCACAAGAATGGAAGGAAGGACACCGGTGCCGGCAAAAGAGAGTATTCAGTCCTTTGCCGCTCATAATGCGACTATGGTTATTTTCCTCAGTACAGGTATGCTGGAGGAGCTGAGCCGCAGACTGGTGGAGGGCGGATACCGTGAGGATACACCGGCTGCCATCGTCTACAAGGCAACCTGGCCCGATGAGAAGAAGTTTATCTGTACAGTGGGTACTCTGGCCCAGACAGCAAAAGAGAACAAGATCACAAAAACAGCGCTTATGCTGGTAGGTGATGCGGTCAATGCTGCAAGCTATGACAGATCCAAGCTGTATGATCCGGGCTTTACCACAGAGTTCCGTGAGGCTACGAAATAAAATATGAACATTTCCATCATTTGCTTCAGTATGACAGGGCTGGAGACAGGGGAAAGGCTTCAGAGGGCGCTGGAAAAAGAGGGTGAGAGTGTCACCCTTGCAAAAAAGAGCCGGTACCTTCCGGATCCGATCTCTGTTTCCACCTCCCAGTGGGCAGGGGAACAGTTCCGGACAGGAAAAGAGGGCGTGATCTTTGTGGGCGCCTGCGGGATCGCAGTGCGCAGTATCGCACCTTACATTGCCGGAAAAAAGACGGATCCGGCTGTGCTGGTGATCGATGAGTGCGGAAAATTTGTCATTGCGCTTCTTTCCGGACATCTGGGCGGAGCCAATGAGCTGGCTCTTCGCTGTGCCGGATATCTTAAGGCGGTGCCGGTTGTGACAACAGCCACAGATCTTCACAGCCGTTTTGCAGTGGATGTTTTTGCAAAAAAGAATGGCTGTGCTATTTTTCATATGAAGGCTGCAAAGGAGGCTTCTGCGGCCCTTCTTGCAGGAAAGAGCGTTGGCTTTTACAGTGAGTTTCCATGGGACGGGGAGCTGCCGGAGGGTCTGGTGCTTTGCGGGAAGGACGGAAGGCCCTCAGCTGCAGCGGATCCGGAGAAGGGTGAGATAGCCGGTGAGGCATCGGAAACAGGTATTGCGGTGACGATCCACAGAGGCTGCCTGCCCTTTAAAAATACAGTCCATGTGGTGCCGCCCGCTGCAGTTCTGGGAATGGGCTGCCGCAGGGGAAAGGATGCAGCCTCCATCCGGAAGGCGGCAGAGGAATGTCTGAGAGAATCGGATGTTTACAGAGAAGCGCTGAGCGCTATTGCCAGTATCGATCTGAAGAAGGAAGAGGTGGGACTTCTTTCTCTGGCAGAAGCCTGGCAGCTTCCCTTTCTGACCTTTACAGAGGAAGAGCTGAAGGCAGTGCAGGGTGAATTTACCCCGTCGCAATTTGTAAAAAAGATAACAGGTGTAGAGAATGTCTGTGAGAGAAGCGCGGTTCTGGGTTGCGGACAGGGTACACTGATCAGAAAAAAAACAGGCCGGGACGGTGTGACCACCGCCCTTGCAGCCGGAAATCGGAGGATACGTTTTGAGTAAGATTTATGTTGTAGGAATTGGCCCGGGTGCGTATGACCAGATGACTGGAAGAGCGATCCGTGCATTAAATGAAAGTGATGTGATCATCGGTTACACGGTGTATGTGGATCTTGTAAAGGAGTATTTTGCAGGCAAAGAGTTCATGACCACACCGATGAAAAAAGAGGTAGACCGCTGTGTACTTGCTTTTGACGAGGCAAAAAAAGGAAAAACCGTTTCCATGATCTGCAGTGGTGACGCCGGTGTCTATGGCATGGCAGGTCTGATGTATGAGGTGGGAGAAAACTATCCGGATGTGGAGCTGACCATTATCCCGGGTGTGACAGCAGCCACAGGCGGCGCCGCAGTGCTGGGTGCACCGCTGATCCATGACTTCTGCCTGATCAGCTTAAGTGATCTTCTGACTCCGTGGGAGAAGATCGAGGCAAGGCTTCTGGCAGCAGCACAGGCGGATTTTGTGGTATGCCTTTACAATCCGTCCAGCAGAAAACGTAAGGATTATCTTCAGAAGGCCTGTGATCTGATGATGAAATACAAGTCTCCGGATACTGTCTGCGGCACGGTTGCCCAGATCGCACGTGACGGCGAGACTGCACAGGTCATGACACTGAAGGAGCTCCGTGATACAGAAGTGGATATGTTTACTACCGTATTTGTGGGAAATTCACAGACTAAGAATGTAAACGGCAAGATGGTAACACCAAGGGGATATAAGAATGTATAAAGCCATTGTTTTTGCAGGGACCACCGAGGGCTATGCGCTCTGTGAGTTCCTTGCGGAAAATCATGTTCCGGTCTATGCCTGTGCAGCCACGGAATATGGCGGCTCCCTTCTGAAGGAAAATGAATTTCTCCATGTCAGCGCTGGAAGGCTGAAAACCGAAGATATGGAGGAGCTTTTCCAAAGGGAAGCGCCGGAGATCGTTCTGGACGCCACTCATCCCTATGCAGCAGAGGTGACAAAAAATATCCGGACTGCCTGTGAGAACGGAAGCATCCGCTATCAGCGTGTCCTTCGTCCGGAGGGGGAGAAGAACAGGGAAGCCATCTATGTGGAAAGCACGGAGAAGGCGGCAGAGCTTCTTTCCGGTACAGAGGGGAACATTTTTCTTACCACAGGAAGCAAGGAGCTGTCTAAATTTACAGTGATCCCGGATTACCAGGAGAGGCTTTTTGCCCGGGTGCTGTCCATCCCTTCCGTGATCAGCTCCTGCGCGGAGCTGGGGATCGAGGGAAAGCATCTCATCGGTATGCAGGGGCCATTTTCTACAGAGATCAACGAAGCCATGCTTCGACAGTTTCAGTGCAGCTATCTGGTCACCAAGGATACCGGTCTGGCAGGTGGATTCCCGGAAAAGATGGAGGCTTGTCAGCGTTGCGGCGTCACACCTGTGATCATCGGAAGACCATTGCAGGAGGAGGGGCTGTCCCTGCCGGAAGCAAGGGTATTTCTGGCAAAGCTGTTTGGCCTTACCCTGTCACAGAGGGTTTCTCTTGTAGGCATCGGCATGGGTGCGGAAAAAACACTGACCCTGGAAGGAAAGAAGGCCTTTGATGAGGCGGAGCTTCTGATCGGTGCAAAGCGTATGACAGATGCCGTACAGAGGCCGGGGCAGATGGTTCTCCATGAGTACCGCAGTGATAAGATCGTGGAGTATATCAAGACACATCCACAGTACCGTACCGTAGCCATTGCCCTTTCCGGCGATGTGGGCTTCTACAGCGGCGCAAGGAAGCTGATGGACCTTCTGGATGGTGATGTCCAGGTGATCTGCGGGATTTCTTCCGTTGTCTATTTTATGGCGAAGATCGGTCTTTCCTGGGATGATGCCAGGATCGTCAGCGCTCATGGAAGAGACTGCAATCTGATCGCCCTGATCCGGCATAACCCCAAGGTTTTTTCCATTCTGGGAACAGAGGATGGGGTAGCTCGTCTGGCTTCTCGTCTGGTTGCGTATGGAATGGGTGATGTGACCCTCTATGTGGGAGAAAATCTTTCCTACGAAAATGAAAAGATCTTTCATGCCAGTGCGGCAGAGCTTACAGAATACCGGGGAGATGCGTTAAGCGTGGTAACTGCGTGCAATGAAAAGGCACTACCTTTGCCCGCAGTTCACGGGATCTGTGATGAGGAATTTCTTCGTGGGAAGGCGCCTATGACAAAGGAAGAGGTGCGTACGGTTTCTCTGTCCAAGCTTCGTCTTCAGGAGGATTCTGTCTGCTATGATGTGGGAGCGGGCACAGGCTCGGTTTCTGTTGAGATGGCGCTTCGTGCCTGGAAGGGGCAGGTCTATGCCATCGAGAAAAAGGAAGATGCCCTTGCTCTTCTGAAGGAGAACAGGCGGAAATTTGCCACAGACAATCTGGAGATTGTGCCTGGTACTGCGCCGGAAGCGATGGTGGAACTGCCTGTTCCGACACATGCCTTTATCGGCGGGTCCTCCGGAAACATGAACGAGATCATCCGGCTTCTTCTGGACAAAAATCCAAAAGTACGGATCGTGATCAACTGCATCACCCTGGAGACGGTGACGGAAGCCATGAATGCCATACGAGATTTCAGCCTAACGGATGTGGATATCGTACAGCTGTCTGCGGCAAGATCAAAATCTATCGGAAGGTATCATATGATGATGGGTGAGAATCCGATCTATATCATTTCCTGCAGCGGAAGAGGGGAGGAGATTTAGGTGAAGATCCCGAGAATACTTCTTGCGGCAGGTGCCAGCGGAAGCGGAAAAACCCTGATCACCTGCGGGCTGCTTCAGGCGCTGGTGAACCGTGGCCTTAAGGTGGCTTCTTTTAAATGCGGCCCGGATTACATAGATCCTATGTTCCACAGCCGTGTGATCGGTACAAGATCCCGAAACCTGGATACGTTTTTTACAGATGGAGACAGAACCCGGTATCTTCTGGCAAAGAACGCATCGGACTGTGAGATCGCAGTGATGGAGGGAGTCATGGGGTATTATGACGGTGTAGGAGGGATCACCTCCAGAGCCAGCGCCTATGATCTGGCCTCCACCACAGATACACCGGTGATCCTGATCGTAAACAGCCGTGGCATGAGTGTTTCCCTGGCTGCCTATGTAAAGGGCTTTCTGGAATACAAAAAGGACAGTCATATCTGCGGCGTGATCTTTAACCAGATGTCTCCCATGCTGTATCCCAGGATGAAGAAGCTTCTGGAAGAGGAGCTTTCCGTAAAGGTGCTGGGATATGTTCCGAAGGTGGAGGACTGTGTGATCGAAAGCCGTCATCTGGGGCTGGTGCTTCCGGAGGAGATTCCGGAGCTGAAAAGCCGTCTGCAGAAGCTTTCCGAGGTACTGGAGAAAACCCTGGATATCGATGGGATCCTGGAGCTTGCAGGGGAAGCACCGGAGCTTGCGGCACCGGAGACGGAAATGCTGATACAGAAGGATACTGCCTTCGGATACCGTACAGAGGAAAAGGTGCGGATCGGTGTGGCGGATGATGAAGCCTTCTGCTTTTTCTATGCGGATAATTTAAATCTTCTGGAGCAGATGGGAGCGGAGCTGGTACGTTTTTCCCCCATTCATGACAGAGAGCTTCCGGAGGATCTGGACGGGCTTCTTTTAAGCGGCGGTTACCCGGAATTAAACGGGGAGGCGCTGGAAGAAAATCAGGAAATGTGCACCCGGATCCGGGAAGTTATCCTGGATGGAATGCCTTGTCTGGCAGAATGTGGCGGATTCATGTATCTTCATCAGGAGATGGAGGATATGGAAGGAAAGCAGCGCAGAGTCTGCGGGGTGATCCCTGGAAGGGCTTACCGGACACCGAAGCTGAACCGGTTCGGCTATATCACCCTTACGGAAAAACAGGATACCGGACTTGGTGAGATCCCGGCTCATGAATTCCATTATTTTGATTCCACAGATTGCGGAGAGGATTTTCATGCGGCAAAGCCGGCATCTAAAAGAGGATGGGATTGTATCCATGACCGGGGCAGGCTGATGGCAGGATTTCCGCATCTTTATTATTACGGAAATCCCAGGGTTCCGGCACGCTTTCTGAAGAACGCACTGGAATATAAGAAGGAACGGAGGCAGAAAAAAGATGCTGAAATATAGTCTTCCTGCACTGGCCATAGGATTTGTGCTGGATCTTCTGATCGGAGATCCCAGATGGCTTTATCATCCGATCTGTGTCATCGGCAATCTGATCGCAGTGCTGGAAAAGGTGATCCGGAAGATTTTTCCGAAAAATCACGGCGGTGAGCTGACAGGAGGCTTTCTGATCGTAGTGCTTGTCTGTCTGTTCAGCGGCGGGGTGCCGCTTCTGGTGCTTTATTATCTTTACCGGTATCTGCCGGTGGCCGGATTTGTGCTGGAGGTTTTCTGGTGCTATCAGCTTCTTGCCACCCGTTCCCTGAAGGATGAGAGTATGAAGGTTTATGACCGGCTGAAAAACGGAACTCTGGACGAGGCACGCTATGCGGTGTCCATGATCGTAGGCCGTGATACCAGAGAGCTTACGGAAACCGGCGTGACAAAGGCTGCCGTGGAAACCGTTGCGGAAAATGCATCCGACGGCGTGATCGCCCCCATGCTTTATATGGCTATCGGCGGAGTGCCGCTGATGTTTTTGTACAAGGGTATCAATACCATGGATTCCATGCTTGGATATAAAAATGACAAATATCTTTATTTCGGCCGTATTGCGGCAAAGCTGGATGATGTGGCCAATTATATCCCTGCCAGGATCTCCGGATGGCTGATGGTGGCAGGAACTGTTTTTACAGGAATGGATACAAAAAACGCGGCAAAGATTTACAAACGTGACAGGAGGAATCATGCAAGCCCCAACTCAGCCCAGACAGAGGCTGCCATGGCCGGAGCGCTGGATGTACAGCTTGCGGGAAATGCATATTATTTCGGGAAATTATATGAAAAACCCACGATCGGGGATCCGATCCGCCCGGTGGAGCCGGAGGATATCAAAAGGGCTAACCGGCTGATGTATGCGGCATCCATACTGGGAGTGGTTGTATTTGGACTGCTCAGTGCGGGGATCCGGTTCGGGCTATTAAGGTAACAATAAATACAGACAGGAGAATGACCAATGACAAAACACATACATGGAGGAGACGTATATAAACATAAAGACTGCCTGGATTTTTCGGCAAATCTGAATCCTTTGGGAACACCGGAAAGTGTGAAGCAGGCCATTATCCACAGTCTGGATCATATTGCACAGTATCCCCAGGTAGGATGCGGCGTTCTCAGGGAAAGAATCGCAGAATCAGAAGGGGTAAAAGCGGAAGAGGTAATATGCGGTAATGGAGCGGCAGAAGTGATCTTTACGCTTTGTCATGCAGTAAAGCCAAAGCGGGCTCTGATCCCGGCGCCTACTTTTGCGGAATACGGACAGGCTCTGGCCAGCACTGGCTGTGAGCTGGAATATTACATGCTGACGGAAAATGACGGTTTTGTGCTCAGTGAAGCATATCTGGATATCCTCCATAAGGGACTGGATATGGCTTTCTTATGTAACCCCAACAATCCTACCGGCATGCTGATCCCCCACAGGCTTCTGAAAAGGATCCTGGAAAAATGCAGAAAGCTGGATATCCTGCTGGTGGTAGATGAATGTTTCCTTGATTTTGTAAAGGAACCGGAAGAGTATTCTCTGAAGCATTCTCTTTCCGGGTTCAATAATCTTTTTATCCTGAAAGCATTTACAAAAAGATATGCCATGGCCGGTGTGCGGCTGGGCTATGGCCTCTGTTCTGACAGAAAGCTGATGGAAAGGATGGAGCTCTGCGTTCAGCCATGGAATGTTTCCACCATGGCCCAGGCAGCCGGGCTCCAGGCACTTACAGAGACGGAATATGTAGAGGAGGGAAGGCAGCTTGTTTTTCGGGAGGCACAGTGGCTGAAGGATGAGCTAGTCCGCATTGGGTATAAAGTATTTCCGTCGGAAGCAAATTATATTTTCTTTAAAGGACCGGAGGAGCTCTTTGACTTCTGTCTGCGGAAGCGGATCCTGATCCGTGATTGCAGCAATTATCCGGGTCTTACAAAGGGGTATTACCGGATCGCGGTAAAGCGCCATGAAGAAAATGTAAAACTGATCGAAGTACTTGAGGGAGGTATATTATGGCAAAAGCAATAATGGTACAGGGAACCATGTCCAATGCCGGAAAAAGCCTGCTGGCTGCGGGACTTTGCAGGATCTTTAAGCAGGATGGATATCGTGTGGCTCCTTTTAAATCACAAAATATGGCACTGAATTCCTTTATCACAGAGGATGGTCTTGAGATGGGACGGGCTCAGGTCATGCAGGCAGAGGCAGCCGGGATCCGGCCGTCTGTCCTGATGAATCCCATTCTTCTGAAGCCTACCAATGATGTAGGCTCCCAGGTGATCGTAAACGGAGAGGTTCTTGGAACCATGAGTGCCAGGGATTATTTCAAATATAAGAAGACCCTGGTCCCGGATGTGATGAAGGCGTACAACGCTCTTGCAGCGGAAAACGATATCATTGTCATCGAAGGTGCGGGAAGTCCTGCCGAGATCAATCTCAAGGATGAGGATATTGTAAATATGGGTATGGCAAAGATGGCCAAGGCACCGGTCCTTCTTGTGGGAGATATTGACCGTGGAGGTGTTTTTGCCCAGCTGATCGGTACGGTAGAGCTTCTGGAGGATGATGAGAAGGCTATGGTAAAGGGGCTGATCATCAACAAATTCCGCGGAGATAAGACTATTCTGGACCCTGGTGTTGTCATGCTTGAGGAAAGAAGCGGGATCCCGGTGGTGGGTGTGGCGCCTTATCTGGATATCCAGGTGGAGGATGAGGACAGCCTGACGGAGCGTTTTGACCGGAAGCAGGAAGCCGGTGTCATTGATATCGCAGTGGTCCGTACACCAAGGATCTCCAACTTTACGGATTTTAATCCTTTTGAGAGCATTCCCGGAGTTTCTCTCCGCTATGTAAAACACCCGAGAGATCTTCACTCTCCGGACATGATCATCCTTCCTGGAACCAAGAACACCATGGGCGATCTGATCTGGATGCGGGAAAGCGGAATGGAGGCAGCGGTTCTTAAGGAAGCCTCCAGAGGCAAGCTGATCTTTGGTGTCTGCGGCGGCTATCAGATGCTGGGCGAGACCTTAAGCGATCCTCATGGCGTTGAAAATGGCGGTTCCATGAAAGGAATGGGACTTCTTCCTATGGAAACGGTATTTGCCGAAAAGAAAACCAGGACCAGGGTGCAGGGGCATTTCGGTCAGCTGTCCGGTGTGTTTGCTCCTCTTTCCGGTGCGGAGATCGAGGGCTATGAGATCCATATGGGCGAAAGCATCCTGAAGGACAATGCAGGAACAGCCACGAAGATCACAGACAGCGTCAGCGGTAAGAAAAAAGAAGAGGGTGCTTTTGTGGGAAATGTGTGCGGAACCTATATCCACGGCGTTTTCGATAAGGAAGCATCTGCAGAGGCGATCATCCGCGTGATCGGCGAGAAAAAAGGTATTGATGTGGAAAATATGACAGGCGTGGATTTTGCGGCATTTAAGGAACAGCAGTATGATATCCTGGCTGCAGAGCTGCGGAAGCATCTGGATATGAAAAAAATCTATGAGATACTGGAAAACGGGATTACGGAGGAAGAATAGAAATGAAAGTTGAGCTTGAAAATGTAAAACCCATGGAGATTGAAAAAAGAAGCTTTGAGATCATCACAGAAGAGCTGGGGGATACTCCCCTGATCCCGGGAACAGAGCTGATCGTAAAACGCTGTATCCACACAAGCGCAGATTTTGATTATGCAAAAAATCTCTGCTTCTCGGAGGGGGCAGTGGAGATGGCCATGGACGCCATCCGCAACGGCGCCTGCATCGTCACAGATACCCAGATGGCAAAGGCTGGGATCAACAAGCGTGCACTTGCCCGCTACGGCGGTGAGGCTTACTGCTTCATGTCCGATGAGGATGTGGCTGCCCTTGCAAAAAAGAACGGGACTACCAGAGCCACAGCCAGCATGGACAAGGCAGCAGAGATGGATAAAAAGCTAATCTTTGCCATTGGAAACGCACCTACCGCACTGGTACGTCTTTATGAGCTTATTGAGAACGGAAAGCTTTCTCCTGAGCTGATCATCGGTGTGCCGGTAGGCTTTGTGAATGTTGTGCAGTCCAAGGAGCTGATCATGCACGCAGATGTGCCTTATATTGTGGCAAAAGGACGCAAGGGTGGAAGCAATATTGCTGCGTGCATTGTAAATGCCCTGCTCTACATGATCGATAACCGGAGAGATTAGGAGCCGGTAACCTCCTTCAGAAGCTGACAGGCAGGCAGAAAATCCTTGGATGGAATAGAGGAGCAGGAGAGGACCAGGGTGACCTCGGCTCCGTTTTCTCTGAGAACCTCCAGTCCCAGACCACGGTTCCGGGCTCTGTCTGTCAGTTCACTGCCTGTGAGAGAACAGGGAAGAGTAAGGGCAAGGCTGGTTCCTGCGGCTCCTGTTTGGATCTGGCAGTCCTGGCCGAAGGTTTCCCGGACAGCCTGGGAAAGAGCCTTCAGCTTCTGGGAATAAAGGCGGCGGAGCTTTCTTGTCTGGGAAGCCAGATGCCCGTCGCGGATAAACTGGCAGAGCGCGATCTGTTCTGCCTTGGAAGCAGTCTGATTATAAAAGGCTGCTTTTTTTGTATATTTTTCCCGGAGAGAGCGTGGCAGTACCATGAAGCTGACACGGATGGAGGGCAGCAGCAGCCTGGAAAAGGAACCGATATAGACAACGTTTTCACCACCTGCAAGACCGAAAAGTGAAGGCGTCGGTTTCTGGAAATAAACAAATTCGTTTTCGAAATCATCCTCAATGATCAGATGGTCATCGATCTCCGCATGACGGATCAGCTCCAGGCGTCGTTTTACCGGCATGATCTCGCCCCATTTCGTCATGTGAGCAGGAGAAACATAGATCACATCGCAGCTTTTGTCCCGGTAATGGACATCAAAGCCGTAATCCTGAAAGATGGTGCTGCATGTGGTGAAGGACGGTGTGGGGAACGAAACGGTTTTCCGTTCATGGATCAGAGGGCAGAGGATCTGGAGAAGGGGCTGGAGACCGGCCCCTACTACAATGTCATCCGGGGAGCAGATCACATTTCTGCGTTCCCGGATATAGTCTGCGAGAACCTCCCGGAAATCGCTTTCGCCCTGGGGTTCGCCATAAGAAAGCATACGGTCGCCCTGGCGGAGGGCGCTTTTGATGTAACGCTGCCACAGATCAAAACGGAAGCTTTCCCGGTCAACACCGGAAGAGGCAAAATCATAAAGGCAGGGCGTGATATCCTTATCCTGTTTTTCGGGGGTAAGCAGATGCTGCTTGGAAGCAATGCCGGTGACATAATAGCCGCTCTGTGCCCTGGCGATGATATAGCCGTCTGCTGCCAGCAGAAGATAGGCATTTTCGATGGTGGTACGGCTCAGCTTCAGCTCCTGGGCGCATTTGCGGAGGGAGGGCATTTTGCTTCCGGGAAGGAGACGGCCTTCCAGGATCAGCTTCCGGTAATAGTGATAAACCTCCAGATAAAGGTGTTCTTTTTTGTGTTCTGCAGATATATTTAACATAAGTATGATGATTTCCTTCCAAAAATGATTGCGTAAACCTGACAGTTCATTCTATAATATTACAGAAAAAAACTCAAGACTGGAGAATTACCATGAAAAAAATAGCAGTGATCAATGATCTTTCCGGGCTGGGGAAATGTTCACTGACAGCAGCGATCCCGGTGATTTCGGTGATGGGGGTCCAGGCGTGTCCACTTCCCACCGCTGTTTTAAGCAACCAGACCGGTTATGAAAGTTATTTCTGTGAGGATTTCACAGAGCATATGGAACCATATATGGAGCAGTGGAAAAAAAGAGGATTTTTCCCGGATGGGATCTATACTGGATTTCTTTCTGATGATAAGCAGGCAGACAGGATTCTGAAATTTATGGATGCGTTTGCAGGGAAGGATACTCTGATCCTTACAGATCCGGTGATGGGGGATGACGGCGCGGTTTATCCGATCTATACAGAAGAGCTTCGCAGCCGGTTCTGCGAACTGACACGTCGTTCCTATGTGATCACACCGAACCTTACGGAAGCCCTCCTTCTTCTCTACGGAAAAGAAAAAATGGAGGAGATCTGGAAGGAACTGCAAAAGGCATCAGAGGCCCGGCGGATGGAAGAGATCCGGGAGATCGGGTGCGGACTTGCCCGGAAATTTTCACTTCCTGCCGTTGTGATCACCGGAGTGGATCACAGGGAGGAGGGGCAGTCTCTGAAAATGGGAAATCTTGTCCTGGAAAACGGAAACAGCTCCTGGGTATTTGCAGAGAAATCCGGCGGAAGCTATTCCGGGACAGGAGATCTTTTTGCATCCGTGCTCAGTGCAGGGCTGGTAAAAAGATATTCCATGAAAACCTGTGCAGAGCTGGCCGTGGACTTTATCTCGGCATCGATCCGGGATGCGGTGGAGGAAGGAACAGACCGTAACGATGGCGTATGCTTTGAACAGCATCTCGGCATGCTGCTTCCATAAAAACATAAGGGGATAAAAAAGAGCTGACCGTCAGGCCAGCTCTTCCCATTTTTCATAAAGCTCTTCCAGTTCTTCAGCGATGGCTGCTTTTTCGCGGCTTAGCTTTGTACATTCCGCTACATTGGTACAGACATCCGGAAGGACCATGGTTTCGTCAATCTCGCTGTCTCTTGTTTCCAGCTCTTCGATACGGGCTTCGACTTTTTTCAGCTCGGCTTCCCGTTTTCGTTTCTTTGCCTGTTCTTCCTTCATCTGCTGCCAGGAAAGCTTGTTCTCGGAAACCGCTTTTTCTTCTGCAGGTGCCTCCGGAGAAGTGCTTCCCGGTGCATAGGTACTGGTCAGCTCCTCCTTCTTTTCCAGATAGTAATCATAATCACCGATGTAATTTACCACTGCCTGGTTTGTCAGCTCCATGATCCTGGTCGCAGTCTGATTGATAAAGTAACGGTCATGGGATACATAAAGGACTGTACCGGTGTAGCTGACCAGTGCTTCCTCCAGGATCTCCTTGGAGGCAATATCCAGATGGTTGGTAGGCTCGTCAAGGATCAGAAAGTTGGCTTCGGAAAGCATCAGCTTTGCAAGGGAAACACGGCCTCTTTCTCCACCGGAAAGTGCGGAGATCTCCTTGAAAACATCATCTCCGGTAAAGAGAAATGCAGCAAGCATATTTCGGATCTCAGTCTCTGTGAGAGTCGGATAAGTATCGGAGATCTCCTGGAAAATTGTTTTGTCCATGTGCAGAACATGATGTTCCTGATCGTAATAACCGATCTGCACCTTGGAACCAAGGGAAAATTTGCCGGCATCTGCCTCAATAAGACCGTTGATGATCTTCAGCATGGTGGTCTTTCCGGTTCCGTTGTTTCCGATCAGTGCCACACGCTCGCCGCGTTTGATATCAAAGGAGATATCGGAGAACAGGGTCTGTCCCGGAAAGGCCTTGGAAAGCGCTTCCACGTGGAGCACATCGTTTCCGCTTAACACCCGTGGTTCCAGCGAGATACGCATCCGGTCCTGGAGCTCAAGAGGCTTTTCGATCCTCTGTACACGGTCCAGCATTTTTTCACGGCTTTCCGCACGCTTGATGGATTTTTCACGGTTAAAGGATTTCAGCTTGGCGATAACGGCTTCCTGATGCTTGATATCCCGCTGCTGATTTAAGTATGCCTTGTACTGTGCGTCACGAAGCTGAGCCTTCTTGAGAGCATAGGCAGAGTAGTTGCCGCTGTATACGCGGGTCTGTCCGGCTTCGATCTCAATGACCTTGGTGACCACCTTATCCAGAAAATAACGGTCATGGGAGACGATAAAAACAGCTCCCGGATAATTCAGAAGATAAGTTTCCAGCCAGGAGATGCTTTCCATATCCAGGTGATTGGTTGGCTCATCCAGAAGCAGGATATCCGGCTTGGAAAGAAGCATCTTGCCCAGCGCCACACGGGTTTTCTGACCGCCGGAAAGAGTTTCGATCTGCTTGTCATAATCTTCCTCCGTGAAGCCGAGACCCTTTAAGACACCGGTCAGCTCACTTTTGTAAGCGTATCCGTTCTCCAGCTCAAACTGATGGGTCAGGCGGGTATAGGTTTCCATCAGACGGTTCAGCTCATCACCGGTCACCGTGTTCATTTCCTGTTCCATATTGCGGATACGGCGTTCCATATCGATGATGTGCTGCTTGGTGGTAAGAAGCTCTTCGTAGATGGTATGATGTCCGTGGATATCCTGGTACTGGGCAAGATAGCCGATATTTTTATCCCGGGCAAGCACCACGGTACCGGAATCAGCAGAAAGCTCCTGCATGATGATACGCAGCAGTGTGGTCTTTCCTGCACCGTTGCAGCCGATCAGAGCAGCCTTTTCACGGTCTTCAATGTGAAAGGATGCATCATTTAAAATTACTTTTTCGCCAAAGGCCTTGCATATATTCTGACATGATAAAATCATAAAAACTGTCCTCCTGTATAAAGAATCACCCCTGTTTATGTCTGAACAGGGAAAAATCCTCCACCTATTATAACGGAAACTGCCGGGATTTCAAAGAAAAAATCAATTATTAGAAAAAATATAAAGAAATTTGTACAGAATAGACAACTTTAATTGACAGGAAAATGTCAATTCGTTATAATTAACCTAGTGTAAGGTAAGGAGGAAAACTATCGTGGAGACAAAACAAATCTCGAAAGCGGTGATTAAGCGTCTGCCACGCTATTACCGCTACTTAGGAGAGCTGATGGAAGATAATGTAGAACGTATTTCTTCCAATGAATTAAGTAAGAAGATGCATACCACAGCTTCTCAGATCCGTCAGGATCTTAATAATTTTGGCGGTTTTGGGCAGCAGGGGTATGGCTATAATGTACACTATCTTTATACAGAGATCGGTAAGATCCTGGGACTGGATACCGTTCATCCGATGATCATCCTGGGTGCCGGTAATCTGGGACAGGCACTTGCCAATTATGTGGATTTTGAGAAGCGCGGGTTCAGGCTGGTTGGTATCTTTGACGTAAATCCTGTGCTTGAGGGCATCGCAGTCCGTGGACTTGAGATCCAAATGCTCAGTGAGCTTCCGTTTTTCCTGAGAGAGAATAACGTGGAGATCGCGATTCTGACACTTCCCAAGAATAAAGCCAAGGAAATGGCGGATATCCTGGTGGAGAACGGGATCAAGGCAATCTGGAATTTTGCACATCTCGATCTTGAGACACCGGATGATGTGATCGTAGAGAACGTTCATCTTTCCGAGAGTCTGATGACACTGTCTTATAATCTCAGTAAATACAGGCAGGAACATGTGGATAAGTAAGAATTGTTAAGCTGCCGGAAACGGCAGCTTTCTCTATGACAGAGGGGAGGCAGAAGACAGAATGAAGAAGCTTGTTACCTGCAAAGAAATGAAGGATCTGGACTCCACAACGATCCGTGAGATCGGAGTTCCCTCCGAGGTTCTGATGGAGCGGGCAGCACTGAAGGTGGTAGAGGAAACAGAAAAGTATCTCCAGAAGGACGAAAGGATCCTGGTAGTCTGCGGAAGCGGAAATAATGGCGGTGACGGTATCGCTGTTGCCAGATTGTTCCATCTGAAGGGGATCCGGGTAGAGTTTTATATGGTCGGAAACAAAGATAAAATGACCAGAGAGACTGCTCTTCAGTATAAGATCGCTTCCGGTTATCGTGTCCCGGAGGTGAATAACCCGCAGTGGAGTGAATATACTACTATAGTAGATGCCGTGTTTGGGGTAGGCCTGACGCGTCCGATCGAGGGGCATTATGCTGATATCATCCATGAGATGAACAGTGCGAGGGCCAAAAAGATCGCAGTTGACATCCCGTCAGGAGTGAACGGAGATACTGGCCTGGAAATGGGAATTGCCTTCAGCGCCGATCTGACTGTCACATTTGCCTACCGGAAAAGAGGTCTTTGCTTTTATCCGGGAAGACTGTATGCAGGAAGGATCGTTACCGCCGATATCGGGATCTATGAGCAAGAAGCTGTGACTGCATCTGCCGCCTGTCTGGAAAATAAAGATCTGAAGCTGTTTCCGGAACGTGATCCCGGCGGAAACAAGGGTACCTTCGGAAAAGTGCTCTTTGTGACCGGAAGTGAGGGAATGTGCGGAGCCGCTTATTTAAGCGCCAGTGCAGCACTTCGTGCCGGTGCGGGAATGGTAAAGATCCAGACTGTGGAAGCCAACAGGATCCCACTGCAGATACTCCTTCCGGAGGCTATGGTCTGCAGCCGCTTTGATCAGGAATCCAATGAACAGCTTCTATCCTGGTGTGATGTGATCGTGATCGGACCGGGACTTGGAACATCAGTGGCCAGCCGTGAGAGAGAACAGTGGTTTCTCACGGCGGCTGCCCGGGAGAAAAAGCCGCTGATCCTGGATGCGGACGGCCTGAACCTTCTGGCTTCACATCCACAGTGGTATCAGTATCTGGGAGAGCATGTAGTCCTGACACCGCATATCGGAGAAATGAGCCGGCTCAGTGGCAGAACGATCCAGGAGATCCAGCATGAGATCGCAGATACTGCACTGAAATGTGCTGCGGAAACAGGCTCTGTGTGCGTACTGAAGGATGCATGTACGGTGATCGCAGATGAGAAAGGCCAGATGTATCTGAATCTTTCCGGTAATTCCGGAATGGCAACTGCAGGAAGCGGAGATGTGCTTTCCGGGATCCTGGCAGCAGTGTTATGTATGTATCTGAAAACGGAGGAACAGCCTCCCATGGTTTTAAAGGCCGCGTTAGGTGTTTATCTTCACGGACTTTGCGGCGATCTTGCAGCCGCTGAAAAAGGAAAGCGCAGTATGCTGGCAGGAGATATCATAGAATATCTGCCCAAGGCATTAGCTATAGGTGAAGAGGAGTCGAAGTTATGAAGAAATACGAGAGAGTAAAAGCAGTGGTATCACTGGATGCCATTGCCCACAATTTTGAGGAAATGCATAAAAATGTCAAAGAAGGGACAAAGATCATCGCTGTGATCAAGGCGGACGGTTATGGTCATGGTGCCAGAGCTATTGCCCGTCTGATCCAGGACTATGACTATATCTGGGGATTTGCAACAGCTACTGCAGAGGAGGCGCTGGAACTTCGGCATGCAGGGATCACCAAGCCTGTCCTGATCCTTGGCCTTGTATTTGAGGAATATTATGAAGAGCTTGCAGCCAATGATATCCGGATCACCATATCGGATCTTAATACAGCAGCAGAATATGCAAAAGCAGGTGCACGTATTGGAAAAAATGTACATATTCATCTGGCTCTGGATACGGGAATGACAAGGATTGGATATGCGGATATTCCGGAAAATGCGATAAAGATCGAAAAAATCTCAAAAATCCCGAATCTGGTGATCGAGGGAATGTTTACCCATTTTGCCAGGGCGGATGAGACCGACCGTTCTCCTGCACTGGTGCAGCTGGACCGTTATCTCCGTTTTGCAGAGCTTCTGGAAAAAAGAGGTGTTCATATTCCGGTACGTCACTGCTCCAACAGTGCAGGTATCATCCGTGTTCCGGAAGCAAATCTCAATGTCGTTCGTGCCGGTATCACCATTTACGGTATTTATCCGTCAGAGGAGGTAGAACGTGATATTGTGAAGCTGACACCT
This sequence comes from Blautia sp. SF-50, assembly GCF_900101315.1. Taxonomy (NCBI): domain Bacteria; kingdom Bacillati; phylum Bacillota; class Clostridia; order Lachnospirales; family Lachnospiraceae; genus Blautia; species Blautia sp. SF-50. The sequence continues at coordinate 247,196 of NZ_FMUW01000002.1, forward strand.
GCAATGGAGCTGAAAAGTCATGTATCCTATGTGAAAAATGTGGAACGTGGAACAGCGGTAAGCTATGGAGGAACGTTTGTTACAGAACGCTTTACCAGAATGGCAACGATCCCCGTAGGTTATGCAGATGGCTATCCGAGACAGCTTTCCAATAAGGGCTGGGTCCTGATCCGGGGCAAAAAAGCTCCGATCCTCGGACGTGTCTGCATGGATCAGTTTATGGTTGATGTCACAGATATCCCGGAGGTGAAGGCCGGGGACGAGGTCACCCTGATGGGAAGAGATGGAGAGGAATTTATCAGTGTGGAGACACTGGGAGATCTTTCCGGAAGATTTTCCTATGAATTTGTCTGCGGGATCAGTAAACGTGTTCCGCGGGTTTATATCAAAGACGGTAAGGAATGCGGAGAAGAGGAGAGCTTTTTCCAGTAGATCCGTAAATACCCGGATCCGGAAAACGCCGGGTCAGACATAAGGCCGGTAAAAAAGTACCACGCATGGTATACACAAAGAAATTGTGGAAATACTTATCTGTAAAAAGGAATACGGCTTGCAAATAAGCCGGACCAGAATCGGAGTGTGAATTGTGTGGTTATAAAAAGAGGGGATATTTTTTACGCGGACTTAAGACCTGTAGTGGGCAGTGAACAGGGCGGCATCCGTCCGGTGCTGATCATCCAGAACGATGTGGGCAACCGTCACAGCCCTACAGTGATCTGTGCGGCAATTACATCAAAAATGAATAAGGCAAAGCTGCCGACACATATTGAGATCGATGCATCCGCCTACGGGATCGAAAAGGATTCCGTGATCCTTCTGGAACAGCTCCGCACCATCGACAAGCGGCGTCTGAAGGATAAGGTGTGTCATCTGGACGGTGCTATGCTTGATAAGGTGAATCATGCGCTTGAGATCAGTCTGGAACTGACTTTTTAGGGGAACATGAGGAATTTTGACCGGTTTGTTTTCTGATTCTTGACGAAATCTTTCATAAGTGCTATATTAAACCGAGTTGCAATTATGTAAAACGGTACCCAAATGAGCAGGGCACGAAAGAAAATATACGGTAACAAGGAGAGGAAAATACCATGTCAGGACATTCAAAATTTGCCAACATCAAACATAAGAAAGAGAAAAATGATGCCAAGAAGGGTAAGATCTTCACAGTCATCGGCCGTGAGATCGTTATGGCAGTAAAGGCCGGCGGCCCGGATCCTGCAAACAACAGCAAGCTTCGTGATGTCATCGCAAAAGCAAAAGCAAACAACATGCCGAACGATACGATCGATCGTGGAATCAAGAAGGCAGCAGGTGCGGATTCTGCAGACAGCTACGAGAAGGCTGTATATGAGGGATATGGTCCGAACGGTGTTGCTATTATCGTAGAGACTCTTACAGATAACAAGAACCGTACTGCAGGTAATGTACGTAACGCGTTTACCAAGGGTAACGGAAGCATCGGAACACAGGGATGCGTATCCTTTATGTTCGACCAGAAGGGCCAGATCATCATCGATAAGGAAGAGCTTGAGGATGAGTGCGGCGAGATGGATGCGGACGAGCTGATGATGACAGCTCTGGATGCAGGTGCTGAGGACTTCAACGAGGAAGAGGACAGCTTTGAGATCATCACAGCACCGGACGATTTCAGTGCTGTACGTGAGGCTCTTGAGAAAGCCGGAATCCCGCTTGTAGAAGCACAGATCGCCATGATCCCGCAGACCTATGTGGAGCTGACGGATGATCAGGCTATCAAAGATCTTCACAGAACACTGGATCTTCTTGATGATGACGACGACGTTACTGACGTATGGACAAACTGGGACGAATGATCTCTGAATAGAAAGTAATATTTTGCATATAATACCTCCAGAATTTCAGATTCCGGAGGTATTTTTTTATGGAAAAACAGAGCGAAGAGAGAAAACAGAAGGAACTGGACCGGGAAGCGAGCCAGAACGAACAGATCCGGGAAACAGGGCAGGCAGTGCTCGATGGAAATTCCCGGAAGCATAAAGTGGAGCTTCTGACGGTGATCGGGGAAATCGAAGGTCATGAATCCGCGCCGTCTCACAGCAAAACAACCAAGTATGAGCATGTACTGCCAAAGCTGGCTCTCATTGAGGACGATGAGGAGATCGAGGGGCTTCTGATCCTTTTAAATACGGTAGGAGGAGATGTGGAGGCAGGGCTTGCCATTGCGGAGATGATCGCGTCTCTGAGTATCCCTACGGTTTCCCTGGTGCTGGGCGGGGGACATTCCATAGGTGTACCCATGGCGGTATCAGCAGATTATTCCTTTATCGTGCCAAGTGCTACCATGGTAGTCCATCCGGTGCGCCAGAACGGAATGTTCATCGGCGTAGCGCAGTCCTACCGCAATATGGAAAAGATCCAGGACCGGATCATTGCCTTTGTATCCGGACATTCTCATATCACGGCAGAACGGATGGAGGAGCTGATGCTGGATACCTCCCAGCTTGTAAAAGATGTGGGGACTATGCTGGAGGGTGAAGAAGCGGTAAAGGAAGGACTCATCGATGAAGTAGGAGGGATCCGGGAGGCACTGGACCGATTGTATACCCTTATCGAAAGGAAAAAAACACAGAAATAACCAGTTTTGTATGTGGCTTTTGATGATATTAGTTGTATAAGACTAACATGGTTGCGCTGTGCTGTGGTAAAGAATTTTGACAGAAATTGTAAATCTACTCTTGTCATATGCTGATTTTTAGCGTATTATTAATAAAGGTTTATAATTTGCGCGAGGAGGAAGACCATGTATAAGGTTTTAAAAGCTGAAACGCTGGCAGCTAAGATCCATCTTATGGTTGTGCATGCACCACGTGTGGCAAGCCACTGTCTGCCAGGACAATTTATCATTGTGAAACTTGACGAAAAGGGAGAGAGGATCCCGCTTACCATCTGCGATTACGATCGCGAGGCCGGTACAGTTACCATCGTATTCCAGGAGATCGGAGCATCTACCATTAAGATGTCCGCACTGAAGGCGGGAGATTCATTCCGTGATTTCGTAGGACCTCTGGGATGTCCGTCTGAGTTCGTCCATGAGGATATCGAAGAACTTAAGAAGAAAAAAATGGTATTCGTAGCCGGTGGTGTCGGTACCGCACCTGTTTATCCGCAGGTTAAATGGCTCCATGAGCACGGCATCACAGCGGATGTTATCCTTGGTTCCAAGACTAAGGATATGGTTATCCTTGAGAAAGAGCTTGGCGCTGTTTCCAATCTTTATGTTACAACAGATGACGGTTCCTATGGCCGTTCCGGTATGGTAACAAAGACTCTTGAGGATCTTGTGACAAACGAGGGCAAGCATTATGACGTTTGTGTAGCGATCGGACCGATGATCATGATGAAATTTGTCTGTCTTCTTACCAAGAAGCTTGGTATCCACACAATTGTCAGCATGAACCCGATCATGGTTGACGGAACCGGTATGTGCGGCGCTTGTCGTCTCCAGGTCGGTGATGAGATCAAATTTGCCTGCGTAGACGGACCGGAGTTCGACGGACATCTCGTTGATTTCGATCAGGCTATGAAGAGAAGCCAGATGTATAAGACCCAGGAGGGCCGTGCATTACTGAAGCTTCAGGAAGGCGATACCCACCACGGTGGATGCGGACATTGCGGAGGTGACAACTAATGGCAGATGCAAAAATGTTAAAAAAAGTTCCTGTAAGAGAGCAGGATCCGAAGGTACGTGCGACAAACTTCGAGGAAGTATGTCTTGGATATAATCAGGAAGAAGCAATGGAAGAGGCACAGAGATGCCTTGGCTGTAAGAAACCGAAATGTGTAGAGGGATGTCCGGTATCCATCAATATTCCGGGATTTATCGAGCACATCAAAGAAGGCAACATGGAAGAGGCTTACAAGGTGATCGGTTTATCTTCCGCACTTCCGGCTATCTGTGGTCGTGTATGTCCGCAGGAATCCCAGTGTGAGGGACAGTGTATCCGCGGTAAGAAGGGTGAGGCTGTTTCTATCGGTAAGCTGGAGAGATTCGTTGCAGACTATGCTCTGGAGCATGATATCAAACCTGCAGGAGCAGAGGTTAAGAACGGACATAAGGTTGCAGTGATCGGTTCCGGTCCATCCGGACTTACCTGTGCAGGTGACCTTGCAAAGGCAGGATACGATGTAACTGTATTCGAGGCTCTTCATGAGCTTGGCGGTGTTCTTGTTTACGGTATTCCGGAGTTCCGTCTTCCGAAGCAGAAGGTTGTTAAGAAAGAGATCGAGAAGGTCAAAGAGCTTGGCGTTAAATTCGAGACAAACGTTGTCATCGGTAAATCCACTACCATCGATCAGCTGATCGAGGATGAGGGATTTGAGGCTGTATTCATCGGTTCCGGTGCAGGACTTCCGATGTTCATGGGTATCCCGGGTGAGAATGCAAGCGGTGTATTCTCTGCAAACGAGTACCTGACAAGAAGCAACCTCATGAAAGCATTCGATGATTCCTATGATACACCGATCGCAGCAGGCAAAAAGGTTGCAGTTGTCGGCGGTGGTAACGTTGCCATGGATGCTGCAAGAACAGCGCTGAGACTTGGTGCTGAGGTACATATCGTATACAGAAGAAGTGAGGCAGAGCTTCCTGCACGAGCAGAGGAAGTTCATCACGCTAAGGAAGAGGGCATCATCTTTGATCTTCTTACAAATCCGAAGGAGATCCTCGTTGATGAGAACGGCCACGTAAACGGTATGAAGGTTGTCAAGATGGAGCTTGGTGAGCCGGATGCATCCGGAAGAAGACGTCCGGTAGAGATTCCTGGTTCCGAGTATGATATGGATGTAGATACTGTCATCATGTCTCTTGGTACTTCACCGAACCCGCTGATCTCTTCCACAACCAAGGGCCTTGACATCAACAAGAGAAGATGTATCGTTGCCGAGGAAGAAACCGGTAAGACATCCAAGGACGGCGTATATGCCGGTGGTGATGCCGTTACAGGTGCAGCTACCGTAATCCTTGCCATGGGTGCAGGTAAAGCTGGTGCAAAAGGTATCGACGAATATCTGAAAAATAAATAAGCAGAAAGTCTGTTTATAAACAGATCCTCCGACTGTGTTTTCTGATGCAGCCGGAGGATTGCTTGAATGAAAAAGTAAATTCTACATTCTAATATACCTTGATTTTATGCGGGATTTAATTCTATTTTCGGAGATATACAACTTGATTTTTTTAGTATATAATGCTTTTATACGGCATAAACAGCATAGTTTTTTGCATGATAAAAGGACATCTGGAAATAGTGTGCAGGACTAAATTCCACATGTCTGTTGGAAAGACTAAATTCTATGCAATGAAACTTGCCTGTGCCTGTATTGTTATTATTATTTTATTAATGCTGGTATCAATGTGACTTCATCGGCTGGTATCTCTGCTAATCCTAATGCTTTATGAAGTCTGTTATCCAGCAGGA